>NZ_CP014275.1:2716666-3033333 GCF_001578105.1 Martelella sp. AD-3 | reverse complement strand
GCAGATCGAGCAGGTGATCGCCGTCTTCGTCCGCCAGCCCCGGCGTTGCCTGCGCGCCAGGTAATAGCGCCCGCCCGTGCCCCAGGCGATCAGCGGCGAGGCGATGAGGGCGACGACGAGCGCGATGAAGGGGGCGAAGGAAACGGCGAGCGCGCCGAACAGCCCGAAATGGGCCACCAGTGCGACGAGGCAGGAAAGCGCCATGGCGCCGAGGCCGACGGGGTTGATGTCGTAGAGATGCGCGCGCTTGAATTCGATCCCGGGCGGGGAGAGGCCGAGCGGCTTGTTGATGAAGAGGTCGGCGGAGATGGTCGACAGCCAGGCCATGGCGACGATCGAGAACACGCTGAGCGAGGCTTCCAGAAGCCGGTAGATGCCGAGCTGCATCAGAAGCAGCGCGATCGCCACGTTGAACACCAGCCAGACGACGCGGCCGGGATGGCTGTGGGTGAGGCGGGAGAAGAAGTTCGACCAGGCGAGCGAGCCCGCATAGGCGTTCATGACATTGATCTTCAGTTGCGAGACGACGACGAAGGCGGCCATCAGCAACAGCGCCGCCGTTTCGTTCGGGATCATGTAGCCGAAGGCGGTCAGATACATGTGCGCCGGGTCGGCCGCCGCCGTTGCCGGCATGCCGGTGGAAAGCACGAGCACGGCAAGAAACGAGCCGGCCATCAGTTTCGGCACGCCCACCACCACCCAGCCGGGACCGGCGAGAAAGATTGCCAGGCGATGACGGAACTTGCGTTTTCCCGTCGCCGGCAGAAAGCGCAGGAAATCGACCTGCTCGCCGATCTGCGGCATCAGCGCGAAGATGACGCCGGCCGCCGCCGCAAAGCCGGCCAGCGTGAACGGGGCAGCCGAACCGGGGGCGGCACTTTCCGCCCGTATGCCGCCAAAGGCCCGCCACAGCTCGAACTTTTCGAAGTCCATGAAGGCGATGAAGATGAAGGGCAGGATGTTGAGGATGATCCAGAAGGGCTGCGTGATCAGCTGGAAGCGCGAGATCATCTGCACGCCGTAGGTCACGAGCGGGATCACCAGCACGGCCGAGATGATGTAGCTGATCCACAGTGGAATGCCGAAGGCGAGCTCCAGCGCGCCCGACATGATCGATGCTTCGATGGCAAACAGGATGAAGGTGAAGCTCGCATAGATCAGCGAGGTCACCGTCGAGCCGATATAGCCGAAGGAGGCGCCGCGCGTCAGAAGATCGATGTCGACGCCGTGGCGGATCGCGTATTTGGCGATCGGAAGGCCGGCAAGCAGCATGACCGCGGAGGCGACGATGGCCGCGAAGAAGGCGTTGGTCGTGCCGTAGGACAGCGTGATCGTGCCGCCGATCGCTTCCAGCGCCAGAAAGGAGATCGCGCCGATCGCCGTCTGCGAGATGCGGCTTGAGGAAAACCGGCGCGCGCTCTTGGCGGTGAAGCGCAACGCATAGTCCTCAAGCGTCTGGTTGGCGACCCAGCGGTTATACTCGCGCCGGACGGGAATGATGCGTTGGCGTGGTGTCATCGATCGTGTGTGCGGCGCCTGCAGGTGAAAAGAAACTTGGCTTTTTCGAATGTTCAGGCAATGGCTGACGATGGCAAGCGAAAACGCGGCCCGATTCGCGTCATCCGCCGCACTTTTTCCTTTTTTCGGGGAATGTTAGGATGATCGCGGTCAGTTGAAGCTGCAGAGCCGCATAAAGGAGAGGTTCATGACGCATACCGAAACGAAAGGCAAGGACGGCCAGAGCTTCGGAACCGACGGCATCGCGCCGATGGAGCGCCCGAGCGCTGTGACGCGGTTTTTCATGGGCGTCGTCAACTGGGCGGAAAAGCTCAATTTCAAACATGCGATCTACGGCAATCCGCCCGTCTACGACAATGCCACCTTTCCCTGGTCGAAGGAGATCGAGGCGGCGGCCCCCGCCATCCGCGCCGAACTCGACAAGGTGCTGGAGCGCCAGAGCGAACTGCCGAGCTTTCAGGATATCTCCACGGACGTGAAGACGATTTCCGATGACAATCACTGGAAGACCTTCTTCCTGCTCGGCTACGGGCTGAAATCGGAACAGAACATCAAGGCCTGCCCGAAGACCTGGGAGGCGATGCAGAAGATCCCCGGACTGACGACGGTGATGTTCTCGATCTTCGAGCCGGGAAAGCACCTGCCGGCCCATCGCGGCCCCTATAACGGCGTGCTGCGTCTTCATCTGGGCATGATCGTGCCGGAGGCCGAGCCCGATCAGCTCGCGATCCGGGTCAAGGACCAGATCTGCCACTGGGAAGAGGGCAAGGTGCTGATCTTCGACGATGCCTATGAGCACGAGGCCTGGAACCACACGGACAAGACCCGCGTCGTCCTGTTCGTCGATTTCGTCAAGCCCACGCGTTTTCCCGCCCGCTTCATCAACTGGCTCTTGATGAACATGGCGATCTTCACGCCCTTCATCCGCGAAGGTCTCGACAACCACAAGGACTGGGAAAAGAAGTTCTATGCCGAGGCCGAGGCGCTTCGGAACAGGCCATAAGGCAGCCTTGCGGGCAGTCTTCCACCCCGCCTACGTCAAATGACGTATGTGGGGTTCTCTCTCCCTCGACGATAGTTGGCGCAGGCGTTGTTTTTCACGAACGCCGCGATTTCCAAGCGCCTTTGAAGGCGACAATCCGTTGAGGGGAAAAACATGAATTTCAAAAAGGCAATGACCGGCGCGGCTCTTCTGGCGGCGCTCGCCGCTTCGACCGCAACCGGCGCGCTGGCGCAGGAAGACACGATCAAGGTCGGTATCCTGCACTCGCTCTCCGGCACGATGGCGATTTCGGAGACGACGCTGAAGGACGCCATGCTGATGCTCATCGAAGAGCAGAACGAAAAGGGCGGCCTTCTGGGAAAGCAGCTTGAGGCGGTTGTCGTCGACCCGGCCTCCGACTGGCCGCTCTTTGCCGAAAAGGCGCGCGAACTGATCGAAGGCGATGGCGTTTCGGCGGTCTTCGGCTGCTGGACGTCGGTGTCGCGCAAATCGGTTCTGCCGGTCTTCGAGGAACTGAACAGCATCCTCTTCTATCCCGTCCAGTATGAGGGCGAGGAAAGCCAGCGCAACGTGTTCTACACCGGTGCTGCGCCGAACCAGCAGGCCATTCCCGCCGTCGATTACCTGATGGAGAATGAAGGCGTCGAGCGCTGGGTTCTAGCCGGTACCGACTATGTCTATCCGCGCACGACCAACAAGATCCTCGAAGCCTATCTCAAGGATCATGGCGTTGCCGAAGAAGACATCATGATCAACTACACGCCGTTCGGCTTTTCCGACTGGCAGACGATCGTCTCCGACATCAAGAATTTCGGCTCGGAGGGCAAGAAGACGGCCGTGGTCTCCACCATCAACGGCGACGCCAATGTGCCCTTCTACAAGGAGCTCGCCAACCAGGGTATTTCCGCGTCCGATATCCCGGTTGTGGCATTTTCCGTGGGTGAGGAAGAACTCGCCGGTCTCGATACCGCTCCGCTTGTCGGTCATCTGGCCGCATGGAACTACTTCCAGTCCGTCGACACCGATGCGAATTACGACTTCATCGATGCCTGGCACGCTTACACCGGCGACGATTCCCGCGTGACCAACGACCCGATGGAAGCCCACTATATCGGCTTCAACATGTGGGTCGAGGCGGTCGAGAAGGCGGGCACCACCGATCCGGATGCCGTCATCGATGCGCTCATCGGCGTTTCCGTGCCGAATCTTTCGGGCGGCTATTCGGCGATGATGCCGAACCACCACATCACCAAGCCGGTGCTGATCGGCGAGATCCAGGATGATGGCCAGTTCGACATCGTTTACGAAACGCCCGGTCTCGTCGCCGGCGACGCATGGTCCGATTACCTGCCGGATTCGAAGAACCTGATCGCCGACTGGCGCGCGCCGATGTCGTGCGGCAACTTCAACGTCGAAACCGGCCAGTGTGGCGGCATGGCTGCCGAATAAGAACGGCAACTCGGCTCCCGGCGCGTGTTTCGCGCCGGGTGAACAGGGGGACAGTCCTTTGCGAGGCGGACTGTCAACGTTGGGGGCGCACATGTCCATTTCTCTACTACCGCGCTATTTCAGAACCTTTATCTTATTTGCAATACTGGTACTGGCATGTGCGCCCTCTCTCTCCCGGGCGGCCGACGACGCCGGGTCGCTGATTGATCAGTTCTCCGAAGCCCGGAATTTCGGTCAGACCGAGAAACTGGTCGAAGCGCTTGCGGCGACGGGCGATATCGCCGTTTTGCCCGCGCTGAGAGCTCTTTCCAACGGCGATCTCTATTACCGCGAGGATGACGGCGCGGTCTTCATCACCAGGAAGGGGTCATCGAGCCGCAATCTTGTGCTGATCGACCCGCTGACCGGCGCGGAAGCCGGGGAACGCTCCAAGCGCGACCTCGAGAAGGTCAAGGTCAACAACAATCTTCGGCGCTCCATCGATGCCGCGATCGCCGGGCTGACGCTGATGAGCCCTGATCGTACTATCCGGCTTTCAGCCGCCCGCGCCATGATGAACGCGCCGAGCGAGGACAATCTGGCGCTGATCGAAGAGGCGCTTGCGGCAGAAGAGGACGGCGAGATTGCCGCAGCCCTCGGCCAGGCCCGCGCCATCTCCATCCTGAATTCCTCCCGTCCGATCGAGGCCAAGGCCGAGGCGATCAACGACATCGCCGCGATCGGCGGGCGCGATGCGATCTCCATCCTTCTCTCGGCGCGCGGTTCGCTCGATCCGGAACTGCAGGACGAGGTCGATGCCGCCCAGGCGAAGATCGAAAAGCGCCTTGCCTTCTGGGACGCGGCGCAGAACGTCTGGTATGGCCTCTCCCTTGGTTCCGTTCTGCTTCTGGCGGCGATCGGCCTTGCCATCACCTTCGGCGTCATGGGCGTCATCAACATGGCCCATGGCGAAATGGTGATGATTGGCGCCTACTCCACCTTTATGGTGCAGCAGGTGATCCGCACCTCCTATCCCGGCCTTTTCGACTGGTCGCTGGCGATTGCCCTTCCGGTTGCCTTCCTCATCACCGCTGCCGTCGGCCTCGTGATTGAGCGCGGCGTCATCCGCTTCCTTTATGGCCGTCCTCTGGAAACCCTGCTGGCCACCTGGGGCGTTTCGCTGATCCTGCAGCAGGCGGTGCGCAGCATTTTCGGCCCGACAAACCGCGAGGTCGGCAATCCGTCCTGGATGTCCGGCGCCTTCGATCTCGGCGGGCTGGTCATCACCTGGTCCAGGCTCTGGATCGTTGTCTTTTCGCTGGCCGTGTTTCTCGGCCTTCTGATGCTGATGAAGCGCTCCGCCTTCGGCCTGCAGATGCGGGCGGTGACGCAGAACCGGCGCATGGCCGCCTCCATGGGCATCCGCACGCCCTGGGTCGATGCCTTCACATTTGCCCTGGGATCTGGCGTTGCGGGGCTTGCCGGGGTCGCGCTGTCGCAGATCGACAATGTCTCGCCCAATCTCGGCCAGTCCTACATCATCGATAGTTTTATGGTCGTGGTCTTCGGCGGCGTCGGCAATCTCTGGGGCACCTTCGTCGGCGCCTTCTCGCTCGGCATCCTGAACAAGTTCCTCGAGCCCTATGCCGGCGCCGTTCTCGGCAAAATCCTGGTGCTCGTCTTCATCATCCTGTTCATCCAGAAACGGCCGCGCGGTCTGTTCGCACTCAAGGGAAGGGCGGTTGAATCATGATTACGGCCTATGTTCTCCGCTCGCTCGACCGCAGGATCTCGATCGCGATCGCCATCCTGCTCGGCATCGCCCTGCTGGTGCCGGTCCTCAATCTTCTCATCCCGGCGGGAAGCCCGTTTCACCTGCCGACCTATATCGTGTCGCTCTTCGGCAAATATCTCTGCTACGCGCTGCTGGCGCTGTCGCTCGATCTCGTCTGGGGCTTTTGCGGCATTCTTTCGCTCGGCCACGGCGCCTTCTTCGCGCTTGGCGGCTATGCCATGGGCATGTATTTGATGCGTCAGATCGGCCCGCGCGGCGTTTATGGCGATCCGACCCTGCCGGACTTCATGGTCTTCCTGAACTATCAGGAGCTACCCTGGTTCTGGCACGGCTTCGACATGTTCTGGTTCGCCATGCTGATGGTGCTGCTCGTGCCCGGCGCGCTGGCCTTCGCCTTCGGCTGGTTCGCCTTCCGCTCGCGCGTCAACGGCGTCTACCTGTCGATCATCACCCAGGCGATGACCTATGCCCTGCTGCTTGCCTTCTTCCGCAACGACATGGGCTTCGGCGGCAATAACGGCCTGACGGACTTCAAGGATATTCTCGGCTTCTCCGTGCAGGCCGACGGCACGCGCGCGGCATTGTTCGCAGCCTCCGCCATCTTCCTCGCCATCGGGCTCTTCATTACCTCGGCAATCGTCCGTTCGAAGTCCGGCAAGGTTCTGGTCGGCGTGCGCGATGCCGAAAGCCGGGTGCGGTTTCTGGGCTACCGCGTGGAAAACTACAAGCTCTTCACCTTCGTTGTCTCGGCCATGATGGCGGGCGTTGCCGGCGCGCTCTACGTGCCGCAGGTCGGCATCATCAATCCGGGCGAATTCGCGCCGGCCAATTCCATCGAGGTCGTCATCTGGACCGCCGTCGGCGGCCGGGCAACGCTGATCGGGCCGATCATCGGCGCGATCCTCGTCAACGGCGGCAAGACCATCTTCACCGGGCTGTTCCCCGCCTTCTGGCTGTTCGCGCTCGGCGGTCTCTTTGTTGCCGTCACCCTGTTCCTGCCCAAGGGAATTGTCGGCACGATTTCCGACCGCTTCTCGAAGAAGGGCAATGATGCCAACGCGCGCTCGGAACAGGCCGAGGCCGGCATGGACGTAACCCCGAGCGAGGAGGGCGCACGATGAGCCCGAGTGAAAAACGCGCGAAAAGCCTGCTCTATCTCGACAATGTCTCGGTGTCCTTCGACGGCTTCAAGGCGCTGAACAGCCTTTCCTTCTTCATCGAACCCGGCGAGTTGCGGGCTGTCATCGGCCCGAACGGCGCGGGCAAGACGACGATGATGGACATCATCACCGGCAAGACCCGGCCGGATACGGGTGAGGTGTTCTTCGCCGACACGATCGACCTGACCCGCAAGGATGAGGCCGATATCGCCCAGCTCGGCATCGGTCGCAAGTTCCAGAAGCCGACCGTATTCGAAAGCCATACGGTGTGGGACAATCTGGAACTGGCGCTCAACCGCAGGCGCGGCGTGTTTTCCACGCTGTTCTATCGCCTGACCAGCGAGGACCGGACCCGCATTGAGGAAATCCTCGAGACGATCCGCCTGACGCCGCGTCGCGACGAGCTTGCGGCCAATCTCTCCCACGGTCAGAAGCAGTGGCTGGAGATCGGCATGCTTCTGGCGCAGGAGCCGAAGCTTCTCCTTGTCGACGAGCCCGTTGCCGGCATGACCGATGCCGAAACCGTGGAGACCGCCCGCCTGTTGCGCGAGATCGCGAAGACCCGCGCCGTCGTCGTCGTCGAACACGACATGGGCTTCGTCCGCGATCTCGGCGTCAAGGTCACCTGCCTTGCAGAAGGCTCGGTGCTCGCCGAGGGCTCGATCGACTACGTCTCGAACGACCCGAAGGTCATCGAGAATTATCTGGGGCGGTGAGGGGATGATGGAATTCGTGTTGAAGGAGCGCCAGCCCCCATCAATCTCCCCCCTTGAGGGGGAGATGCCCCGACAGGGGCAGAGGGGGGGGAACCCTATCTGCGAATTCGGAGACTGCGGTTTCTGCCCTTTACCCCCCTCTGTCGCGTTCGCGACATCTCCCCCTCAGGGGGGGAGATTGAGGCTGAAAGGCCTCGCTTTTCCGCGCGCTCAAGAAAGGGCTGTTCGCCCTGACGTCCGTCGAAAGGGCTCTACCGATGCTGACCATTGAAAACGTCAACCTCCATTACGGCGCGGCGCAGGCGCTGCGGAATGTTTCGCTTTCCGCCGAGATGGGAAAGATCACCTGCGTGCTGGGTCGAAACGGCGTCGGCAAGTCCTCGTTGCTGCGCGCCGTCACCGGCCAGCATCCGACATCGGGCGGCGCCATCAGCTTTCAGGGCGAAAAGCTCGACGGGCTGGCGCCCTACCACCGGGCCAAGCGCGGCGTCGGCTACGTGCCGCAGGGGCGCGAGATCTTTCCGCTGCTGACGGTCCGGGAAAACCTGGAGACCGGCTTTGCCCCGCTTGCCGCGCGCGACCGCACGATCCCGGACGATATTTTCAGCCTGTTTCCCGTGCTGCAATCAATGCTGTCGCGTCGCGGCGGCGATCTTTCGGGCGGCCAGCAGCAGCAGCTCGCCATCGGCCGCGCCATGGTCACGCGACCCAAAATTCTGGTGCTGGACGAACCGACGGAAGGCATCCAGCCCTCGATCATCAAGGATATCGGCCGGGCGATCCGCTATCTGCGCGATTCAACCGGCATGGCCATTCTTCTGGTCGAGCAATATCTCGATTTCTGCCGCGAACTCGCCGACCAGGTCTATATCATGGATCGCGGCGAGATCGTCCATCACGGACCCGCCGACACGCTCGATACGCCGGAGGCGCGCCGCCACCTGACCGTCTGATGCTTCCGCGCGCAGCCTGCGGAGAAAATGTGCGCGTCAGGCGGGCATGTGCTGCTATTGTGTCCACAAAACCGGGATGCGTGAGCCGCGGATGCCTCGGTTTTCAGCGAAAAACGAAATTCATTTCGCTGGCGGCACGAAACTTGCTTTTCCTTGTGTGAGAAGAAAATACGAGGTCAATCAATGTGCGGTCAGAGAAAATGCGGCTTGGAGGAAGCGTCCCCCGGGACGGAGTGGACGTCTTGATCCGGGACATGCCGGGACGGGCGCAGCGCACCTTCGGCAGGGGCGAGGTCAGGGCCAAGCTTTCCGCGGGCAGGACGCGGCTTGATGAGTTCTATCAGGAGGGGGCTGCCAAGATCCGCATCCCCGAGAGCTTCGACGGGTCCATGGAGGCCGTGCTGATCAACACCTCCGGCGGGCTGACCGGCGGCGACCGGCTGCAATGGGTGATGACGGCCGATCCGGGCACGACGCTGACGGTCACCACGCAGGCCTGCGAGAAGATCTACAGGTCCGATGGCGGCCCGGCGACGATCGACAGCGAGTTGCGCGTCGGCGAGGGCGCAAGGCTCGACTGGCTGCCACAGGAAACCATTCTTTTCGATGAAGCCGCTCTGCATCGCCGGCTGGACGTCGACCTTGCCGAAACGGCCGAGTTTCTGGCGATCGAGGCGGTGCTCCTCGGCCGCAAGGCCATGGGCGAGGCGGTGCGGCGCGGCCAGTTCCGGGATCGCTGGCGGGTGCGCCGGAAAGGCACGCTGATCCATGCCGAGGATGTGCGCATGACCGGCGATATCGAGAATCTCGTATCGCAGGCCGCCGTGCTCGGCGGCGATGTCGCCTTTGCGACGCTGCTCTATTGCGGGGCCCGCGCCGAAGCGCTGATGCCCAGGGTGCGCGAGGCCCTCGGGACGTCTGCCGGCGGCGCCAGCGAGTGGAACGGCAAGCTCGTCGCCCGTGTCGTCGCCCCCGACGGCTACCAGTTGAGAAAAAGCCTGATTCCCGCCTTAAGGGTCTTGCGGGAGAATGAAAATCTGCCGAAAGTCTGGCATCTATGAAATCCGCAAGCCGTGACAGCGAGAGAGTGACGCATGAACCTGACGCCGCGTGAGAAGGACAAACTTATGGTTTCCATGGCCGCCATGGTGGCGCGCCGCAGGCTGGAACGGGGCGTCAAGCTCAACTGGCCGGAAGCCATCGCGCTGATCACCGACTATGTGGTCGAGGGTGCGCGCGACGGCCGCCCCGTGGCCGAGCTGATGGAGGCGGGCGCCCATGTGCTGACCCGCGACCAGGTGATGGACGGCGTGCCGGAAATGATCCACGACGTGCAGGTGGAAGCGACCTTCCCCGACGGCACCAAGCTGGTGACCGTGCATGAGCCGATCAGGTGAGGAGGTAAGACATGATCCCCGGTGAACTGATCGCCGCAGAGGGCGAAATCGAGATCAATGCCGGTCTGCCGACCGTCACCATCACTGTCTCCAATACCGGCGACCGGCCGGTTCAGGTGGGCAGCCATTACCACTTTTTCGAGGCCAATCCGGCGCTTGCCTTCGAGCGCGACAAGGCGCGCGGCATGCGGCTCGATATCGCAGCCGGAACGGCCGTTCGCTTCGAGCCGGGCCAGACCCGTGACGTGACGCTGGTGCCCTTCGCCGGCAACCGCACGGTCTACGGGTTCCGACAGGAAATCATGGGAAAGCTTTGATCATGGCTGTTCAGCATTACCACGGAAGCTGTCAGTGCGGAGCGGTCGACTTCGATGTTGATATCGAACTCGGCCACACCGTCACCTGCAATTGCTCGCGCTGCAGGCGTCTCGGTTCGGTGCTGGCGTTTGCGCCGCGCGAAGACTTCACGCTGAACAGCGGCGAGGACAACCTGACCGAATACCTGTTCAACAAGCGCCAGATCCATCACCTGTTCTGCAAGACTTGCGGTATCGAGAGCTTTGCTTATGTCACGGCCCCTGACGGGGCCGACATGGTCGCGGTCAACGCCAATTGCCTCGACGGCGTCGATCCCCGCAGCCTCAGCTCGCAGCATTACGACGGCGCCGCCGTATAACGCTTTCCGCCCCAGGAGGAATTCCATGCCTTTCAAGATGTCTCGCGCCTCATATGCGTCCATGTTCGGGCCGACCACGGGCGACAAGGTGCGCCTTGCCGATACGGAACTCTTCGTCGAGGTGGAAAAGGATTTTACCCACTATGGCGACGAGGTGAAGTTCGGCGGCGGCAAGGTGATCCGCGACGGCATGGGGCAGTCCCAGGCAAGCCGGGCCGAGGGGGCGGTCGACACGGTGATGACCAATGCGCTGATCATCGACCACTGGGGCATCGTCAAGGCCGATATCGGCATCAAGGACGGCCGCATCGCCGGCATCGGCAAGGCCGGCAATCCGGATACGCAAGCCGGCGTCGACATCATCGTCGGGCCGGGCACGGAGGTGATTTCGGCCGAGGGCAAGTGCGTCACCGCCGGCGGCATGGACGCCCATATCCACTTCATCTGCCCGCAGCAGATCGAGGAGGCGCTGATGTCAGGCCTCACCTGCATGCTCGGCGGCGGCACGGGGCCGGCCTATGGCACCTTCGCCACCACCTGCACGCCCGGTCCCTGGCATATCGAGCGGATGATCCAGGCTGCCGACGCCTTCCCGATGAACCTCGCCTTTTCCGGCAAGGGCAATGCCTCGCTGCCGGGCGCGCTGGAGGAGCAGGTGCTGGGCGGCGCTGCCGCGCTGAAACTGCATGAGGACTGGGGCACGACGCCGGCGGCGATCGACAACTGCCTCACCGTGGCCGACAAATACGACGTCCAGGTGATGATCCACACCGACACGCTCAATGAGAGCGGCTTCGTCGAGGACACGGTCGCGGCCTTCAAGGGCCGCACCATCCACGCCTTCCACACGGAAGGCGCGGGCGGCGGCCATGCGCCGGACATCATCAAGATCTGCGGCCTTTCCAACGTCATCCCGTCCTCGACCAACCCGACGCGGCCCTATACGGTCAACACGATCGCCGAACATCTCGACATGCTGATGGTCTGCCACCACCTGTCGCCGTCGATCCCGGAAGACATCGCCTTTGCCGAGAGCCGCATCCGCAAGGAGACGATCGCGGCGGAAGACATCCTGCATGATATCGGCGCCTTCTCCATCATCTCGTCGGACAGCCAGGCCATGGGCCGCGTCGGCGAGGTCATCATCCGCACCTGGCAGACCGCCGACAAGATGAAGCGTCAGCGCGGACGTCTGGCGCAGGAGACCGGTCAGAACGACAATTTCAGGGTGAAGCGCTATATCGCCAAATACACGATCAACCCGGCGATCGCCCACGGACTTTCCCACGAGATTGGTTCGGTGGAAGTGGGAAAACGGGCCGACCTCGTCATGTGGAACCCGGCGCTTTTCGGCGTCAAGCCGGAAATGATCATCATCGGCGGCACGATCGCGGCCGCCCAGATGGGCGATCCGAACGCCTCGATCCCGACGCCGCAGCCGATGCATTACCGCTACATGTTCGGCGCTTACGGCAAGGCGCGCACCAATTCCTCCGTCACCTTCGTCTCCGAAGCCTCGCTTGATGCCGGCCTGGCCCACAAGCTGGGCGTTGCCAAGCAGCTTCTGCCGGTCAAGAATACGCGCGGCGGCATTTCCAAGGCCTCGATGGTGCACAATTCGGCAACGCCGGACATCTCCGTCGATCCGGAAACCTACGAGGTGCGCGCCGATGGCGAGGTGCTGACCTGCGAGCCGGCGGATGTTCTGCCGATGGCGCAGCGGTATTTCCTGTTTTGATTTTGGCAAACGGCGCGAAGCCTGTTTCGGGGGCGTCGCCAAACCCGTAGGATGGGCCGCATGACTGCATGGGAAGTATTCATACCGGCCTGTTTCGCGCTCAACTGCGCGCCGGGACCGAACAATATGCTGGCCTTTTCCAACGGCGCGCGGCTCGGCGCGGTGCGTGGCCTGCTCGGCGGCATGGGGCGGATGCCGGCCTTTGCCTTTCTGATCGCGATCACGGTCGCCGGGCTCGGCGCTGTTCTTGCCGCGTCCGCCACCGCGTTTCTGGTCATCAAGCTCGTCGGCGCGGTCTATCTCGTCTATGTCGGCATCCAGATCCTCATCAAGGCGAGGGCGCTTGCCGAGATGCAGGCGCTTGACGCGAGCATCGCCGCGCTGATGCGGCGCGATTTCTCGATCGCGATCACCAATCCGAAGGCGATCGCCATCTTCACCGCCTTCTTTCCGCAGTTCATCGTCGAGGGCGGGCCGATCTGGCCGCAACTGACGGCCATGGGGCTTGCCTTTCTGGTCATGGAGGTCGTTGCCGTCTGCCTTTATGTCGCCGGCGGCGCGCTGCTCGGGCGTTTCATCGCATCCAGCCGGGTGTTCGTGCAGCTGAACCGCGCCGTCGGCGCTGCGCTGATCTTCGCCGGCGGTTCCATGGCGCTCGCGCGTCACTGAGCGCGGGCGCTGTCGGGGTGCGTCGGAATGACGCAGTGCCATCGGGTTGAATGGCGCCTGGCCGCTATCACATTGAAACTGCTTGGCTGAGATGAGGGAATTGCCATGCGTTGCGCGCATGGCAGCCATCAGATTGGAATAATTCTAAGGTTTTACCTTTATTCCGATTTGAAAATTGATAAAATCCCTCAACCTTTCCAAAACAGAATTCCTTCTCAAGGGCTGAAGACAACAGGAGATTGAGATGATCGGTCGCAGAGTTCCGAACGTAACCTTCCGCACGCGTGTTCGCGATGAAAGCATCGAAGGACCGAACCCGTTCCGCTGGCAGGACATGTCCTCGGACGACTACTTCAAGGGCAAGCGGGTCATTCTGTTTTCGCTGCCGGGCGCCTTCACGCCGACCTGCTCGACCTACCAGTTGCCCGACTTCGAGAAGCTTTTCCCCGAATTCCAGGCCCAGGGTATTGACGACATCTACTGCATGTCGGTCAACGATGCATTTGTGATGAACGCCTGGGCAAAGGGCCAGAATCTCGAGCACGTCAAGGTCATCCCGGACGGCTCCGGCGAATTCACCCGCAAGATGGGCATGCTGGTCAACAAGGACAATCTCGGCTTCGGCATGCGCTCCTGGCGCTACGCTGCCGTGATCAATGACGGCGTCGTCGAGAAATGGTTCGAGGAAGAAGGCTTCTCCGACCTGTGCGAGACCGACCCCTACGGCGTCTCCGCGCCGCAGAACATTCTGGAAAGCCTCAAGGGCGAATCCAAGGCCGCCTGAGGCCCTGGCCTCTTTTCCCGTGAAGCGATTGCAGGGCGACCGGTTTTCCGGTCGCCTTTTCGTTTGGCCCTATTCGAACACGATCCGTGGAAAATAGAACGACACCACCCAGTTGGGGGCGTCGACGATTTCGCTGATCTTCAGGTCGCCGGCGACCGAACACAGCATATAGGCGTCGGCCGGATCGAGATTGCGGGTCTTTGCCAGGTGTTCGATCATGTTGGAGACGGCCGTGCGTGCCGCGTCCATCAGATCGGGTCCAATGCCGGTGGTGACCTCGTAGCCTGCCGCGTCAAGATGGCGCGCAATCGGACCGGGCGTCGAAAAATGCGGCGTCTTCGGCGCGGCGCCTTCAATCACGTCGACGGTGACGGAAACATCCATGGCGCTCTCGATCGCCGTGCCGCAGACCTCGCCGTCTCCCTGGGCAGCGTGGGTGTCGCCGATGGAGAGCAAAGCGCCCTCGACTTCCACGGGCAGATAGAGCGTGGTGCCGGCCGCGATGTCGCGAATGTCCATATTGCCGCCCACATGGCGCGGCGGGATCACCGCGTGATTGCCGGGTTCGGCCATGGCGACCCCGATCGTGCCGATGAAGGGGCGCAGCGGAATGCGCGCCAGCGCATTGAAAACGGCCGGTTGCGAGATATCGGTCTCATAGTTCCAGAGCTTGAGCCGCGGTCCGGAGAACTGATCCGCCAGAAGGCCGAATCCGGGAATGATCGCCGTCCAGCCGAAGCCTGACGGCGCGAATTCGTTGACGGTGACCTTCAGCGCATCGCCGGGCCTTGCCCCTTCGACATAGAGCGGGCCCGTCAGCGGGTTGGCCTGGCCAGGCTCCGCCGTCAGGATATCCGCTGCCGTGCTCTCCGGGCCATAGTGCCCGTTGCCGGCATCGCGGCAGGAAAACGCGACCGTCTCGCCGGAACGGGCGACAAGAACCGGATCGATCGACCGGTCCCAGCCGAGATGGCCCTGATGGTCGTGGATCGTGTGTGCGCATTTCATCGGCATTCTCCCGGCTCGTCACGCGTGGTCGCTGTCGCGACCCGGCTTGCGCGCGGCGTTCAGGCGTTCGCGCTCAAGCATGTAAGCCTCGGCCTCGACCATATGTTCCGCCATGATGGCGCGCGCTTTCGCCGCGTCCCTGGCGCGGATCGCCTTGATCAGCTCGATCTGGTAGAAAATGCCTGTCTCGCGCAGGCCCGGATTGCGCTCCTCATAGATGGCCCGGCAGACCGGAAGGTCGCGCAGCAGGTTCAGCAGCAGCCCGCAGGCAAAGCCCAGGACCGGGTTTTGCGCGTGGCGGGCAAGTTCGGCATGAAAATCGAGCTCGGCAAGACGCTGGATATACTCCTCTTCCGCCGTTTCCGCCTCGCCCTCGTAAAGCCGGATCTTGTCCTGCAGCGACTGGATGGCGGAGGCCGGCAGGTGCAGCGCGGCATCGGCGGCAAGCGCGGGTTCCAGCGTCTTGCGCAGCGCGTAGATATCGGAAATCGAGGGCGGGGCCTGGAGGAACAGGCTTGTCACCGTCTGGATCGCCTCGGCCGGCTGGACGGCGCGGACGAAGATGCCGCCGCCCGGCCCCGTCTTCGAGGCAATCAGGCCCTGGAATTCGAGGATTTTCAGCGCCTCGCGCACGGTTCCGCGCGAGGCCCGCAGGGCATCTTCTTCGAGCCATTCAGGCGGCATGCGGTCGCCGGGCCTCAGCTCCGCGTCGATCATCCGGTCGCGCAGCATGTCGGCGATCACATCCGGGCGCTTGCGCTTCTTCTCCGCAAAGGGAGGGCCAAAGGCCTGGCGTCTTTCAAGACTGGGGTTGCTCATGCCGTCCTTTTCGTCATCGGGTGGAAACAGGCGGCCTTGTGTCCTGCTTCTCCCATCGCCTCGTCGATCGGCGGAACAGCGCGCCGGCACGCATCCGTTCCGCTCTGACAGCGGGCGAAGAAGGCGCAGCCCGGCGGCGGATTATAGGGGTCGGGCAGCTCGGCCTCCCGGTCTCCGCCGGAAACGGCCTTTCGGCCGGGCGCCGGGGCGGAATTCAACAACAAATGCGTGTAGGGGTGGAGCGCGTCGGAAAAGACCTGATCGCGCGTGCCGAGCTCGACGATCCGGCCGAAATACATCACCGCCACCCGGTCGGAGATCGACTCGACCACGGACAGGTCATGGCTGATGAACAGGTAGGTCAGCCCGAACCGCGCCTTCAGGTCGTCCAGAATGTTGAGCACCTGCGCCTGCACCGAGACGTCGAGCGCGGAGACCGGCTCATCGAGCACGATCACCTCCGGATTGGCTGCAAGCGCCCGGGCGATGCCGATCCGCTGGGCCTGCCCGCCGGAGAACTCATGCGGGTAGCGGTCAAGGAATTCCGGCGCCAGGTTGACCGCGTTCATCAGCTCTTCGAGCCGCTTCTGCCGCTCGGCCTTGTCAAGTTTCAACAGGTGGATGAGCGGGGCTTCCAGGATGGTGCGGACCTTTTTGCGCGGGTTGAGCGAGGAGACCGGATCCTGAAACACATATTGCACCTGCCGGGCGAGGGCGCGCGGGTTTTTGCGCGCCTCCTCGGCAAGGTCTCTGCCCTCGAAGGTGATCTTGCCGCCCGTCGGCACGTCGAGGCCGGAAAGCAGGCGAGCGAGCGTGGACTTGCCGCAACCCGATTCGCCGACAATGCCGAGCGTCTCGCCCTTCCGCACGTCGATGGTGACGTCCTGAACGGCGTGGACGGCCGGCAGCTTCCTGCCGAACAGCGTCTTGCCGCCGCCGAAGGTGCGTTCCGCCCGATCGATTGCGATCAACACATCCTCAGCCATCGGCGGTCTCCCTGTTGAGCGGGTGGAGGCAGCGCACGCCGCGTTCCTCGCCAAGCGCGGTCATGGCGATATCGCCCTTGCGGCAGTCGTCCTGTACAAAGGGACAGCGGTCCGCGAAGGCGCAGCCGTCCGGCAGGTTGTTGACCACCGGCGGACGGCCCTCGATCGCGTCAAGGCGCCGGTTCGGCTCCCCCAGCACCGGCACGCATTCGATCAGCTTCGCCGTGTAGGGATGGGCCGGTCGCTCGAGAATTTCCTCTGTCGTGCCGGTCTCGACGATGCGCCCGGCATACATCACCGCCACCCGATCGCAGATGGCGGAGACCACGCCGAAATCATGGGTGATGAACAGGATCGCCGTATCGCGCTCCTTGCGCAGCCCGTTCATCAGTTCGAGGATCTGCGCCTGCACGGTCACGTCTAGGGCGGTCGTCGGCTCGTCGGCGATGATCACCTTGGCGTCATTGGCCAGCGCCATGGCAATGGAGATGCGCTGGCGCATGCCGCCCGAAAGCTCATGCGGAAAGGCCTTCAGTCGTTCGCCCGCATTTGGGATGCGGACCGATTCCAGAAGCGCCGCCGCCTTGCCGCGCGCCTCCTTTTTCGACACTGGCTGATGCGCCTGGATGGCCTCGATCAGCTGGTCGCCGACGGTGAACAGCGGATGCAGCGTGGACAGCGGGTCCTGGAAGACGTGGGAGACGTCGCCGCCCCGCAGCTGGCGAATGCGCTCGTCGCTTGCGGCAAACAGATCCTCGTTCTCAAGCCAGGCCGCGCCGCCGGCGATGCGTCCAGGCGGCGTCGGCACCAGACCCATCAGCGACATGGCGGTGACCGATTTACCGGAGCCGGATTCACCGACAAGGCCGACGCACTCGCCCTGGCGCATGTAGAGGTCGACCCCGCCGACGGCCTTGTAGATGCTGCCGCCGATATGGAACTCGGTGCGCATCTCCTGGACGTCGAGCACCGTTCCGGACCTCTGCCCGCGATCAGGGACGCTCTCGCGCTTCACCGCCGTGCGGGCGCCGGGACGCGCCAGCGCGCCGGACTTCAGCCTTGGATCGAGCACGTCGCGAATGCCGTCGCCGAGCAGGTTGATGCTCATGACGAGGGCGAAGATCATCAGGCCCGGCACCATGGAGACATAGGCATCGGTAAACAGCACCTTGCGGCCGTCGCCGAGCATGGAGCCGAGATCGGCCTGCGGCGGCTGGGCGCCGAGACCGAGGAAGGAAAGGCCTGCCGTTTCGAGAATCATCCAGCCGATCGTGGTCGACATGGTGATGATGATCACCGGCAGCACGTTGGGCAGAACCTCGCCGAAGAGAATGGAGACATGCGACTTGCCCGAAAGCCGCGCCGCATCGACGAATTCACGCCGCGACAGACCGAGCGTCATGCCGCGAATGTTGCGCGCGAAGAACGGGATGTTGACGACGGCGATGGCATAGAGCGCGTTCAAGAGGCCTGGGCCGAGAACGGCGACGATGGCGAGCGCCAAAAGGATGTAGGGAAACGCCATGACCATATCGATGCCGCGCATCAGGATATTGTCGGTGCGTCCGCCCGCATAGCCCGCGACAAGCCCGATCAGGGACCCGAAGAACGCGGCGATCAGCGTGGCGGAAACGCCGACGGCGAGGCTTACGCGCGTGCCCCAGATGAGACGCGAGAGCAGATCGCGGCCGAGCGCATCGGTGCCGAGAAGATGGCCCTCGGTAAGGGGCGGAGAAAGGCGTACCGACGGGTCCGTCACATTCGGCGGCTGCAGCGGCAGGATAGGCGCTGCCAGTGCGATGAGGACGATGACGGCGAAGACAATCAGGCCGGCGGTCGCCAGCGAGTTGTTGAACAGGAGCTTGAGGGCGCTCGGGCGGTCGCTTTTTTTCGTCTTGTGGCGCGGCGCGCTGTCTGCGGCGGTATCGGTCATCAGCGCAACCTCGGGTCAAGCATGGTCTGGACGACATCGGCGGCCAGATTGAACAGCACATAGGCGGCTGCGACGATCAGGACGCCCCCCTGGACCGTCAGCAGGTCGCGGGTGGATATCGCGGTCACCAGCATGGAACCGATGCCGGGCCACTGGAACACGGTCTCGATATAGACCGCGCCGCCGAGCACGAAGCCGGCCTGGATGCCGAGGACTGGAATGACGGAGACGAGCGCCGCCTTGAAGGCGTGGCGCATGATCACCCGGCGTTCCTTCAGCCCCTTGGCGCGGGCGGTGCGGATATAGTCCTGCCGGAGCACTTCCAGCATCGATGTGCGCGTCAGCCGGGCGACGACGCCGGTTGCCACCACGGACAGGGTGAAGGCCGGGAGGATGAGATGTTTCAGCAGATCGATCGGGCCGCCGCCGCCATAGATCGCATACATGCCGCTTGCCGGCAGCCATTGCAGTTTGACGGCGAAAAGCAGGATCAGGAGCAGGCCAAGCCAGAAGGAGGGGACCGAAATGCCGATCAACACGAAGAAGGTGACCAGCTTGTCGGTGAGGCCATACTGTCGCACCGCCGAAACGATGCCGGCCAGAAGGCCGAGGATGGAACAGAGCACCAGCGAGGTGCCGGCGAGGATCAGCGTATTGCCGAAACGCTCGGTGATGATATCGATCACCGGCCGGTTCTGCGTGTAGGAACGGCCGAAATCGCCCTGGAGAATATTGCCGAGCCAGATGAAATATTGCTGCACCAGCGGCTTGTCGAGGCCGAGCGCGCGGTTGATGCGGTCGACATTTTCCGGCGTGGCGTAGGAGCCGAGGATTGCCGTGGCCGGATCGCCGGGGATCATCGCCATGATCGCGAACACGATCACGGTCAGTCCCAGAAGCACCGGAATGACGGTCAGCAGCCGCCTGAGGATATAATGGGCCATGGCGTGTTCTCCGTTGGGTGGGAAGCCGTGCAAAGCGCCTGCCGTCTTCTTGTCAATCTCCCCCTCAAGGGGGGAGATTGGTGGAGGCTATGCGGCCCCGCTCAGTTCGGCTTTGCCACCTTCTGCAACAGCAGGAAGAACGACGGCTGGAGCTTGAAGTTTTCCACGCTCGCCTTGGTCACGGCGTTCTGTTTCCAGTTGGCGATGAAGGCCCAGGGCGCGTCGTCCTGCACGATCGCCTGCATCTCTTTGTAGAGCTCGGCGCGTCTGGCCTGATCAGTGGCCGTGCGGGCTTCCTCGAGCAGTTTGTCGACCTCCGGATTGGAGTAGTAGCCCGAGTTAAAGCCGCCCTTGTCGGGGAAGGCATCGGTCCTGAGCGCCAGGAAGGGCAGGGTGTCCGGGTCGTTGGTCATCCATGCCATTTCCGCCATGTCGGCCTTGCCTTCGAGGCCGGGGTTCACCTTGCCGAGGAAGGTGTTCCACTCATAGGTCTCGATCTTGACCGGCATCCCGACGGCTTCGAGATCGGCCTGGATCTGGGTGGCCATGGCCTGCGGTTCCAGCATGCCCGAACCGCCCTCGGTGACGTAGAAGGTCAGCTCCGAGCCGTCATAACCGGCCTCTTCGAGCAGCGATTTGGCCTTCTCCGGATCGTAAGGATAGGGCGACAGGCTGTCGTCATAGGCCCAGGCGAAGGCCGGCGGCGTCGGGCCGGCAGCCACGTCGGCGGTGCCCTGCAGGATGTCGTTGACGATTGCTTCCTTGTTGATGGCGTAGTTGACGGCCTGGCGGATCTTCTTGTCGGCGAAGACACCGTCCTTGAGGTTCAGGATCAGGAACCAGACATGCGGCCCGGCCTGCTCATAGACCTTGTAGCGGTCGCTGTCGGAGAACTGCGACAGGGCATCCGGCGGCACCTCGACCATCACGTCGAGCCCGCCCGACATCATTTCGGCAACGCGGGTATTAGCGTCCGTGACGGGGCGGAAGACCACCGCCTCAAGCGGCGGCGCGCCGTCCCAGTAATCGGCGTTTCTGGAGACGACAACGCTGGAATTGGGGTTCCATTCCTCGAACTTGAAGGCGCCCGTGCCGGAGGGGTGGCGGCCGAAATCGGCGCCATATTCCTCAACCGCCGCCGGCGATACGATCAGGCCTGTCGGATAGGCGAGGTTCGACAGGAAGGGGGCGTAGGGCTCGGTGAGCGTGAACCTTACCGTCAGGTCGTCGACCACATCGACCGTGTCGACGGATGAAAAGAAGAAGGACAGCGGGAACGGCCCGGTGTCGTAATAGGGATGGTTCTCGTCGAGCATGCGGTCGAAATTGAACTTCACGGCCTCGGCATTGAAGGGCGAACCGTCATGGAAGGCCACGCCTTCGCGCAGCTTGAAGGTGTAGGTCTTTCCGTCTTCTGAGATGTCCCAGCTCTTCGCAAGAGCCGGCTCGACCTCGAGCGTTCCGTCCTTGTAGCGCACAAGACCGTCATACATGTTCACCAGAATGCGGAAGTCATTGACGGCCGTGTCGACCGCGGGGTCGAGCGATTTCGGCTCGGCAATCTGGCCGACCACCAGAACATTGGGCGGAGTCTGCGCGATGGCAGGCGCCCCGAAAGCCAGCGACGCGGCAGCCAGCGCGGCTGCGAGAAGGCGTTTCATCAATCGGTTCTCCTCTGTTGGTATTTCGTTAATTAATTATGAAAATTCTGTAATTTACAAGGATTGATCATAATAAATTACAACCCTGTCCATTCTCCGCGGAAAATGATAAAGAAAAATCAAAAACTTAGTCGTGATTTCAGTCTAGGCGAAAATGACGTCACGCCGCTTGCCGGCGCTGTCAGTGCGCCCTGTGAAAGTCGCGCGCCTGCGGCTCCGTCGTTCTTTCGGGCAGAGCGGAGGCGCCGCCGCGATTTGCGGGTTGTCGGAAATTATCATAATAAATTATCCGATGGGAAAGCCGCCTTGCGGCAGATAACAAGGGGAGGCCGGCAGCGATGAACAGCAAACCGAAGATCAATCCCGGGCGGCTCAGGGCCCTTCTCGACGGCATCAACCGTTTCGGCGCCGGAAAGCCCGGTGCCGGCTACAATCGGCCGGGTTTCTCCGATGCCGACATGGCGGTGCGCGACTGGTTCGCGAAGGAAATGGAGGCCGATGGGCTGGCGGTGACGCGCGACGGCGCGAACTCGGTTTTCGGGCGTTTCGGGGGGGCGGACGGCCCTTCGATCATGGTCGGCTCGCATCTTGATACCGTCGTTGACGGCGGCGCCTTCGACGGGGCGCTGGGCGTTGCCGTCGCGCTGGAATGCGTGCGGGCGATGAAGGAGGCCGGCGTTCAGCCCGCCATCCCGATCGAGGTTGTGGCGACCTCGGAGGAGGAAGGTCGTTTCGGCGGCATGCTGGGCTCGCAGGCAATCGCCGGACTGGTGACGGCTGAATGGCTGGAGAGTGCGGCCGATGCCGATGGCGTGCTGCTGGCAGAGGCGATGCGCGCGCAAGGCCTGGATCCGATGTCCGTGCTCGGCGCTGCCCGGCCGAAGGGCTCCGTCAAAGCCTTTCTCGAACTTCATATCGAGCAGGGGCCGGTGCTGGAGCGCGAGGGGATCGCGATCGGCCTGCCGGAAGGCGCGACCGGGATCGTCAATCTGCAGGTGACGCTGAAGGGCACGGCCAACCATTCCGGCACGACGCCCATGGACATGCGCGCCGATGCCTTTGCCGGCCTTGCCGAGATCGCCGTGCAGATCCCGGACATGATCGCGCAGTCGCCGTCGGAGATCGCCCGGATCACGATCGGCAAGGTCGAGCTTGTGCCGAACCATCCGCATACGGTGCCGGGCGAGGCCATCTTCTCCGTGATCATCCGGGACGCCTCGGAAGCTGTCATGCGTGGTTTGCAGCGTCTGTTCTACCGCACGACGGCGGCGGTCGCCGGAAAGCATGGCCTTGCCCACGCGATCGAGGAGAAGAGCGTCATTGCGCCGGTGGCCTTCGATGCCGGACTGGTCGATCTCTTGTCAGAAGAGGCGGAGGCGCTCGGCCTTCCGGCCAGGCGGATGATTTCGGGCGCCGGCCACGACGCGCAGACGATGATGGCGCTCTGCCCCTCGGCGATGATCTTCGTGCCGAGCCGCAGCGGCATTTCGCATGCCCCGGAGGAATATTCCGAATGGGCGGATATCGAAAAGGGCGCGGAGCTGATGCTGGCGGCGTTGATGCGGCTTGCAGTCTGAGGGGTATCAGTTGACCAGGTAAAGCCGGAGAGCGGCGAAGATCACCAGGGCGGTTGCGGCCAGAAGAACGCCGGCGATCAGCGCCAGTTCGCCGGCCTGGCCTCCGGTCTCGCCTTTTCTGCTGCTGCTTCTTTCGGGCATGACAGTGCTCGCCTTGATCGTGTCGATGGCTGTCAGCATGATCATCCTGCCTTCCTTCGGCGTTAAGAAACATGGTTATCACCTTCTAAACGCATGGATTTACGCACCGGTTCCCCGTTGTGCCGGGGCGTTTGCCATGCGAGAGGGCAGGCGATAGAAGGAAAAGACGATTTGTCAGTGCAGGATTGAGCGTCCGATGGCCCGTGCCTTTCTCTATGTTCTCGATTCCTTCGGCATCGGCGGTGCGCCGGATGCAAAGGCCTATGGCGATCTCGGCGCCGATACGCTCGGCCATATCGCCGAGTTCTGC
This sequence comes from Martelella sp. AD-3, assembly GCF_001578105.1. Lineage (GTDB taxonomy): Bacteria > Pseudomonadota > Alphaproteobacteria > Rhizobiales > Rhizobiaceae > Martelella. The sequence continues at coordinate 3,010,117 of NZ_CP014275.1, read as the reverse complement.
GCCGCGGGCCTCGGCGATCGGGCGGGCCTGCGCTCCGGCCCGTTGAAACTGCCCAATCTTTCCGCGCTCGGCCTTCTGGAAGCCGCGAAGCTCGCGACCCGGCATCGTCCCGCCGGCATGGAGCAGCCGGAGCGACTCCTGGGGCGTTACGGCGCGGCGAGCGAGGTTTCGCGCGGCAAGGACACGCCGTCGGGCCATTGGGAGATCGCCGGCACACCGGTGATGTTCGACTGGGGCTATTTCCCCGATCAGCCGGACTGTTTTCCGGCCGACCTTCTGGAGGCGATCTATCGCGAGGCCGGCATTTCCGGCAGTCTCGGCAATTGCCACGCTTCGGGCACGGAGATCATCAAGCGTTTCGGCCAGGAGCATGTCTGGACGCGGCGGCCGATCTTCTACACCTCGGCCGACAGCGTGTTCCAGATCGCCGCCCACGAATATCATTTCGGCCTCGAGCGGCTTTTGAAACTCTGCGCGGTCGTGCGCGAGATGACCTATGACCTCAACATCGGAAGAGTGATCGCGCGTCCCTTCATCGGGGAGACGGCCGAAACCTTCAAGCGCACCGGCAACCGCCGCGACTTCTCGATCGCTCCGCCGGAGGAAACGCTGCTCGACCGGGCGACGGCGGCAAGCCGCAACGTGCTCGCCGTCGGCAAGATCTCCGACATCTTTGCCGGCAAGGGCGTGACCCGCCTGATCAAGGCGGACGGCAATGATGCGCTGGTGACCGCCAGCCTGAAGGCGATGGACGAGGCGGGCGAGGGCGATCTGGTGTTCACCAATCTCGTCGATTTCGACATGGTCTACGGCCACCGCCGCGACGTGCCGGGCTATGCGGCCGCGCTTGAGGCGTTCGACGCCCGCATCGAGGAGATTGCCGCGCGGATGAGGCCGGGCGACATCGCGGTGCTGACGGCGGACCACGGCTGCGATCCGACCTGGCGCGGCTCCGACCACACGCGAGAGCGCGTTCCGGTTCTCGTCTTCGGACCGGGCCTCCAGCCGGGCTCGCTCGGCCTGCGCGAAACCTATGCCGATATCGGCGAAAGCATCGCCCACCACCTCGGGCTTGGGCCCGGCAAATACGGAGCATCCTTCCTGTGAAAACGCCAAAGGCCGAACTCCACTGCCATATCGAAGGCGCGACGCCGCCGGCGCTTGCCGCGCGCCTTGCGGCAAAATACGGCGTCGATCTCTCCGCCTGGCTCAAGGACGGTCGCTATGTCTGGCATGATTTTTCGAGCTTCATCGCCTGCTATGCCGCAATAGCCAATGTCTTTCGGGCGGAGGAGGATTTCGCGGATCTCGCGGAGACATATCTCGGCGCGCTTGCCGCCGATGGCGCGATCTATTCCGAGCTTTTCGTCTCGCCCGAACAGGGACTTGCCGCAGGTCTTTCCCGCGATGCCTATATGCGGGCGATCACGGCGGGCATTGCGGCGGCGAAGGCGAAGACCGGGATCGAGTGCCGCATGGTGATGATCGGCGAACGCCATATGGGGCCGGAACAGGTGGAGGGGGCGGCGCGCTACGCCGTTTCCTGCGGCTTTCCGCTGCTCACCGGTTTCAACATGGCGGGCGACGAGCGCATGGGCCGCGTCGCCGATTACGCGCGCGCCTTCGACATCGCCCGTGACGGCGGACTGAAGCTGACGATCCATGCGGGCGAGGTCTGCGGACCGGACTCCGTGCGCGACGCGCTGGATCTTGTGCGGCCCGACCGGATCGGTCACGGCGTCCGGGCCGTGGAAGATCCCGAACTGGTGAGGCGGCTTGCCGATGAGGGTGTGGTGCTCGAAGTCTGCCCGGGGTCCAATATCGCCCTTTCGGTCTATCCGGATTTTCGCTCGCATCCCTTGCGTCAACTCGTTGATGCCGGCGTCCGGGTGACGCTCAATTCCGACGATCCGCCCTTCTTCGACACCTCGCTCGCGCGCGAATACGCGATCGCGGAGGACGAGATGGGCTTCTCTTCCGCCGAGACCGGCCGCATGACGGAAACGGCGATTGCCGCCGCCTTTGTCGATGAGGCAACCCGCGCACGGCTTTTTGCCCTGCTCCAACGCTGAAACAGTGGAAAAAACGGCGTTTCTGCCTGCAGGCGGGCGCCGTGCTTGCCGCGCCGGTCGCTTTTGCGCCATAGAAGGTTTCAGCACGACACGATCAAAGCGGGATTGAAGCTCATGGACGGCGTAACGGTCATCGACCACCCCCTGGTTCAACACAAGCTGACGAAGATGCGTCAGAAGGACACGTCCACGGCGGGCTTCCGCAGGCTGCTCCGCGAGATTTCGACGCTGCTCTGCTATGAGGTGACGCGCGATCTCGAACTCACCATGGAAACGATCGAGACGCCGCTGACGACGATGGAAGCGCCGGTTCTGGAAGGCAAGAAGCTGGTCTTCGCCTCCATCCTGCGCGCCGGCAACGGTCTGCTGGAAGGCATGCTCGACCTCGTTCCCTCTGCGCGCGTTTCCCATATCGGCGTCTACCGCGACCATGAAACGCTGGAGGCGATCGAATATTTCTTCAAGGCGCCGGAGGATATCGGCGAGCGGCTGGTGATCGTCGTTGACCCGATGCTGGCGACCGGCAATTCGTCGATCGCCGCCATCGACCGGCTGAAGGAACGCGGCGTTTCCAATATCCGCTTCCTCTGCCTCCTGGCCGCGCCCGAGGGGATCGAGCATTTCCGCAACAGCCATCCGGACGTGCCGGTCTACACCGCCGCCATTGACAGCCATCTGAACGAGAAGGGCTATATCGTTCCTGGGCTGGGCGATGCCGGTGACCGGATGTACGGCACCAAGTAAGCTGCCTTAACCCTTCAGTGGCAGGCGGTAGCGCACAAAATCGTCGGCCCTGTCATAGCGGTCATAAAGCCTGCGCGCGGTCTCGTTGCCGGAATTGGTGTGCCAGTAGAGATTGGTCCAGCCATCGCGCTTGCCCATCGCGATCAGGTCATCGATCAGCCGTCTGCCGATGCCGCGCCCGCGCTGGCTTTCCTCCACGAACAGGTCCTCCAGATAGCAGGCGGGCTCGATTGCCCATGTGCGCGGATGGAGAATGCAGGTGGCAAAGCCCGCCGGCCGGTCATCAGCGGTTGCCAGCAGGGTAAAGACGGGCACGATCGGATCGATGATCCGGGACCATGTCGTTTCGGTCACTTCGGCGCTGATACCGGCGCCATAAAAGGTCAGGTAGCCCCGCCACAGTCCAAGCCAGGCTTGCTTGTCCCCGGCCTCCGCCCGGCGAATGACGATCTCGCTCATTCGCCGGCTTCCTGCAGCAGTTGCAGGGCTTCCTGTGAAAGCGCGATCTCCGGCGCGCGCAGGAGCGTGTCCATCTGATCGAGCCGCGAGGCGCTGGCGATTGGCGCGGTGACGCCGCGCCGGGTCATCAGCCAGGCCAGCGCGATCGCCGCCGGATGCTCGCCGGTATCGGCGGAAACCGTCTCCAGCGCCCGAAGGATACGCCTGCCGCGATCCTCGAAATATTTCGCCACGCTTGCGCCGCGCGCCTGGCCCTCCGCATCATCGACGGATTTGTATTTGCCGGTGAGGAAGCCCGCCGCGAGGCTGAAATAGGTGATCACGCCGATATCGTGCTCGACGCAGAGTTCCGCCAGCGCGCCCTCGAAGCCGGAGCGGGCGTAGAGATTGTATTCCGGCTGCAGCACGTCATAGCGCGCCCTGCCGGTATGTTCGGCGACCCTGAGCGCCTCCTCAAGCTGCGCCGCGTCAAGGTTCGACGCGCCGATGGCGCGGACCTTGCCCTGCTCGCGCAATTTGGTAAAGGCAGCGATCGTCTCCTCATACTCGGTCTCGGGATCCGGCCAGTGCGCGAGATAGACGTCGAGATAGTCGGTCCGCAGTCGTTGCAGCGAATCTTCGACGGCCTGCATGATCCAGCCTTCCTTCAGGCCCTTCATGCCGGGTCCCATTTCCGAGCCCACCTTGGTAATGATGACGACGTCTTCGCGCTTCACGCCGCCGCGCTTCAGCCAGTTGCCGATGATTGTCTCCGACTCGCCGCCCTTGTTGCCCTCGGCCCATGCGGAATAGACGTCCGCCGTGTCGATGGCATTGAAGCCCGCGCCGACGAAACGGTCCAGCAGCGCGAAGGAGGTCTGTTCATCCGCCGTCCAGCCGAACACATTGCCGCCGAAGACGACAGGTGCGATGTCGATATCCGTTCTGCCAAGTCTTCGCATGTGCATGTTCTTCTCCCGGGTGCTGGTGACGTCGCTGTTCCTAACGTAGGTTGCCCGTCCCCGCATGGCAATGGAGCCCACGGGCGGGCGAGGCCGTGAACTGGCTATCGAGCCGCTTGCACACCCGCCTGCCGGTTCCTATGCTGGCCGCCGAAATAACAGGTGAGGATTCCCCATGTTGCGTTTTGGTATAGTCTCGACCGCCAAGATCGGTCGCGAACTCGTGGTGCCGGCAATCGTCGACGCGGAAAATGCGGTGCTTGCGGCCGTTGCCAGCCGCGATCTGGAGCGGGCGCAGGCGATGGCGACCCGTTTCGGCGCGCCGCATGCCTTCGCCTCCTACGAGGAGATGCTGGCGAGCGATACGATCGACGCGGTCTATATCCCGCTGCCGACCTCCCAGCATGTGGAATGGGCGATCAAGGCGGCGGACGCCGGAAAACATGTCCTGGTGGAAAAGCCGCTGGCGCTGAAGGCCGGGGACATCGAACCGGTGATCGCCGCGCGCGACCGCAACAAGGTGCTGATCAGCGAGGCCTTCATGGTCACCTATGCGCCGGTCTGGACCAAGGTCCGCGCGCTTCTGGCCGACGGCGCGATCGGCGAGCTGCAGCATGTGCAGGGGGCGTTTTCCTATTTCCTGCGCGATGCGACCAATATGCGCAATATCCCGGAACTCGGGGGCGGCGGCCTGCCGGATATCGGCGTCTATCCGACGGTGACGGCCCGTTTTGTCACCGGCGCGGAACCCGAACGGCTGCAGGCGACGGTGCGCTATGACAGCGAATTCGGCACGGATATCTATGCCTCCGTCAAGGCGGAGTTCCCGGGCTTCGAGATGAGCTTCTACGTCTCCACCCAGCTCGCCAACCGCCAGACCATGGCCTTCCACGGCACCAAGGGTCTGATCGAGGTGGTCTCCCCCTTCAACGCCAACCGCTGGGGCGAGGAAACGGTGCTGCTCTCCAACCAGAGCCACTCCGAGACCCAGGCGTTCCGTTTTCAGGACAGCCGGCAATATGTCCGCGAGGTCGAGGCCTTTTCGAAGGCTGCCGCCGGCGGTGATGTCGAGGTGTTCACGCTGGAGGATTCGGTGAAGAACCAGCGGGTGATCGACGCGATCTACCGCGCCGGCAAGCTGGACGGCGGCTGGGAAACGGTCTGATCGCTGACGGGCGGATTATTACTGGATCGCAGGCGGCCTCAAAGACCGCCTGCCTTTTTTGAAAGATCGAGGCCATGGCGACGACGCTTTACGGCATTAAAAACTGCGACACGATGAAGAAGGCCTGGACCTGGCTTGACGCGCACGACGTCGCCTATGCGTTCCACGACTACAAGAAGGCCGGCATCGATCGCGCGCATCTGGAACGCTGGTGCGATGCGGCGGGCTGGGAAAAGGTGCTGAACCGCGCCGGCATGACCTTCCGCAAGCTGGACGACGCCGAAAAGCAGGGTCTCGACCGGGACAAGGCGATCGCGCTGATGCTCGCAAACCCATCGATGATAAAGCGCCCGGTGCTGGAGGATGACGACCGGCTGATCGTCGGTTTCAAGCCTGACGATTACGCGGCGTTTTTCGGCAAGGACTGAGCCGATGGCGAAAACCACGCAGGCGACCCGGTTTCTCGACAAGGCCGGTGTAACCTACACGATCCAGCAATATGACTATGACCCGAACGCCTTCAAGGTGGGGCTGCAGGCGGCAGAGGCCATTGGCGAGCCGGCGGAACGCGTTTTGAAAACGCTGATGGCCGAGGTCGACGGCAAGCCGGTCTGCGCCGTTCTGCCGTCCAATGCCGAAGTCTCGATGAAGAAGCTTGCCGCCGTCTTCAAGGGCAAGCATGCGCATATGCTGGATGTGCCGGCGGCGGAGCGGCTTTCCGGCTATCACGTCGGCGGCATCTCGCCCTTCGGCCAGAGAAAGCGCGTGCCGGTGGTCTTTGAAGCTGCCGCCCTTGGCCACCCCTACGTGATCATGAATGGCGGCCAGCGCGGCCTTCAGGTGAAGCTCGCGCCGGCAGATGCGGTGAAAGCGCTCGGCGCGGAAACGGCCGGCATTATCGCATAAGCCTCAGATCGGATCGCCCCTGGCTGCCTCTTGCGCCTTTGCCAGCGCTTCGGGCGTGAAGGCCGAGCAGGGCGGGCTGGTCTCGATCACGGCGTAGAGATCATTGCGCGCGATGGCGTCCTCGACAAAGGCAAGCCGGTCCTTGCCCTGAAGCGCGATTACGGTGTCGCGCAGGATCGGCGCCGGCTCGTTGCCGTAGCGGCGTGCCTGCCGGGCTTCGACATAATAGCGGATATCCGGATTGAGCCGGATGTCGGACCAGCCCTCGACCTCCGCAAGTGCCGGAAGCGCGAAGGAGTTACCGGTCGCGGCATAGCTGACGAGCCTGTCGAGAAGCCCCATGATGCGGCTTTCTTCCGCGTTGGTGTACGGACGACCAGGTTTGCCGCAGAACAGACCTTCGGTCGGTGTTGCAAAATCGTAGGAATAAAGTTCGCGCAGTTCCTCGGTCACCTCGATGACGATGCAGAACGAAGAGGCTGCGCGGTTGGTCTCAAGCACATGATGCTTCCAGATTTCCAGTCCTTCGTTGAACTCATGCGTGAAAGCGAATTCGGGATAGCGTCGGTTGTAGATCAGATACTCGAACACGATTTCGGCAGAGCAATTATTAATTCCCGCCCCCATCGCTTCCAGATCGGCAATCATGGCGTCCTCTTCTGCGCTGTACTCGTCCATAAAATCCGGATGAGGGTGGTCTGTGAAAGACCAATTTGCCTGTGCCGGCAAAGCCGCCGAAAACAGAAACAGGCAGGAAGCAGATAATAGGCGCATCGGTATTCTCCCCGTAAACCCCTGTGATGCTCGGTCAGCAAGGCCAGTCAGGTCAACGCCGCCAAATTGTCTCAACATTCAGCGCCTCTTTCGGCACGATCTCGTCCGACCACGATGTGCATTCCGGCGAGGTTTCGATCACCCCGCGAAGATCGTTCCGCCCATAGGCCTTTTCGACGTCATCGAGCCTTTCCTGCCCCATCTGAGCGATCACGATCTCCCTGAATTCCGGCGAAAGGGGCTTGCCGGTCTGCCAGGCGAGCGTGCGTTCGAGGAAATAACGGATATCGGGATTGAACCGCGTCGTCATCGTGTCCTCCCCCAGCCGGAGGAAGGCCTCGACGGCGTCCCTGTTCAGCGTTTCGGCATATTCCGTCATCTTTGCCAGCAGCGCTGACAGATGCTGTTCGGCCTCGGATGCCGGTTCCCGCGCGAGCTTCCCGCAAAAGAGGTCGGGAAAAGGCCCCTCATCGAAAAGAATGTCATCAATGGCGACTTCCAGCAGGCTGACCACGCAGCCGCTCGCTTCATTGCTGCCAAGGCGAACCATGTAATCCATCCACTGTTTAAGGGCGACATCGGTTGGAGCGCCGGCGGCGTAATCCGGATAGTGCGCCTTGTAGACGGCGAATGCCGTCTGAAGCCGGGCGGCGCAGCGCCGCGGCCAGTCAAGATCGTCCGCCTGGCGGAGACGATCCCTTTCGGAAGGGGCAAGCTGGTCGCCATAGGGTTGTGGGTGTTCATCGAAGGACCAGGAAGGTTCATTGGCGGCCAACGGGCCGGCTGCCGAGAAAAGGGCCGCGAAAAGACTGAGAGCCAGAGCTTCTGATCGTAAGGACATTCCTCGCCGTCTCCCCTCGCTGGTGGAAATGTTACCCAGGGTTGAGTTGAGGCGATTTTCAATCACATGTCAAGCGATGAACGGTGGGCGAAAGGGGCCCCGTTTGTATCGCGACAGCGCTTCAATTCTCGTTCAAACCACACTAGATAGGTCTCAAGACAAACCAATTGCGTGAGGCCCTCATGACCGTCGAGACCAGACTTCCCCATCCCATCGATCTCAAAGCGCTGGAAAAGCTGGCGGAAGTGGCGGTGCATGTCGGCCTCAATCTGGCGGAAGGCCAGGATCTGGTGATGACCGCGCCGATCGAGGCGCAGCCGCTGACGCGGCTGATCACGCGCCATGCCTACAGGGCCGGCGCTGGCGTGGTGACGACGATCTTCGCCGATCCGCAGGCAACGCTCGAGCGTTTCGAAAACGCCCACGACGCCAGTTTCGACAAGGCCGCCAACTGGCTCTACGAGGGCATGGGCATGGCCTACGCGCGCGGCGCCGCGCGGCTGGCGATCGCGGGCGACGACCCGATGCTGCTTGCCGCCCAGGACCCGGAAAAGGTCTCGCGCGCCAACCGGGCGAATTCGACCGCCTACAAGCCGGCGCTGGAAAAGATCGCCGGCTTCGACATCAACTGGAACATCGTCTCCTATCCCTCGCTTGCCTGGGCCAAGACGGTATTTCCCGATGATCCGGATGCCATGGCGGTGGCGAAACTGGCGAAGGCGATCTTCGCGGCCTCGCGTGTCGACCGGCCGGATCCGATCGCCGCGTGGAAAGAGCATAACGACAATCTCCATGCCCGTTCGGCCTGGCTCAACGGCAAGCGCTTTTCGGCGCTGCGCTACCAGGGGCCGGGAACCGATCTCACCATCGGCCTTGCCGACGAACATGAATGGAGCGGCGGCGCTTCGATGGCCAAGAACGGCATCATCTGCAATCCGAACATCCCGACCGAGGAAGTGTTCACCACGCCGCACCGGCTCAGGGTCGAAGGTCACGTCTCCTCCACCAAGCCTCTGTCGCATCAGGGCACGCTGATCGACGATATCCGCGTTCAGTTTGAGGGCGGGCGGATCGTGCATGCGGCGGCGGCCAAGGGCGGCGACGTCCTGAACAAGGTGCTCGACACGGATGAAGGCGCGCGCCGTCTCGGCGAAGTGGCGCTGGTGCCGCATTCCTCGCCGATCTCGGCAAGCGGCATCCTGTTCTACAACACGCTGTTCGACGAGAACGCCTCCTGCCATATCGCGCTCGGCCAGTGCTATTCGAAATGCTTCATCGACGGCGACAAGCTTTCCGCCGACGAGATTGCGGCCAGGGGCGGCAATTCCTCCCTGATCCATATCGACTGGATGATCGGCTCGGACAAGATCGACATTGACGGGCTCGATGCCGACGGCAACGCCACGCCGGTGATGCGCGGCGGCGAATGGGCCGACTGAGGGCGCAACAGGTTTGCTGTTGACGCAGCCACGGCTTCGACCCGGGGCTGATTGGGGAAAAGTGCCGCTCAGAACAGGCTGCCCTGTTCGGGCGGCCTTGTTTTGGCGGCTGGCTTCTTCCGCGGCTGCTTCGGCTTTTCAGACGCCGCCATTTCCTTTGCCGGCTCTGCGGTTACAGCAGCACTTTCGCCCGTTACCGCACTGACGCGGCCATCGGCGAATTCGATTTCGACCGCCTTGCCCTGATCGAGACCTTCGGCGCGTGAAATCGGTCTGTTCGCATCGTCGCGGATCACGGCAAAGCCGCGCGCAAGCACGTTCCTGTAGGATAGGGAGTTCAGCACGCGGTGCTGGCTCGCAAGGGCGGCGCGGTGGGTCTTCAAATTGGCCGCGATCGCGGTGTCGGCGCGCGCCGTCAGGACCGAAACCTGTTCGCGGTCGCGCGCCACCATCATCGAAAGCCGCTGCGGCATGCCGGAAAGGCCGGAGGCGCTGCGCTCGAATGTCCGGCGCTTGTTGATTGTGTTGAGTTCCAGCGCCCGCGTGAGCCGCAGCGCGGCCTCATCAAAACGGCGTCGCGGAAGCGCCAGCAACTGGTCGAGCGAGGGCAGACCGCGGGCAAGACCGGTCAGTGTCTGGCGACGGAAGTCCATCAGCCGCGTCATGGCGGAGGAGAGCCGCGCGGCCTGGCGCGCCTGATCGGCGGCAAGATCGGCCTTCACCGGAACCGCGCGTTCGGCAGCGCCCGTCGGCGTTGGCGCGCGGTAATCGGCGGCATGGTCGATCAGCGTCCAGTCCGTTTCATGGCCGACGGCGGAAATCAGCGGAATGTCACTTTCATAGGCGGCGCGCACCACGGCCTCGTCGTTGAAGCCCCAGAGGTCTTCCAGCGAGCCGCCGCCGCGCGCGACGATCAGGACGTCCGGCCGCCTGACCGGACCGCCTGGCGCGCAGGCATTGAAGCCGCGAATGGCAGCAGCCACGGCATCGCCCGAACCCTCGCCCTGGACCTTGACCGGCCAGACGACGACATGAACGGGAAAGCGATCGGTGATGCGGTGGAGAATGTCGCGGATGACCGCGCCGGTGGGCGAGGTGACGACGCCGACGACGCGCGGCATGAAGGGGATCGGCTTCTTGGCGCTTTCGTCGAAAAGCCCTTCGGCGGCGAGCTTCTTGCGCCGCTCCTCCAGGAGCGCCATCAGCGCGCCGGCGCCGGCGGGCTCCAGCGATTCGATGACGATCTGGTATTTCGAGGCGCCGGGGAAGGTGGTGACCTTGCCGGTCGCAATCACCTCCATGCCTTCCTCCGGCTTGATCGTCAGGCCCGAGAATACGCCGCGCCAGATGACGGCGTCGATGCGCGCGCGCTCGTCCTTCAGCGAAAAATAGGCATGTCCCGAGGAGTGCCGGCCGCGAAAGCCGGAGATTTCGCCGCGCAGACGGATGCGATCGAACCGATCCTCCACCGTGCGCTTGATCGAGCCGGAGAGCTCCGAAACGGTGAACTCGGTCAGGTTGGAGGCTGATTCGGCGTCAAACAGATTGCTCATGGCCTCAGTCTAGCCGATTGATCCCCGTCTTTCACCGTTGTTCCCCTGAAATCCCCGCCCGCTGTGGCTCTGGCAGACTCTCCGAAATCAACGTCCAACAGGAGAACTGCCATGACAGATCGTTTTTCCTCACGCAACGCCACGCCGACGAGCCCGGCCTATGACGGTTTCGAAATTGTCCCCGACGACGCCGTTCCGCTGGAAGAGGTGACGCGGGCCATTTATGTCGGCATCGGCGGCAGCATGACCGCAACCCTGATCTCCGGGGAAACGGTGACATTCGAGAACCTGCCCTCCGGCTTCGTTCTGCCGGTTCGCATCAGCCGCGTGCTTGTCACCGGCACCACTGCAGCCGCTCTGGTGGGGCTCGTATGAGGATCGCGAGCGGAATAGCGCTGCCCGGCAACGACCAGCGTTCCGGCGGATTTGCGGTGTCGCCGGCCTTTTATGCCTTCCCGGACAGCGGGACGGGGCGTTTCGGACCGGCGGCGGTTCTGGATTTTGCCGGCAGCCGCTATGCCCTGACCCGTATCGGCGCCCCCGCCATCGGGCTGGCGTCTGTGTCCGAACTGGCAATCCTCTCGGCAGTCTCCTTTGACCGTCTGGTTTCGTTCGCCCGGCCGGGCTTCGCGACCTATATCGACGAAGCAGGCATGATCAGGATGGCGGCGGCGAACGTGCCGCGCTTCGACCACGCCAACGGGCGGCGACAATTGCTGCTCGAAGGCCCTGCGACCAACAAGGTGCTGTGCAACAACGCCAATCCGACCGATCTGACCGGGATGGGCGGCTCCGGCGCGCCGGCTGTGCTTTCGGTCGTTGACGATACCGCTGCCCTTTCCGCCGCAGGGCTTTCCGAGGTCTGCTCGTCCGGAAAGGTCTACAGGCTGGACAACACGGCCGGGACGGCGGACGCCTTTGCCGTTGCGGCGGGGGACGCGGGCAACTCGGCACTTCACTCGATCTCGGCCTATGTGCGCGTTGCGGCGGGCGAGGGCTATCTGCGTATCAGCGGTGTGGTCAACAGCCCCAGTTTTGCGAATGCCGCCTATCAGCGCGTGACGCTCGACGGACACGCGACAACGACCGGCGCGACCTTCAGCGTCCGGGCGCGACCCGGCGCGGTGGTGTACTTCATCCTGCCCCAGTTCGAGCAGTCTGCGGTGACCAGCTCTCCCATCGTCACGAGCGGCGGCAGCGCCGTCACCCGGCCTGCCGACAAGGCGCGGCTGAGTGATGCCGTTGCCACGCTTCTTCAGCGCGACAAGGCCTCCTTGCTGGTTCAATGTGAAGGCCTTGTCGGATCTGTCGGCAGGATCATGGGCGGGGCAAGCTACTATCCCTTGCTCGGCTTTTCCGGAACCGATCTTCTGGTCGACCAGACGGCGGCACTTGCCACCGGGCTCGCCAAGCCGTTGCCGCGCGCCGGCGTTGCCTTCTGTTTCGACAGGGCCGAGGACGTCATCGGCGGCTCCTACAATGGCAACGCCGTGGTGACGGCCAGCCGGGAGCTTCTGTGCGACACGGCCAAGATCTATCTCGGCCGCGACGAGAACGCATCGACAACCGATCGCTTTGCCGCCGGCTGGTACGATCAACTGGTGATCTGGCCGTTCCGGATGGCCGATGCGGACCTGCAAGCAAAGGCGGCGCCCTATGCGTGATGTGTTTCTGAAGTTCGAAGACCATGCCGAGGCGCTGGCGACGCTTGCCAGCGTGGGCGTGACGGCCCCGGCCGAGGAGGGAGCGGATGTCCGCCTTGGCTACCGCGATACCGGCCTGCCGGCGGGCATGCTGGCGCTCAAGCCCGTGGGCGCGGCCTGCGACGGTCTCGTCTACGCCCCGACCGGCGAGACGCGGATGGACGGCGATGGCAATGAGCATGCGGAGATGACGGCCGTCGCCGGCTACCACTTCAATCTCCGTCTGGCCGACGGCACGGTTCTGCCGGCGGAACTGGAGGCCCATGTGGTCGCGCCCGAACCGGCAACGCCGGCCGAACGCTTCGCCTGATGAAAATGAAGAATGGCGACCCGCCGGGCCGCCATTTCCGATCATCCTATCCGCGCATCAGCTGGAACGCTCCCTGATGACTGCCGCAGGCAGCAGCGGGGCTATTCGTTGATCAGCCGCTTCAGCAACTCGACTTCCTGCGAGAGTTTCTGGTCCTTTTCCAGAAGATCCTCGATCTTGCGCACGGCATGCAGAACCGTCGTATGATCGCGTCCGCCGAAGCGGCGACCGATTTCGGGGAAGGAGCGCGGCGTCATGGTTTTCGCCAGGAACATGGCAATCTGCCGCGGCTTGACGATCACCCGCGTGCGGCGGTTGGAAACGAGTTCCTGGCGCGTCACGCAGTAATGACGCGCGACCACGCGCTGGATGTCCTCGATCCGCACGCGCTTCGGTTCGCCCGTGCCGACAAGATGTACCAGCAGCTCGTCGACCCGTTCGATCGAAAGGTCCGGCTCGAAGGAGCGGCGGAACAGGAGCTGGTTGAACGCGCCTTCCAGTTCGCGGCCGCTCGCCGTCACCTTGCGGGCGACATGGTCCAGGACGTCTGCGGCGATATCGATCGACGGGTCTTCCTGGCGGGCGAGGGCGAGCCTGCGCTTCAGCATTTCAAACCGCATGGCATAATCCGGGGCCTCGATCTCGAGCGAGACGCCGCCGGTGAGCCGCGAACGCACGCGCGGATCGAGCGATTCGAGTTCCCAGGGCGCGCGGTCGGCGGCGACGACGACCTGTTTTGCGCTGTCGAGCAGCGTGTTCAGCAGATGGCAGAACTCGTGCTGGATCATCTTGCCCTGCAGGAACTGCATGTCGTCGATGACCAGAAGATCGATATTGCGCAGCGAATCCTTCAGCGTCAGCGCGTCATTGTCGCGGATCGCGGTGGCGAACTTCCACATGAAGTATTCGGCCGTCAGATAGACCACGCGCTGCTTGTCGGGGGAGGCGAGAGCGGCGTTGGCGATGGCCTGCAGGAGATGCGTCTTGCCGAGGCCCACGGAGGAGTGGATGAAAAGCGGATTGAACCGGACTGCCGCCATGCCGGATTCGGCAATGGTCTTGGCCGCGGCGAAGGCCACCCGGTTCGACGAACCCTCGACGAAGCTGTCGAAGGTGAAGAAGGGATCGAGCGGCGAACCGAAAACGGTTCTCGGGCCCTGCGCCGCGCCGCGCGCAGACCCGCCCTCGGGCTCGGGCATCAGCGGCTGGTCGTTGACGGCGCGGGGAATCGGGCGCACGGCGGCCGTCTGCTGGGGCAGCACCGGCTTCGGCTTTTCCTCGGGAACCTGCGGACGCTGGGCGCGCGTTGCCGAACGCACGAGCACCTCGACCTTGAGCACCTGCGGACGCTCGGAGCGTGCCAGTTCGCACAACAGGTCGAGATAGTGGTTGTTGATCCACGACTTGAGGAATGCCGTCGGCACAGAGAAGCGGATAACGCTCTTGGAAGAGGACTGCAGCTTCAGCCGCCCGAACCAGCTGGCATAGACATCGGCGCCCACATGGGCCTTGAGCGCCGTGCAGAAACGCTCGAAAAACTGGCTGTCGGTACTCAAGGCAGCGTCCGGTGCTTCACTGTGTTCCCCTTTCAAGACCTCTGAAGCGCCTGCACCCTGCTCAGTGCGCGAAGTCACTGTCCTCGTTCTCATTCCTTGCCGCCTTTCAAAAGTCATCACCCGGGCGCGAGCGCCCTGTGCGCCCGCGGCCCGTTTTCCCTTTGACCCCGTTCAAAGGGTCGTTTGTTGAAATCGCCCGGGTCGAAGCCGGGCTTGGGACATTCCTTGCACATGCCGGCGCCCTTCCTCGTAAAGGGTGATGCTGGCCGCAAAATGTCCGGTCAGTCGTTTTGGGTCCCCGCTTGTTTTCCGGCCTGAAAAAGGCACACAATGACCGAACCGGATTTCTCGAAGAAAACCGGTGCGCAACCTATGATTGTCGGAAGGACGAAGCCAAAACGACTCCGCTTCCAGCTTCGGGAAGACAACGCGTCCCTGGAGAACGCGCCCCTCCCGACAAGGTCGGGAGCTCAATCCGTCCGCTGATGTGGGAAGCATTTAGGCAAGAACGGCCGTCAATTTCAACAAGGAATTTTGCGCGAATCGCCGCTGCTCGCATTGACTCAAGGGGTCGATTTTGACTCGCTTGCCGGGCTCTCAAAAGAATCGCTTTTGAATCAATTAGATTCGGAAGGCGCTCATTTTTCGGCGCCGATTCGGGGTCGAAAAAATAAAATCTCTTGACGCGTTTCGGGGGCGCGAATTCGGGCCAAATTTGGTTGAAATGTGGCCTTCCTCCCGCAACCTATTGAAATCACGTTAAAAAAATCGTCATTTTTGTGACATGTGGTTGAAACGCGATTGTCATGAAGGGCAAGCCTATGAAGAAAAACAAAAAACCCGGCCAAAGGCCGGGTTCTTCGAAAAGCTGGTACTTGTTCGCTCTCAGGCGCTCAGCGTCTTGACCCGCTGAGCGAGACGCGAAACCTTGCGCGAGGCCGTATTGCGATGCAGGACGCCCTTGCTGGCGGCGCGGGCGATTTCCGGCTCGGCGGCCTTCAGCGCTTCCTTCGCCTGATCGAGATTGCCGGCTGCGAGCGCCTCCTCGACCTTGCGGACGAAGCCGCGAACACGCGAGCGGCGGGACTTGTTGATGGCGGTACGGCGGGCCATTTTGCGCGTCGCCTTTTTCGCCGAAGTTGTATTGGCCATATAAGTCTCTCTTCGAATGTGGTCGCAAGCTCCGGCATCGGCGGCACGCCGTCAAAGGCCAGGGTCGCTTTTCTGCCGGGAGCAATCGATGAAGCTTTGCAGCTTTCAACACTGTGGTGCGGGCATATAAAGGCAAACGGACGGTCCGTCAATGAACAATTGAAGAAAAGACCCGCCGCCGCCGCTGGCCTCTCGCCGCAATGCTCCTGCTGCGGCGTGTCGCGCCATTGCCATTGCGCCGGTGCGTTCTAAACTTCATGAAGGATTAAGAGCCGCGGAGGCCCCTTCGGCCACGGCACAAGACAGAAGGCAAAGGGTACAGCAACATGCGCGTCACAGTCTTTTCGGCCAAGCCCTATGACGAGGAATTCCTCAAAGCCGCCAATGAGGGGCGTCATGACCTGGTGTTCACGGAGGCGCCGCTGCATGCGCCGACGGCCAAGCTCGCCGCAGGCTCCAAGGCCGTCTGCGCCTTCGTCAATGACGATCTCGGGGCCTCGACGCTCACGGAACTGAAGGAGGCCGGGGTCAAGCTCGTTGCGCTCAGATGCGCGGGCTTCAACCGGCTCGATCTGACGACCGCCGATCATCTGCAGATGGCGACCGCCCGGGTGCCCTCCTATTCGCCCTATGCCATTGCCGAACACACGCTGGCGCTGGTGATGACGCTGAACCGCAAGATCCACCGCGCCTATAACCGGGTGCGGGAGGGCAATTTCGCGCTCAACGGGCTTCTGGGCTTCGACCTGCACGGCAAGACGGTGGGCGTGGTCGGAACCGGCGGGATCGGCCGCAACGTGATGCGGGCCTTTTCCGGTTTCGGCTGCAAGATCCTCGCCTTCGACCCCTATCCGAGCGACGAGGCCATCGCGCTCGGCGCGCGCTATGTCGACAAGGGCGAATTGCTCGAGCGTTCGGAGATCATCACGCTGCACTGCCCGCTGACGCCGGAGACGCGGCATTTCATCGACGAGGATGCGATCGCCGCCATGCAGCGCTGCAGGATGCTGGTCAACACCAGCCGCGGCGGCGTCATTGATACGCTCGCCGTCATCGAGGGGCTGAAGTCGGGACGAATCGGCGCTCTGGCGCTCGATGTCTATGAGGAAGAGGAGGACCTGTTCTTCCGCGACCTCTCCTCCACCGTCATCCGCGACGATATCTTTGCCCGGCTTCTGACCTTTCCCAATGTGCTGATCACCGGTCATCAGGGCTTCTTCACCGAGGAGGCGCTCTATAACATTGCCCATACCACGATCGGCAACATCACCGCCTTCGAGGAAAAGGGCGCGGCGCTCCATCCGATCGACCGGCGATAGAGCGTTCTATCCCATTATCCCTTCTGGCAGGCCGGACAATAGAAGGTCGAGCGGCCGGCCTGCACGGCGCGGGCCACCGTGCCGCCGCAGTCTTCATGCGGGCAGGGTGCGCCGGTGCGGTCGTAGACGGAAAAGGAGTGCTGGAAATAGCCGAGCGTGCCGTCCGTCCTGCGGTGGTCGCGCAGCGTCGAGCCCCCGGCCTCGATCGCCTCGGCAATGACGGCGCGGATTGCCGGAACAAGCCTCTTCAGTCCTTCCTTCGGCCTTCCCCTCGGCGTGACGAGGCGGCCCGCGGCGCGAAAGGGCGAAAGCCGGGCGCGCCAGAGCGCCTCGCAGACATAGATATTGCCGAGGCCGGCGATATTGCGCTGGTCAAGGAGGGCGGATTTGACGGCTTGCGTCTTGCCGGCAAAGCGCGCGGCCAGGAAATCGGCATCGAGACTGTTGCCGGTCGGCTCCGGCCCGAGGCCGGCAAAGGTCGGATCAGCTTCCAGCATTGCCTTCCGCGCAAGCTTGATGAAGCCGAAGCGGCGCGGATCGTTGTAGACAATGCGCCGTGCCGGCGCGCCGCTCAGTTCGATGATCACGTGGTCATGCAGCGCATTGACGCTGCGCGGCGCATGAAACCGGCCCGGCAGGTGGGCATCGTCCTCCTCCTCGACGCGCCAGGAACCCGACATGCCGAGATGGGCGATGATTGTGGTGCCGTCATCGAGGTCGATCAGCAGGTATTTCGCCCGTCGCCCCAGGGCGACAATGGTCCTGTTCGCCGCAGTCTCGACAAGGTTTTCGGGAAAGGGAAAGCGAAGGTCGGCGCGGTTGAGAACGAGCTTCTCGATCCGGCGACCCTCCATGGCGGGCGCCAGTCCGCGGCGGACGGTTTCGACTTCGGGCAGTTCCGGCATCTTAATTTAAGCCTTTGGCGTTTCGCTTTATTCCGTTTCGGTTTATAGCCGCACTGTCGGCGGGCGACAGCAATAGCGCAAGGTTTCGGCTTTCGCTATGCTCGCCTGAAATTTCAATCGGGTAACAGATAGGTGCGAATATGGCTGAAAGCCGGACCGGTGCGCAGGGCGGCATGGAAACCTCTTTCGGCTTCAAGGACGTCGCTGATGGCGAAAAGCAGCCGCTCGTCAACGACGTGTTTCACAAGGTCGCCAAACGCTACGACATGATGAACGACCTGATGTCGGCGGGCCTGCACCGCGCCTGGAAGGACGGCATGGTGAGCGCGCTCAATCCGCCGCCGAACCCGGATTACCGGGTGCTCGACGTTGCCGGCGGCACGGGCGATATCGCCTTTCGCATCGTCAAGGCCTCGCGCGGGCTAGCGCAGGCCACGGTGCTTGACATCAACGGCTCGATGCTTGCCGTCGGCGAGGAGCGGGCGGCGAAGAAGGGGCTTTCCGGCAACCTCACCTTCGTCGAGGCCAATGCGGAGGACCTGCCGTTCGATGACAAGAGCTTCGATGCCTATACGATCGCCTTCGGCATCCGCAACGTGCCGCATATCGACAAGGCGCTGTCTGAAGCCTACCGCGTCTTGAAGCGGGGCGGGCGTCTTCTCGTGCTGGAATTTTCCGAGGTCGAGGCGCCGATCCTCGACAAGGTCTACGAGGCCTGGTCCTTTCATGCCATTCCGCTGGTCGGAAAGGCGGTCGCCGGCGACGGCGAGCCTTACCGGTACCTGGTCGAATCGATCCGCAAGTTCCCGAGCCAGGCGGACTTTGCCGCGATGATCGAACGCGCCGGTTTTTCGCGCGTCAAATTCACCAATTATTCGGGCGGCATCGCCGCCCTTCACTCAGGCTGGAAGCTTTAGGCACGGCTCATGGGCGCGTTACGATCCTATTTCAATCTGCTCGGCGTTGGCTGGGTGCTGGCCCGCGAAGGCGTGATCAACGCGCTGCCGTCGGAAGGCCTGCCGGCCTATGCGCGGCTGGTGAAGGCGCTGCTCGTGCCGTTTGCCCGGCCGAGCGCGCGCAAGAAGGACCGTTCCGACCGGCTGGGCAAGGCGATCTCGCGGCTCGGCCCCTCCTATGTGAAGATGGGCCAGTTTCTAGCGACCCGGCCTGATGTGGTCGGCGACGGCTTTGCCAACGATCTGGCGCAGCTGCAGGACCGCATGCCGTTCTTCTCGGTGGAGGCATCGAAAGCCACCATCCGCTATTCGCTCGGCCGCCCGGTGGACGAGCTCTATACGTCCTTCGGCGATCCGATTGCCGCCGCCTCGATCGCGCAGGTGCATCCGGCGGAAGTGATCGATGGCGACGGCCGCCGGCAGAAGGTCGCGGTCAAGGTGATCCGTCCCGGCATTCGCCAGCGCTTCCAGGAAGACCTCGGGGCGATGTATCTGGTCTCGCGCATGCAGGAGCGGTTCATCCGCTCCAGCCGCAGGCTGCGCCCGGTCGACATCACCCGCACGCTGGAGCAGACCACCAAGATCGAGATGGACTTGCGGCTCGAGGCGGCGGCCATCTCCGAGATGACGGAGAACACGGCCGAGGACCCCGGTTTCCGCCTGCCGAAGGTGGACTGGGAGCGCACCGGCCGCGATGTCGTCACCATGGAATGGATCGACGGCGTCAAGATGTCGGACCTCGAGGGGCTGAAGAAGGCCGGGCACAATCTGGAAGAGCTGGCGGTCACGCTGATCCAGTCCTTCCTGCGCCACACGCTGCGCGACGGCTTCTTCCACGCCGACATGCATCCCGGCAATCTCTTCGTCGACAATGACGGCATGATCGTCGCCGTCGACATGGGCATTGTCGGCAGGCTCGGCAAGAAGGAACGGCGGGTTCTGGCCGAAATCCTCTACGGCTTCATCACCCGCGATTACATGCGCGTGGCGGAGGCGCATTTCGAGGCGGGCTACGTGCCGGCGCACCACAACAAGGCCTCGTTCGCCCAGGCGATCCGGGCCATCGGCGAGCCAATCCACGGCCAGTCGGCCGAGACGATCTCGATGGGCAAGCTGCTTACGCTCTTATTCGAGATCACCGAAATTTTCGAGATGTCGACGCAGACGCAGTTGATCAACTTGCAGAAGACCATGGTGGTGGTGGAGGGCGTGTCGCGCATGCTCGACCCGCATTTCAACATGTGGAAGGCCTCCGAGCCCGTGGTCGGCAAGTGGATCGAGGAGAATCTCGGCCCGAAACGCGTGCTCGCCGATATGCGCGAGGGCATGCGCGCGGCGCTGAAGCTCGCCGAGGCGGTGCCGGAAATCGCCGACAAGACCGAGAAATTCCACAACGAGATCATTGCCATGAGCGAGAAGGGCCTGCGCTTTGACGAGAACACGGCCGAAGCGATCGGCCGCGCCGAAGCGCGGCATACGCGTTCGGGCCGGGTGGCGCTGTGGCTGATAGCAATCGTGCTCGGTTACCTTGCTGTCGTGGCGTCGTTCATGTGGCTGGGGTAGGGCTTGGTGCCAGTAAGCTCGCCGCATAGCGCCCGCCGATCTCCTCCCTTGAGGAGGAGATGTCGCAATAGCGACAAAGGGGGGTATAGGCATAAGCATCAGGCTCCGAAATCGGCGGGAGGGTTCACCCCCCTCTGCCCCTTTCGGGGCATCTTCCCCTCAAGGGGGGAGATTGATGGAAACCTTTTCCGCGTCTCCCTCCAATCAACGGAGCATAACCATGCGCATCGGCGGACGTCTTCAAGGCGCGATTGAAGTCCTTTCTGACGTTGAAGAGCGGCGGCGGCCGATTGCCAATGCGCTGAAGGACTGGGGCACGGCGCATCGGTTTGCCGGTTCCGGCGATCGTGCGGCGATCGGCAATATCGTCTATGACGCGCTGCGGCTGAAACTGTCCCACGCCTGGCTCATGGAGGACGACAGCCCGGCGGCGCTTGCCCATGCCGTCCTCTTCCGCCAGTGGGGCATTGCGCCGCAAGCGCTTGCCGAACGGCTGGACGGCGACAAGTTCGCGCCCGAACCGCTCTCCGATGCCGCGCTCAAGGCTTTCGTCAGCCGCAACCTTGCCGATGCGCCCGACGATGTGCGCGGTGACCTTCCCGAATGGATATTGCCGGCTTTCAAGCAGAATTTCGGCGACAACTGGCTGGCTGAAGCCGAGGCGTTGAACCTGCGCCCGCCGCTGGATTTGCGCGTCAACACGCTGAAGGCAACGCGCGAGAAGGTGCTGAAGGCCCTTGCCCGCAGCGGCGCCGGCGAGGGCGGGATCGCACCGGAGGCGATCCGCATTCCGCCCGGAAGCGGACCGGACCGGCTGCCCAATGTCACCGCCGAGCTTTCCTTCCAGAAGGGCTGGTTCGAGGTGCAGGATCAGGGCTCGCAGATCGTCGCCAAACTGGTCGGTGCGAAGGCCGGCGATCAGGTGCTCGACTTCTGCGCCGGAGGCGGCGGCAAGACGCTGGCGCTGGCCGCGGCGATGGAGAACGCCGGACAGGTCCATGCCTATGACGCCGACCGCACGCGGCTTGCGCCGATCATCGAGCGGCTGAAGCGGGCGGGCACGCGCAATGTACAGGTTCACGATTCGCTGGAAGGGCTCTCGGACCTTGAGGCGCGCTTCGACCATGTTCTGGTGGATGCGCCCTGCACGGGCACCGGCACCTGGCGTCGCCGGCCGGACATCAAATGGCGGCTTTCGGAAAAGAACCTCGAGGAGCGCACGGCCCAGCAGGCCGAGGTGCTTGCCGATGCCGCACGCTTCGTCAAGCCGGGCGGACATCTGGTCTATGTCACCTGTTCGCTTCTGCCGGCGGAAAATCAGGATCAGATCGCGCGGTTTCTGCAAGGCGAGGCCGGCAGCGGCTTTGCGGCCGTCGATATGGAAACCGTCTGGTCCGCCGTGTTTCCCGGCGTCGGGGCGCGGCCTCATGTCTCCGGCGCAGGCTTTGCCACGCTGACGCCGGCGGCCACGGGAACGGATGGTTTCTTCTGCGCGGTTCTGGTCCGAAAATTCTGAATTCAGCGAGCGGAATTGACGATCATCAAGGCGTAAATTCACCCGGTCTGCCTATTGTCTGTCCAATAACTGGATTATTTGACACAAGTTTGTTTTTCCTTCATGTAGACCGCGATCAATCATGCGTGAACTCATTGAAGGAGAGGGATTCATGAAACGCACGACAACCATGCGCGTTGCGCTTTCGGCTTTCGCGGCCTCGACTGTTCTTGCGGCCATGCCGGCCTTTGCGGCGGACGTGACGCCGGAAGAGGTCGTCAAGCATTACGCCGACGTCGCCCATGCCAAGTATCAGGACAGCCTGACCACGGCGCAGGAACTCGACGCGGCAATCCAGGCCTTCATCGAGGCCCCGAGCGAAGAGACGCAGGCCGCCGCCAAGCAAGCATGGATCGCCGCCCGCGTTCCCTACCAGCAGACCGAGGTCTATCGCTTCGGCAACCCGGCCGTGGATGACTGGGAAGGCAAGGTCAATGCCTGGCCGCTGGACGAAGGCCTGATCGACTATGTCGACGCCTCCTACGGCATGGAAAGCGACGAGAACACGCTCTACACCGCCAATGTGATCGCCAATCCGGAAATCGAGATCAACGGCGAGGCCGTCGATGCGGCCGAGATCACGCCGGATCTTCTGGCCAATACGCTGCATGAGGCCGGCGGTATCGAAGCCAATGTCGCGACCGGCTATCACGCCATCGAATTCCTGCTCTGGGGCCAGGACCTCAACGGCACGGATGCCGGCGCGGGCGAACGCTCCTACACGGACTATCTTTCGGGCGAGGATTGCACCAACGGCAATTGCGACCGTCGCGCCGCCTATCTCTCGGCGGCCTCCGAACTGCTGATCTCCGACCTCGAGGACATCGTCGCGGCCTGGGAAGAAGGCGGCGAGGCCTACGCTTATGTGACCGAGGAACCGACACGCGGCGTCGCCGCCATCCTCACCGGCATGGGCTCGCTCTCCTATGGCGAGCTTGCCGGCGAGCGCATGAAGCTCGGCCTTCTGCTGCACGATCCGGAAGAGGAGCATGATTGCTTCTCCGACAACACCCATGCCTCGCACCTGAACGATGTCATCGGCATCCTGCAGGCCTATACCGGCGATTACGTCCGCGTTGACGGCACGGAAATGTCCGGCGCTTCGGTTTCCGATCTCGTTGCTGCCAAGGACGCAGCGCTGGATGAGGAACTGAAGACGAAGCTGCTTGCGACCGTCGAAGCGATGGAGGCGATGGCGACCCGCGCGGAAACCGTCGAGGCCTATGACCAGATGATCGGCGAAGGCAATGACGAGGGCAATGCCACCGTTCAGGCCGCCATCGACGGACTGATCGACCAGACGCCTTCGATCGAGCGTGCGATCGCGGCTCTGGATCTCGGCCAGATCGAACTGGAAGGCTCCGACAGCCTTGACGCGCCTGAGGCGGTGTTCCAGTAGGAACTGGTTTTGGGGCGCGGCTTCATGCTGCTTGGCGGTTAACGCCGCACCCGCCCCGCATTCTGCGTCATCCTCGGGTCAGGCCCGAGGATGACGCTGAGAGAAAAGGCGAGACAGGTCCATAGAGCGAGAGCGTCTGTCAGAAGACGGCGAAAATGTGCGCCTCGCAACACATAAAGGACGGCCGGAACGACCGTGATAGCATGATGAAACGGCATATTACTGCAATGACGACGGCGGCTCTGGCCGCTTCATTGTGTTTTTCGGCAGCCCTTGCCGCCGACTGGCCGCTGCCTGATACGCGCGATGATCTCGATGCCGGGGACAAGGCCCGCGTGGAAAAGGTCACCGAGCCGACCGACGATTTTTCCAAGGCCGAACGGTTCGAGACCATGCAGGGCGGGGCGGCGACCACAAAGGCCACCGTCAACCGCGATGTTTTTTCCAAATCCTCGGCCAATATCACCTTCGCCGAGGAAGAGACTTTCAAGCTCGGCAATGCGTTGTTCCGCAAGTTCTGGGTCTCCTCGCCGTCTTCGACGCAGGCCTCCGACGGGCTCGGTCCGCTCTTTAACGCGCGCTCCTGCCAGAGCTGCCATTTGAAGGACGGGCGCGGCCATCCGCCGGAAGGCGACAGCGATGCCACCTCGATGTTCCTGCGTCTGGCGCGGCCCGCCCGCACGCCGGAGGAGCAGGCGCGCATCGACAGCTACGAGACGATCAATTTCCCGGACGAGGTCTATGGCGGCCAGTTCCAGGATTTCGCCGTGCCGGGCCTTGAGGCCGAAGGCCACATGAAGATCGACTATACGGAAAAGCCGTTCGTGCTCGGCGATGGCACGGTCGTGTCGCTCCGCGAGCCGACCTATAGCGTGACGGATCTGGCCTATGGCCCGATGGGCGCGGACACGACGCTTTCGCCGCGCATCGCCAACCAGATGATCGGCATGGGGCTGATCCAGGCGATCCACCCGGCCGATATCCTGTCCCGGGCCGATCCCGATGACGCGGACCACGACGGCATTTCCGGTCGTCCGGCCATCGTCAGCGATCACAGGACCGGCGAAGTCAAGCTTGGCCGTTTCGGCTGGAAGGCGCAGAATGCCAGCGTGCGCGACCAGTCCTCCGGCGCCTTTTCCGGCGATATCGGCATTTCCTCGCCGGACGCGCCGAACCATTGGGGCGATTGCTCTGAGACGGAGAGCGCCTGCCTCGACATGCCCCACGGCGCCCAGGCGCGGCTCGGCGAGACCGAGGCGCCCGATCCGGTGATGGAGCTTGTCACCTTCTATTCCGAAAACCTCGCCGTGCCCGCCCGCCGCGATGTCGATGACCCTGAGGTGCTGCGCGGCAAGCAGGTGTTCTACGAGGCCGGCTGCACCGCCTGTCACACGCCGAAATATGTCACCAGCCGCGATGCGGAAAACCCCGCCCATCGTTTCCAGCTGATCTGGCCCTATTCCGATTTCCTGCTGCATGACATGGGCGAGGGACTTGCCGACCATCAGCAGGTCGGCGTTGCCGATGGCTATGAATGGCGCACCGCGCCGCTCTGGGGCACGGGGCTGACCGAGGTTGTCAGCGGCCATTCCTTCTTCCTGCATGACGGAAGGGCGCGCAACCGCACCGAGGCGATCCTGTGGCATGGCGGCGAGGCTGAGGATGCGCGGGACAATTTCGCCAATGCCTCGAAAGAGGACCGAGACGCGCTGATCACATTCCTGGAATCGCTGTGAGACATGAGGTCGCTGTGAGACATCTTGCCGGAACCGCCTTCGCCATCCTTCTCGCTCTGCCGCTTGGCGCAGGCAGTGCCCGGGCCATGAACGAGGATAACGTGCCGATGGTGCTGGAAAAGGCCGTCGACGGTTTCATCCGCCCCGGCTATCACGCCTTTGAAGAGGCCTCCGGCGTCATGGCCTCGGCAATGGGCGCCTTCTGCGCCACGCCTGACGAGGCGACCTATGGGGAGGCGACGGCAGCCTTTGACGAACTGGTCGGCGCATGGTCGCATATCGAGATCGTGCGCACCGGCCCGGTCATCGATGACCACCGTTTCGAGCGCATTCTCTTCTATCCCGATCGCAAGAGCATCGGCCTGAAACAGGTGCAGGCTGCGATCATCGAGGAGGATGAAAGCGCGGCCGATCCCGACTACCTGCCGGAAAAGAGCGTCGCCATGCAGGGCCTGCTGGCGCTGGAATTCGTTCTCTTCGGCACGCAATACGAGACGATGTTCGAGGCGCCGGAGACCTATCGCTGCCGTTACGGCGCGGCGATTGCCGAGAATATCGACACTATCGCCGGCGAGTTGTCGGAGGAGTGGGATGCAAAGGACGGCGTTGCCGCCCACTGGAAAAATCCCGGCCCCGACAATCCGCTGTTCCGCACGAATGACGAGGCGCTCACGGCGCTGCTCGGCGTTCTGGTGCACGGCATGGAGACCGTGCGCGACCAGCGTCTCGAATATTTCTACCGCGGCGAGGAAGGCCCGAATATTCCCACCCGCGCGATCTACTGGCGTTCGGAAAATACCTGGCCTTCGATCCGCGACAATCTCGCGGGCCTGCAGGCACTGTTGAACAATTCGGATATGGTCGATCTGCTCGACGAGGATGTGCGCTCCATCGTCTCCTCCATCAACTTCCTGTTCTCCTCCGTCGAGGGCGTGGTCGGCGGCATGAACCCGGATATCGAGGTCGTGCTCTCCGATCCGGACCAGCTTGCAAAGCTCGATTACCTGCTGATCAACACCAGGGACCTGATCCTGAGGCTCAACGACCGCTATGGCGGCGCGATCGGCCTTGGCGCGGGCTTTTCCTTCTCCGACGGGGACTGACGCGCATGCGCTCGCCGCTTGTCGACCGTCGCCATTTCATGAAGGCCGCAGGCGCCGCCTTTCTCGCAGGCCTTGCGCCGCGGGCGGCCTTTGCGCTGTCGCGGGCCGACGCGGTCTATGCCACCGGCATCCGCAAGCCGGACCGCAGCTTTGCGCTGGCGCTGATGAGCGAGGCGGGCGATTTCATCGCCGAGATCGAGCTGCCCGACCGTATCCACGGACTTGCCGCTTCGCCCGCAACGGGAGAGGTGGCTGCCTTTGCCCGCCGGCCCGGCACCTTCATTCTGGTGTTCTCGCCCGATGGCGGCAGCGGCCGGTTCATCATCAATTCCGTTGCCGACCGGCATTTCTATGGCCATGGGGCGTTTTCTCCGGATGGACGGTTTCTCTATGCCAGCGAGAATGATTTCGAAAACCGGCGCGGCGTGATCGGCATCTATGATCGGCGCGATGGCTATCTCAGGGTCGGCGAATATCCGACCTACGGCATCGGTCCCCATGATCTGGCGGTCTCGCCGGACGGGCGCTTTCTGGTGGCGGCCAATGGCGGCATCGAAACCCATCCGGATTTCGGCCGCACCAAGCTCAATCTCGACCATATGGAGCCGTCCTTGGCCCTGATCGATGCGGCGTCCGGCGCGCTTGTCGAAAAACATGCGCTGCCGGCCGATCTTCGCCAGCTTTCGACACGGCATCTGGCAATCGGCGAAAAGGGATGCGTCTGGTTCGCCTGCCAGTATGAAGGCCCGCGTAACGCGCTGCCGCCGCTCGTCGGCCGGTTCGCCCCCGGCGAGGCGCTCGCCTTTGCCGAACTGCCGGAGGATATCACCATCGGGCTTGGCAATTATGTCGGCGCCATCGCCTATAACCCGCGCGACGGGCTGATCGGCCTTTCCTCTCCGAAGGGCGCGGGGATGGTGGTGACGCTTGACGAGGCCACCGGCGCGTTGCGGTCTTCGCGCGCGCTCGCCGATGCGGCGGGCATTGCTGCGGCAGACCATGGCTTTGCTGTCGGCACCTATGGCGGTTCGTTCAACGGGCGCCATCATGATGTCGCTTTCGATCAGCATATCCAGCGGCTGACCGAACACTAGACTGACTGGACAACAGGGTTTTGCGCGCTAGATCGGTCTCGCCATGAAAAACATCCTTATCCATGCCGTCTTCATCGTCGGCGTCGTCATCGCGGGTTTCATCGTCGGTATCGTCAACGTGCCGGGCGAATGGTACCAGTCGCTCGCCAAGCCGCCCTTCAACCCGCCGAACTGGGTCTTCGCCCCCGCCTGGAGCCTGCTTTATGTGCTGATCGGCTGGGCCGGCGCGCGGCTTTTCATCGCCCGGCCGCAAACCTCCGGGGCGCTGACGCTCTGGTCGGCGCTTCTGGTGTTGAACCTTGCCTGGTCGCCGCTCTTCTTCGGCATGGAAATGCCGGCGGCGGCGCTCGTGGTCGTGGTCGCGCTCCTTGCCGGCATCCTTCTGTTCATCGCCCGCACCTGGGGCAAGGACCGGCCTGCGGCCCTGCTGTTCGCGCCCTACGCGGCCTGGGTCGCCTTCGCGACGCTGCTCAACGCCTCGATCGTTTACCTCAATTGATCTTTCCCGCTTGTTGGGAATAGGCGACCGTGCCAATCTCCGGCTCAAGACGAGGTGAGGCATGGCGAATTTCGAGCACGGCGATTTTCACGCCCGGATCATGAACAGTTTTGCAAGCCAGGGCGCGATGGAGATGCTCGGGGCGGAGCTGACCCGCATCAGCCACGGCGTGGTGGAAATCGAGCTGCCGTTCGATCCGAAACTGACCCAGCAGCACGGAATTCTCCATGCGGGCGTGATCGCGACGGGGCTCGAGACCGCCTGCACCTATGCCGCCTATACGATGATCGATACCGACGCCTCGCTGCTCACCATCGAGTTCAAGGTCAACCTCCTGTCGCCGGGGCGCGCCGGGCGGTTCCTGTTTCGCGGCGAGGTGACGAAGCCCGGCACAAACATCATCGTCACCGACGGGCGCGGCTATGCGATCGGCGAGGACGGTCCGGCAAAGCTGATCGCCTCCATGTCCGGCACATGCATGGTCGTGCGCGACCGGGAAGGGTTCCAGGGGTAGATGCTCGATCGGGTTGCCGGAAAGGACGTTCTCTTCGTGATGGCGGCCGAGGCCGAATATGGCGAAAGGCTGAAGGCGCGGATTTCACCGCTGATGGCGGGCGTTGGCCCGGTCGAGGCCGCGATCTCCCTGACCAAGGCGCTCACCGTCTCTGCCGCGGCCGGCAGGCTGCCGGCGCTCGTTGTCTCGCTCGGTTCGGCCGGTTCGGCCACGCTGGAGCAGACGGAAGTCTATCAGGCCGCCTCGGTCTCCTTTCGCGACATGGATGCCTCGCCGCTCGGCTTCGAGAAAGGCCGGACGCCGTTTCTGGATATCCCGGCCGAAGTTCCGCTGCCGTTCTCGATTCCCGGCCTGCCTTCAGCCCGCCTTTCGACGGGCGCCAATATCGTCTCGGGCGCGGCCTATGATCTAATAGACGCCGAAATGGTGGACATGGAGACCTTCGCCCTCCTGCGGGCCTGTCAGGTCTTTGGCGTGCCGCTGGTCGGCCTCAGAGGCATTTCCGATGGCAGGGAGGAGCTCAAGCACGTCACCGACTGGACCCAATATCTCCATATCATCGATGAAAAACTCAGCCATGCCGTCGATCGGCTGGAAAGCGCCATTGAAACGGGCGCGATTCCCCTCTAAACGCAGCTTTTAGCTTTCATCGAGCGG
Source organism: Martelella sp. AD-3 (assembly GCF_001578105.1). GTDB lineage: Bacteria > Pseudomonadota > Alphaproteobacteria > Rhizobiales > Rhizobiaceae > Martelella. The sequence goes on along the minus strand of NZ_CP014275.1, from coordinate 2,981,202 downwards.
AAGGCCTCCCATGACCGCAGACATCACCCATCCCGATTCCGTCCTGATCATCGATTTCGGCAGCCAGGTTACGCAGCTGATCGCGCGTCGCGTGCGCGAGACCGGCGTATTCTGCGAGATCGTGCCGTTCCAGAAGGCGGAGGAGGGGTTCGAGCGGCTGAAGCCGAAGGGGGTGATCTTCTCCGGCGGGCCGGATTCCGTCACGCGGGACGGCTCGCCGCGCGCGCCGCAGGCGGTGTTCGACAGCGGCGTGCCGATCCTCGCCATCTGCTACGGCCAGCAGACCATGTGCGTGCAGCTTGGCGGAACCGTGGAAGGCGGCCACGCCGCTGAATTCGGCCGCGCCGATGTCGAGATCCTGAAGGCCTCGCCGCTGTTCGAGGGCATCTGGGAGGTCGGCAAGAAATATCCGGTGTGGATGAGCCACGGCGACCGCGTCACCCGCGCGCCGGAAGGGTTCGAGGTGATCGGCGTCTCGCCTCACGCGCCCTTTGCCATCTGCGTCAACGAGGAAAAGCGCTACTACACCACCATGTTCCACCCGGAAGTGGTGCACACGCCCGACGGCGGCCGGCTGCTTTCCAATTTCGTGCACAAGATTGTCGGGCTGAAATCCGACTGGTCGATGGCGGCCTACCGCGCCGAAATGGTGCAGAAGATCCGCGATCAGGTCGGCGACAAACGCGTGATCTGCGCGCTCTCCGGCGGCGTCGATTCATCCGTTGCCGCGCTGCTGATCCACGAGGCGGTGGGCGACCAGCTCACCTGCATCCTCGTCGACCATGGGCTGATGCGCAAGAACGAGGCGGCCGAAGTGGTCGCCATGTTCCGCGAGCACTACAATCTCCACCTCATCCACGTCGATGCGGTCGACAAATTCGTCGGCGAGCTCGAAGGCGTTGCCGATCCGGAAACAAAGCGCAAGATCATCGGCCGCCTGTTCATCGAAACCTTCGAGGACGAGGCGAAGAAGCTCGGAGGCGCCGATTTCCTCGGCCAGGGCACGCTCTATCCGGATGTGATCGAAAGCGTCTCCTTCTCCGGCGGCCCTTCGGTCACCATCAAGTCGCACCACAATGTCGGCGGTCTGCCCGAGCGCATGAACATGCAGCTGGTCGAACCGCTGCGCGAGCTCTTCAAGGACGAGGTCCGCGTGCTCGGCAAGGAGCTCGGCCTGCCCGACAGCTTCATCGGCCGTCACCCTTTTCCGGGGCCGGGCCTTGCCATCCGCTGCCCCGGCGGCGTGACGAAGGAAAAGCTCGACATCCTGCGCGAGGCCGATGCGATCTATCTCGACGAGATCCGGAAAAACGGCCTCTACGACGTCATCTGGCAGGCCTTTGCCGTGCTGTTGCCGGTGCAGACCGTCGGCGTGATGGGCGATGGCCGCACCTATGAATATGTCTGCGCGCTGCGCGCGGTCACCTCGGTCGATGGCATGACGGCGGATTTCTATCATTATGACATGAACTTCCTCGGCAAGGCCGCGACCCGCATCATCAACGAAGTCCGCGGCATCAACCGCGTCGTCTACGACGTGACCTCGAAGCCGCCGGGGACCATCGAGTGGGAATGATTCAGACCCATCCGAACATCGCCGATTTTGCGCCGAAACACGATCTAACCAACTGAAAATAAAAATAAATTCATTCTATTCCTATCGATATCTATCGGTGGGCATAGATCGCGTTTGGCAGCCTCGCTGACGGGCCTCGCCCCCATTGATCAAACGGAAAAACGAAAGTACCGTCAGGAGTAATGAGGCTCATGACGGTACTTTTTTTGATCTAAGACGCTGATTTAAAAGTGTTTTCGACGCCGCCAGCCTCCAAAAACCGCGTGACGGTACTTTTCCGCAAGGAGGCCCGAAATGTTGACCGATGCAGCACTTAAGTGTTTGAAGCCAAAAGCCAAAATGTACAAGGTCTCCGATCGTGACGGCATGTATGTGCGCGTCGCGCCGTCGGGTGCCATCTCGTTCAGGCTCGACTATCGGCTGAACGGCAGGCGAGAGACCATCTATCTCGGTAGGTATGCCCGTGACGGAATATCGCTCGCCAGGGCTCGGGAGCTATGCATCGACGCACGGCGCGCAATTGCCGAGGGGCGGTCACCTGCCATTGAGAAGCAGCGGGAGAAGCGCCGGATCAAGGAAGCGAAGAGTTTCGGTCAGTTCGGAGAGAAGTGGCTGACGAACGCAACCATGGCCGACAGTACGCGCGCGATGCGTCGCTCCATCTTCGAGCGCGAACTGATGCCCGTCTGGCGCAATCGTCTTCTGACGGAGATCACGCCTGATGACCTGCGTGCCCACTGCGGCAAGATCGTCGAACGAGGTGCGCCTGCAACGGCTATCCATGTGCGGGATATCCTGAAGCAGATCTACAGCTATGCCATTCTGCACGGCGAGAAGGTCGTCAATCCGGCCGATGACGTCGGTCCGGCTTCAATCGCCACCTTTACGCCGAAAGACCGCGCATTGTCGCCCGCCGAGATCCGCATCATGTTCAAGCAACTCGAGCATGTCGCGACGCTGCCAACGATCCGCCTCGGTATGAAGCTCTTCCTCCTGACCATGGTCCGAAAGAGCGAGCTGCAGGACGCGGTGTGGGACGAGATCGATTTCGACAACGCTGTCTGGACGATACCAAAGGAACGCATGAAGCGGTCGAAGCCGCACAACGTCTACCTGTGCCGACAGACATTGGACATCATGATCGCGCTCAAAACCTGCTCCGGCAACTCCCGATATCTTCTGCCGTCCCGGTACGACGCTGATGCTCCAATGTCCCGCGCGACCTTTAACCGTATCACCTACGCTGTCGTCGCACAGGCCAAGAAGGAGGGATTGCCGCTGGAGCCGTTCACCGTGCACGATCTGCGGCGCACCGGGTCGACGCTGCTAAACGAATTGGGCTTTAACAGCGATTGGATCGAAAAGTGCTTGGCGCACGAGGACGGGCGCTCATCGCGCGGCGTTTATAACAAGGCCGAGTATGAAGTGCAGCGCCGGCATATGATGCAGCAGTGGGCGGATACTGTTCCGTCTCAACGCCTTTGAGACAGATCTGGCTTAACGGATAAGGGAGGGTTTTGGCTCATCATAGCGCACGCAAAGGAAGCGAAGATGAGACAGAAATCCGGGCAGCAGAAGCCGACGGCAGACAAGGCGATCAAGGATATCCGCCGGGCCACACGCAAATCCTATTCGGCCGAGGAAAAGATCCGCATTGTGCTGGAAGGCCTGCGCGGCGAAGACAGTATCGCCGCGCTCTGCCGCCGCGAGGGTATCGCCGAAAGCATGTATTACACTTGGTCGAAGGAATTTCTCGAGGCCGGCAAGCGGCGCCTGGCCGGCGATACGGCTCGGGCCGCAACGACGGATGAGGTGAAGGCATTACGTCGGGAAACACGCGATCTGAAAGAGGTCGTGGCCGAGCAGACGCTGGAGCTGCGCCTGCTCAAAAAAAGCATGATCGGGGATGGGGACGCAGAAGAATGAGATACCCCGCATCCGAGAAGTTGGAAATCATCCGGCTGGTCGAGCAATCGCACCTGCCGGTGAAGAAGACACTGGAGCAGCTCGCCATTCCCCGCCAGACCTTTTACCGCTGGTATGACCGTTTCCAGCGCTTTGGCGTTGAGGGGCTGGAGGACCGCTCATCCGCCCCGTCACGGGTATGGAACCGCATTCCCGATACTATCAGGGACGAGGTGATAGAGCTGGCGCTTGAAGAGCCGGAGCTCTCCCCGCGCGAACTGGCGGTGACCTTCACCGACACAAAAAGCTATTTCGTATCAGAGGCGTCCGTCTATCGCCTGCTCAAGGCGCACGATCTGATCACCTCGCCAGCCTTCATTGTCGTCAAGGCGGACAATGAATTCAGGGACAAGACCGTTCGCCCCAATGAGATGTGGCAAACCGATTTCACCTATCTGAAGGTGATCGGCTGGGGCTGGTTGTATCTGTCCACCATCCTCGATGACTTTTCCCGATATATCGTGGGATGGAAACTGTGCACGAACATGAAGGTGGGTGATGTAACCGACACGCTGAACATTGCGCTTTCTGCATCCGGCTGCGACAGCGTCAAGGTGGAGCACAAACCGCGGCTTCTGTCGGATAATGGCGGATGCTACATCGCCGAAGACCTGGCGGACTGGCTGAAGGACAGGAAGATGGAGCAGCTTCACGGCGCGCCCGGTCATCCGCAGACCCAAGGCAAGATCGAGCGCTGGCACCAGACGCTGAAAAACCGGATCCTGCTCGAGAATTACTTCTTCCCCGAAGACCTTGAAGCGCAGATCGGCGCATTCATCGACCATTACAACAATCGCCGATACCACGAGAGCCTCGGCAACCTCACACCGGCGGATGTCTACTTCGGCAGAGGAGACGAAATCCTGAAACAGCGAAAGAGGATCAAGCAACAGACCATTCAAAACCGACGCTTGCAACACCACGCAAACGCGGCTTAAATCAACACATCAGACGAGCCAATCTCTCCTGATAGCCAGACCCCATTCTGTCCATAATCATTCGACGACGGACACCACGAGGACGGCAGGCTTGCGACAGGGCCGATCGCCCTGGTGGAGGTGCAGGCCTATGTCTATGGCGCCTGGCGGGCGGCCGCGATCATTGCCCGCCAGCTGGGTAAGGACGATGACGCCTTGAGTTTCGACCGAATGGCCGAGACATTGCGCATCAACTTCGACAAAGCGTTCTTTGACGAAGAGCTGCAAACCTATATCCTGACGCTCGACGGCGAAAAGAAACCTTGCCGCGTCCGCTCGTCGAATGCCGGTCATGCGCTGTTCACGGGGATTGCTTTTCCGGAACGCGCCGAGAAGGTCGTCCGGACCCTGATGGCGCAGTCATCTTTCTGTGGCTGGGGTGTACGCACTATTGCCGCCTCCGAGGCACGCTACAATCCGATGAGCTATCACAACGGATCGGTCTGGCCGCATGATAATGCGCTGATCGCTGCCGGTTTCGTGCGGTACGGCTACCGGGCCGAGGCAGCACGCATCTTCGAAGCACTGTTTGCCGCATCGACCTACATCGATCTCAGGCGACTGCCCGAGCTCTACTGCGGCTTCGTTCGCCAGCGCGGGAAGGGGCCTACGTTCTACCCCGTCTCGTGCATCCCGCAGGCTTGGGCTGCCGCAGCACCGCTCTTCCTGCTGGCTGTTGATTTGCGCTGAGAACTGACCCGGGATTGCGGGAAATTATCACTGAGATTTGACCCATGTTTCAATCACCCCTCGCGAGGTTCAAGCGGGGGTTCTGGAGTGATCGACATGGCGTTATTGAGCGTAATTCGGCGCTGGCATTTTCGAGAGCATTTATCGATCCGGGAGATTTGTCGCAGGACCGGCCTATCCCGGAATACCGTCCGGAAATATCTGCGACTTGACGGCGTTGAACCGAAGTTCAAAGTCCCGGAGCGGCCGAGCAAGCTTGATCCGTATGCGGATCGGCTGTCGGCCTGGCTGAAGACGGAGTCAAAGAAGGGCCGCAAGCAAAAGCGCACCTTGAAGCAACTCCATGCCGACCTGATGAGCCTCGGCTATGAGGGTTCCTATTGCCGTGTTGCAGCCTTTGCCCGGGAATGGAAGGCGGACCGGCAAAGGGAATTCCAGACGACAGGGCGCGGAACGTTCGTGCCTCTGGCATTTGAGCCGGGCGAAGCCTTCCAGTTCGACTGGTCTGAAGATTGGGCCATCATCGACAATGAGCGCACCAAGCTGCAGGTAGCGCATACCAAGCTGAGTTATAGCCGCGCCTTTATCGTCCGGGCCTACCTCCTGCAGACGCACGAGATGCTGTTCGACGCCCACAATCATGCATTCCGCGTCTTCGGCGGCATTCCAGGACGTGGGATCTACGACAATATGCGCACGGCGATCGACAAGGTCGGCCGTGGCAAGGATCGCGACGTCAACGTCCGTTTCCTGGCGATGGCCAGCCACTATGTGTTTGAGCCCGAGTTCTGCAATCCTGCATCCGGCTGGGAGAAGGGACAGGTCGAGAAGAATGTGCAGGATGCACGCCATCGATTCTTCCAACCCATACCCCGCTTCCCGTCATTGGAAGCCCTGAACGATTGGCTTGAGCTTCGCTGCAAGGAGTTCTGGACCAAGACCCCGCATGGTCAGATGCGCGGCACCATCGCCGACATCTGGGCTGAGGAGGCTCAGGTATTGATGCCTCTCTCCCGGCCATTCGACGGGTTTGTCGAATATACGAAACGGGTCACACCGACCTGCCTCGTGCATCTGGAACGCAATCGCTACAGCGTCCCGGCATCCTTCGCCAACCGGCCGGTGAGCATGCGGGTTTACCCGGAACGTGTTGTGATCGCTGCAGAAGGTCAGATCGTTTGCGAGCATCGCCGCGTCATCGATCGATCCCATGACCGGCCGGGACAGACGATTTACGACTGGCGGCATTATCTGGCGGTGGTGCAACGCAAGCCAGGTGCCCTGCGCAATGGCGCGCCATTCGCCGAACTCCCCGGTGCATTCCGATCCTTACAGCAATACCTGCTCAAGAGGCCGGGTGGTGATCGTGAGATGGTCGATATTCTGGCGCTGGTCCTTCAGCACGATGAACAAGCGGTGCTCTCGGCCGTGGACCTGGCGCTGAAGTCAGGCGTTCCGACCAAGACGCATGTACTGAACCTGCTGCATCGCCTCGTCGACGGTAAACCCTGTACGCCCCTCACCATTGATGCACCACAAGCCCTGACGCTCACCAATGAGCCCAAGGCCAATGTTGAACGATACGACACCCTGAGAAAGACGGAGGCTCGCCATGCGCCATAACCCCGCAAGCGGCGCGATCGTCATCATGCTGCGTCAATTGAAGATGCATGGCATGGCCCAAGCCGTCGGCGAGCTCACCGAACAAGGATCGCCGGCATTCGAAGCGGCAATCCCCGTCCTGTCACAACTCCTCAAGGCCGAAACCGCCGAGAGGGAAGTCCGTTCGACTGCCTATCAGCTCAAGACCGCACGCTTTCCAGCCTACCGTGATCTGAACGGCTTCGACTTTGCCAGCAGTGAGGTCAACGAAGCGCTTGTGCGCCAGCTCCATCGCTGCGAGTTCCTCGACGCCGCCAACAATATCGTTCTGGTCGGCGGTCCCGGTACAGGTAAAACGCACATTGCCACCGCGATCGGCGTTCAGGCCATTGAGCATCACCACAAGCGGGTTCGGTTCTTCTCAACAGTCGAACTGGTCAACGCGCTGGAACAGGAGAAGGCCCAAGGCCGCCCGGGTCAGATCGCCAATCGCCTGGCTCATTCCGATCTCGTCATTCTGGATGAACTGGGATATCTGCCGTTTAGTGCCTCAGGTGGCGCACTGCTCTTCCATTTGCTGAGCAAACTCTACGAGCACACCAGCGTAATCATCACCACCAACCTCAGCTTCAGTGAATGGGCCAGCGTGTTCGGCGATGCCAAGATGACCACCGCGCTGCTCGACCGCCTTACCCACCACTGCCATATCCTCGAGACCGGAAACGACAGCTTTCGCTTCAAGAACAGCTCAGCTCATGAAACCAAAACAACAAAGGAGAGACGGAGGAACTTGACCACGACAACCGAATAGAACGTTATATAAAGGCGGGTCAATTCTCGGCGCAAATCCCGGGTCAGTTCTCAGCGCAAATCAACAAAAAATACGTCTTCGCGATCGCGATCGCGTTTGGGCGGGATGAATTAACGGCGGGAGGGGTCGAGAAAGGGATCTCGCGACAAGGCCAGATGGATCAATATCCTATCTGGATCGGCTCAGAACTGTTTGTGAGTATATCGACGAAAAGCAGCTTAAAATTAGCTGTCCACGCTGGTCCGCGTTCCGATACAAGTCATCGTATAAGTCGAACTTAGTGCTGCTGTCAACGTGCTGAGGTCGGAACAGTGATCGGGACCTGGCCTTCTCTTGGGGTTGCTTGCCGCCAGAATGGGCGACTTTAGCCGCTGGTGTTGGGATAGAGCACATAAAGGTGCCCGATAGCGCGACCGATGATCACGGTCGAATACTTGCGCCTCAACAAACCGAAGCCAGTTCGTCGCTCGCCGCACCCTAGGTCCAATTCGAGCTACTAACGTCGACTTCATAAGTGACGTCGATTATCTATAATGCATGACCAAAGAGACCGATGAAACCATTTCCGACCGGATTGCGCGCATTCTCGCGGATCGGATCATATCTGGCGCAATACAGCCCGGCGCGCGGTTGCGGCAGGATCATGTCGCGGCGGAGTTCAGCGCCAGCCACGTACCGGTGCGCGAGGCCTTTCGCGCGCTGCAAAAGCAGGGGCTGGCGGAGAGCGAGCCTTGGCGCGGGTTCCGCGTCACCGAGTTCGATATCGCCGAATTGCGCGAGGTCGCCGAGATGCGGGCGAGCCTCGAATCGCTAGCCCTACGCCATGCTGCGCCAAACTTGACGCGGACAATTCTCGATGAGGCAGAAGAGGTTACCCGGCATGGCGATCGCGCCGGCAATGTCCGGGACTGGGAGGCCGCGAACCGCAGATTTCATCATCTGATCCTCACACCGTGCCACATGCCGCGCCTGCTGCGCACGATCGACGACCTGCAGGCGGCGAGCGCGCGCTTCCTGTTTGCCGCTTGGCGCAGCGACTGGGAGGCACGCACAGACCACGACCACCGTGCCATCCTTGATGCCCTGCGGAAGGGCCAGACCGAATTTGCCTGTTCGACCCTGGCACGCCACGTAGGCTGGATCGGCAAGCGCAAGCCGACATCAAAAAATGGCGATCTCAGAGAGACTTATGAGATTCCTGGTTGATTATCTATAATCTGTATTGATCGCATGAGGATGACTCCGGAATTATAGATAGTGTCGAAACCTATCTTCGGAGAACAGCCACATGGCCTTGCTCACCCCTTCTCTGGCCCGCCCGACATCACTCTGGCGCGGTGTCGCCCTCACGCTCTTCGGCGCGGCACTGATCACGATCGGCGCCAAGGTGCAGATCCCGTTCTGGCCCGTGCCGATGACACTGCACACGCTCGCGGTGTTCTTTCTGGCTGCGGCTCTCGGTCCCCGGCTCGGTTTTGCAGCGATGGCCGCCTATCTCGGTGCCGGGGCGATGGGCCTTCCGGTGTTTTCCGGCTCACCGGAGCGCGGGATCGGACTTGCCTACATGGCAGGGCCGACCGGCGGCTATCTCATCGGCTATCTACTCTCGACCCTCGTGGTCGGCAGGCTGGCCGAAGCGAATGGCCCGATGTGGCTGGCGCTGGCGATGCTCGCCGGTCTCGCCGTGGTCTATGCCTTCGGCCTGGCATGGCTCGCATTGTTCGTGCCGGCCACCGGCCTGATCGCCGCCGGCCTCGCTCCGTTCATCCTCGGCGATCTGATCAAGATCGCGCTGGCGGTCGCCCTGATCACCGGCCTCGGCCGCCTCAAAGGTCGCGCGGCATGACCGACGCCAAGATCAGAACCGACTGGACCATGGACGAGGCGCGAGCGATCCATGCCCTTCCGTTTCCCGACCTGATCCACCGGGCGCAGTCCCTGCATCGGGCCCATTTCGACCCGACCGCGATCGAGACGGCGAGCCTCTTGAGCATCAAGACCGGCGGCTGCCCGGAGGATTGCGGCTACTGCTCGCAATCGGCCCACCACCAGACCGGCGTGAAGGCGACCAAGCTGATGGCGACCGACGATGTGCTGGAAGCCGCCCGGCGCGCGAGGGACGCGGGCGCGCAGCGTTTCTGCATGGGGGCTGCCTGGCGCAGCCCCAAGGACCGCGACATGGACAGGCTCTGCGCCATGGTGCAGGGCGTCTCGGAACTCGGGCTCGAAACCTGCATGACGCTCGGCATGCTGAAACCGGATCAGGTGGCGCGGCTGAAGGCGGCCGGGCTTGATTTCTACAACCACAATATCGATACCGCGCCGGACTATTACCGCGAGATCGCCACCACGCGGACGATGGCGGACCGGCTGGAGACGGTCGAGCATGTGCGCAAGGGTGGCATCAGGGTCTGTTGCGGCGGGATCGTCGGCATGGGCGAAACGGAAGAGGATCGCATCGCCATGCTGGTGACGCTCGCGACCCTGCCCACCCATCCCGACAGTGTGCCGGTCAACCTGTGGAACCCGGTCGAGGGCGTGCCGGTGCAGGAAACCGCAAGCCCGGTCGATCCGTTCGCGCTCGTCCGTCTCGTGGCGCTCGCCCGCATCCTGATGCCGGCCTCCGTGGTGCGGCTTTCCGCCGGTCGCACGGGGATGAGCGACGCGTTGCAGGCGCTCTGCTTCCTTGCCGGCGCGAATTCCATTTTCGTCGGCGAACAGTTGCTGACGACCGGCAACCCCGCGGCCTGGAAGGACCAAGACCTGTTGCAACGGCTCGGCATGCATGTGGCGCCCGCCAGGCCGCAAGGCTCCGCCATGGCGGCCGAATAGTTCAATCGGGCAGGCTTCGGGCGAGGATATCCACCGCCCGGGCCATCTGCCCCTCGTCCAGCGCCGCATAGCCGAGACGAAGGGCTTGCGGCGCTGGACGATCAAGGGCGAAGCGTGTTCCGGGCATCAGCGCAAGCCCTGCCGCACCGGCCCGCTCTGCCCAAGTGTCGGCGGAGACGTCCACGCACCGCAGCCACAGGGCCAGCCCGCCCGCAGGGCTGTCGAACATGATCCGCCCGTCCAGATGCGCTGACAGAGCCGCCGCCAGGACATCGCGCCGGGCCCGGTAGATGCGACGGGCCTTCCTCGCATGGCGGCCGAGATCGCCGTCGCGGATCAGGTCCGCCAGCGCGGCCTCGAGCGGCGCGTCACCCTGCCTGTCGATGGCCGCACGGGCGGCCGCCATGCGGGTCAGCAGCGGCTCCGGGGCCATGGCATAGCCGAGGCGGATACCGGGCGAGAGCAGTTTGGAGAGCGAACCCACATAGATCAGCGGCAGGTCTGCCGGGGCCCGGGCCGCAAGCGGCAGGACCGGGCGCCCTTCGAAGCGGTACTCGTGATCGTAGTCATCCTCGATCAGCGTGATGCCGTGACGCTCGACGGTGTCCAGAAGCTGCAGCCGCCGCGCCGCGCCCATGGTCACCGTGGTCGGATACTGGTGATGGGGCGTGACATAGACCGCCGCGATGCGCGGATCGCTTTCAATCGCTGCCTCAAGCGCCGCGACCGACAGCCCGCCCGCATCGACGGGAATGCCACGCACGGCAGCGCCCGCGGCCCGGAAGGCCTCCCAGGCCAGCGGGTAGCCGGGTTCTTCCACGGCAATCGCCTGACCGGGTTTCACCGCCGCCCTGGCCGCCAGGAACAGCGCCATCTGGCTGCCACGCGTGATCAGCAGCCGCGCCGGATCGGCGACCACGCCCCGGTCCGAGGCGAGATAGGACGACAGCGCGTGACGCAGGACCGGCGTGCCCCGGGCATCGCCATAATCCGCCCCGCCGCGGAAGGCCGGCGACAGCAATGCACGGCGGAAGGCGCGCGCCAGCGCCTTGTCCGGCACCAGCCTCGGATCGGGCGCGCCGTCGCTGAAGGCGAGATGCAGGCGGACGGTTGCGGGCTCAGGGGGCACGGACACGGAGACCGGCTCCGCCATGCTGTCGGGCAGATCCTCGGCGACGAATGTGCCGCGTGCGGGTTCCGCATGGAGCCAGCCCTGCGTCATGAGCTCCTGGTAGGCGGCGTCAACCGTATTGCGGTGAACGCCGAGCTGGCGCGCCAGCGCCCGCGTCCCCGGCAGACGGGCGCCTGGCTTCAGGCGGCCACGCATGATGTCGCGGGTGATCGCGTCGGCAATCGCCAGAAACAGCGGGCCGGAAGGCTCCTTCTCGATATCCAGCGCAAGCGGCTCCGATGCCATCACAACCGGCCTATCCAAAGTTTCAAAACTGGCACTTTTGTTCAGGCCGGATATTCGCGAGACACATGGAAAAACGCAAGAGGCCCCCATGTCGAAATCCGCCCTGATCCTGCGCCATCTCGCTTTCGAGGACCTTGGCAGCTTTGGCCCGGTGCTTGACGAAGAAGGCTACCGTATCAACCATGTCGAAGCTGGCATCGATGCCTTGCCGGACTCGCGCGACCCCGATCTCGTGGTGGTGCTCGGCGGTCCGATCGGGGTGAATGACGCCGATGCTTATCCTTGCATGAAGACAGAGCGCGACTGGCTGGTCCCGCGCCTTGCCGCCCGCCGCCCGACACTTGGCATCTGCCTTGGCGCGCAGCTCATGGCGGCGGCGCTGGGCGCGAAGGTCGCCCCAATGCCCCGCAAGGAAATTGGCTTTTCCGCCCTGACGCTGACAGATGCCGGCATCAACAGCCCGCTTCGTCACCTTTGGGATGTGCCCGTTCTCCACTGGCACGGCGAAGCCTTCGATATCCCGGATGGAGCGGACAGTCTCGCAGGAACGGCGGTCTCAGCGACGCAGGCCTTTGCCATGGGCGCAACTGTTCTGGCGCTGCAATTCCACCCCGAAGCAGGCGAAATGCCCACCTTTGAGCGCTGGCTCATCGGCCACAGCGTGGAACTGGCTGAGGCCCGCATCGAGCCGGCCAGCCTGCGTCGCGACGCCATCGCGCATGGTCCGGCGCTGAGGCATGCCGGCCAATCCATGCTCCGCGCATGGCTGCAGGACTTGCCGGCATGACCGTGATCACCCTCCTGACTGGCCGCGCTAAACCGCTGCCGGGAAGCGACGCGCAAAGCGGCATCATGAAGGCGCCGGTGGAAAGGCCGCTTCGCCTCGGCCCGGAAGGGTTCGAAGGCGACGAGCAGGCCGACCGACGGGTCCATGGCGGCGTCGAAAAGGCGGTGCATCATTATCCGCTGGATCATTATCCGCTCTGGCGTGAAGAACTCGGCGATCTACCGGCGCTTGGCGCTCCCGGCGGATTTGGCGAGAACATCTCGGCATCCGGCCCGACCGAAAACACCGTCGCGGTGGGGGATGTTTTCCGGCTGGGCACGGCACTCCTGCAGGTCTCGCAGGGGCGACAGCCCTGCTGGAAACTCAATCATCGTTTTGAAGTGCCCGACATGGCCCGCCGCGTGCAGCAAACCGGCCGCACCGGCTGGTATTATCGCGTGCTGGAAGACGGCCTCGTGAAGACGGGAGACCGACTCGCGCTCGTCGACCGCGTCGCGCCGGACTGGACGCTCCACCGGCTCTGGCATGCGCTTTATGTCGACCGGCTGAACCTGAACGAACTGAAGGGCATCGCAGCCCTCGACGTGCTGGCCGAAGGCTGGCGGAAATATGCGGTCCGGCGGCTCGAGAGCGGCCGGGTGGAAGATTGGCGCAAGAGACTGGACGGCACGCCATGACCTCTCCTCCCTTCGTGATATCGATCCAGAGTCAGGTCGTGTTCGGCCATGTCGGCAATTCCGCAGCCGTGTTTCCGATGCAGGCGGCTGGGCTGGAGGTGGCGGCGATCCCGACGGTCATCTTCTCCAACACGCCCGACTATCCGACGTTGCGCGGGCGGGCGCTGCCGCCGGAATTCTTCTCGGACCTGTTGCAGGGCGCACGCGAGCGCGGCCTGCCGGAGCGCGCGGATTTCATCCTGACAGGCTATATCGGCTCGCTCGACGTGGCGCTGATGGTCGCGGATTTCGTGGCCGAGGCCAAGGCCGTCAATCCGCGCCTTGTCTATCTCTGCGATCCGGTGATGGGCGACACAGGCCCTGGCCTCTATGTGCCGGAGGCCATTGCCGACGTCATGCGCGACCGATTGCTGCCGATGGCCGATATCGCGACGCCGAACCCGTTCGAACTGAGCTGGCTGACCGGGCAGCCGATCGCGACCATGGCGGACCTCAAAGCCGCGCGAGCCTTTCTCCGCATCGCGCCGGAAGCCCATCTTATCGCCACGGGGTGCGCGCTCGAAGATACGCCCGACGGCCATATCGAAAGCGTCATTCTCGGAGCCGCCGGCGCAAGCCGTCATCCGGCGGAGCACCTGCCGGTCGCGCTTCCGGGAACGGGCGATCTGTTCGCCGGGCTGATCGTCGCGGGGCTCGCGCGCGGATTTCCCCTGACGCAAAGCGTCGAGGTGGCGCAGCGCCTCACATCGCGCGCGCTGGACCACGCCTGTGCCCTCGGCGCCGGCGAAGTTGTGCTCAGCGAACCGGAGTTCCGTCGCGCGCTTCTGACGCTTGCGGCGCCGTAAAAGGGGCTTTTCCCCGTCCATCATCGACATGCCGAAGGTCGGCCGGTGTGCGCCAGAAGCCAGTGTCTGGACAGGTCCAGCCGCCAGCCGGTTTGTCCCCGTCTCTTTCTGACAATCTCCGTCGAAAGCATGTCGTCAATCCGTGCGCGTCCCGCCACCTCTCTCAAGACCGGTGTTTGCCGCTTTTCAAAGTCGTGCTCCCACAACAGCGCCTCCTGGCATTCGAGGACGGCAGCCCTTTCAACAAGGAGGTTCGGATGCGCGGCCTTGCGGAAGCAGCTCGGGGCGGGCGGGCCGATCTCGGGAGAAACCAGTCAGGATTGAAATCGATCGTACGGTTGTGATCTGTTCTGTCAGCTAGCGCATCGGCCCGAAAATCGGAATCGATTTTCGGAAAGCACGATGCGTAGATAAAATAGGTTAGAACGTCCTTTGTGCGTCCGAATGGACGCACGGCGCTCTAGGTTGCGCAAGACGCCCTGTATCGAACAACGGAACATGGGCGGAATATCCGTTGATCGAAAGCCCGCACAATGACTCAGCGCTCGGAATAGTCCACCGCCTCTTCCCGTCCCTTGCCGTCAAACCCGTGCATTTTCAGCGCCCATTGCAGGCCGATGACGGCGCCCTTCATGGGCTGGATGAGGGCGAAGGCGGCCAGCGCCGTGAGCGGTACCCAGACGGCGAGATGCACCCAGTCGGGCGCGTCGAACAGTTCCGCGCCGGTCATATAGCCGCCGACCATGAAATGGCCGAGCACGAGGATGACGAGATAGGCGGGCAGGTCGTCGGCGCGGTGGTGGTGGATTTCCGTGCCGCAGTTCTCGCAGTGGTCCACGGTCTTCAGATATTTGTAGAACAGCTTTCCCTTGCCGCAGGCGGGGCAGCGGCCCCTGAGGCCCGTCAGCATGGCGGGCGCGAGACGGCGCTCGTCGGCGGGCGTTTCGCCATAGCGGCGGTGATTGTCGTCGGCCTGTTCGGGCATGATGTCCTCCGTGAGGCCCGATTTATCCCGAAAGTCTGACGAAACGCAATGGTGCGGGAGTGACTGTGGCGGGTATGCGGCATGGGCAATGCCACCGGATCTCCCCCTCAAGGGGGGAGATTAGTGGGGGAGGCCGGTGCATATCAAACAGGTACAGCCGAGACTGTCCTTACCGCGCGGCGCAGACCGTGGCGTTGCCGTTGGTCCAGCAGCCGCCGCCCGTCAGGCGGCGCGACCGGCCGCCATCTTTATGCGATAATTCTTGCAAAAGTCCGGATAAGGCTATCTCCCGGTCTACCGCCGGCCGCGTCCGCTGCGCCGTCCCGCGCCGCCGCCGCGCATCGGGCGGCCGGTCTTCGACTTGTGGAAGGAACGGGTTGGGGCCGGGAGCTTGCGGCCGGACGACAGCATCTCGAAGCGCAGCGCGCCCGCAAGCGGGATCGCCTCCACAAGCTGCACCTCGACAGTGTCGCCAAGCTGGTAGCCGAGATTGGACCGCTCGCCGACCAGCGCCTGGCGCACCTCGTCATGCACATAATAATCGCCGCCGAGGGTGGAGACCGGCACAAAGCCGTCTGCGCCGTATTGGGGCAGGGCGATGAACAGGCCGGAGCGGGTGACGCCGGCAACGCGGCCATCGAAACTCTCGCCGATGCGGCCGGCCAGATGATGGGCGATCAGCCGGTCGACCGTCTCGCGCTCGGCGGCCATGGCGCGGCGTTCGAAGGTGGAGATCTCGGCGGCAATATCGTCGAGCTGCTCTTCCTCCTCGCGCTCAAGTCCGCCTTCGCCAAGGTGCAGGGCGGCGACCAGCGCGCGGTGGACGATCAGGTCGGCGTAGCGGCGGATCGGCGAGGTGAAATGCGCATATTTCATCAGGTTGAGGCCGAAATGCCCGCCATTTTCCGGCGAATAGACGGCCTGGCTCTGCGAGCGCAGCACCATTTCGTTGATCAGGTCCTTCTGCGGCGACTGTTCGGCCTTCGACAGGATGCCGTTGAAGGAATTGGCCCTCAGATTGCCGCCCTTGGCCAGCGGAATGGAAAGGGTCGCGAGGAATTCGCGCAGGCTCTCCTGCTTGGAAAGGGAGGGCGCGTCATGGGTGCGGTAGATCAGCGCCTGGCGCTTCTTCTCCAGCGTCTCGGCAGCCGCCACATTCGCCTGGATCATCATTTCCTCGATGAGCTTGTGCGCATCGAGGCGCGGCGGCACCACCACCTTGTCCACCGTGCCGTCCTCCTTCAGCAGGATGCGGCGCTCGGGCATGTCGAGCTCCAGCGGCTGACGGCGGTCGCGCCCGCGCTTCATCGTCTCGTAGGCGGTCCAGAGCGGCTTCAGCACGGGTTCCAGCAACGGGCCGGTCTTGTCGTCGGTCGTCCCGTCGATCGCGGCCTGGGCTTGGCTGTAGGAAAGCTTCGCCGCGCTTTTCATCATGATGCGGTGGAACGTGTGGGACGCCTTGCGGCCATCCTTCGAGAACACCATGCGCACGGCCATGGCCGGGCGATCCTCGCCCTCGCGCAGCGAGCAGAGGTCGTTGGAGATGCGTTCGGGCAGCATCGGCACCACGCGGTCGGGGAAATAGACGGAATTGCCGCGCTTCAGCGCCTCGCGGTCGAGCGCGGATTTGTGGCGCACATAGTAGGAAACGTCGGCGATCGCGACGGTGACGATGACGCCGCCCTCGTTTTCGGGCCGCGTGTCGGGCTCGGCATAAACCGCGTCGTCATGGTCCTTGGCATCCGCCGGGTCGATGGTCACAAGCGGCACGTCGCGCCAGTCCTCGCGGTTCTTCATCGTCGCGGGCGTTGCCGCATCCGCCTCGTCGATCACATCCTTGGGGAAGATATGCGGAATGCCGTGCGCATGGATGGCGATCATTGACACGGCTTTTTCCGAAGCCAGCGAGCCGACGATCGTCAGCACCTCGCCGCGCGGCAGGCCGTAGCGGCCCGAACGCCTGACATCGACCTCGACAAGGTCTCCGTCCTTCGCGCCGTTGAGCGCGGTCTCGTCAATGGCGATCTCGTTGTCGCGGCGGTCGATCGGCATCAGCCGCGCCGAGCCGTCGTCGAACATGCGGATAACGCCCAGCGCTGCCGCGCGCCGCTTGTCGATCACCTTGATGATGCGGGCAGTATAGGCCGGGCCGGTTTCCGATTTCGACGGGAAGATCTTGGCGACGATGCGGTCGTTGAGGCCAGCCGTCGGCACCTTGCGCTTGCCGTTCTTGCCGCCGCCGGACTGGCGGATGAGGACGGCAGGGGCTGCCCCTTCCTCCTCCGGCCATTCGGCCGGGCGGCCGATCAGCTCGCCGTCCTTGTCGCGGGTGGTGATGTCGAGCACGGTAACGGGCGGCAGCGCGCCGGGACGGACGAGGCTCTTGCGCTTCTTCTGCAGGAGCCCCTCGTCCTCAAGGTCGCGCAGAAGGTCCTTCAGCGCGACGCGGGCCGCGCCCTTGATGCCGAAGGCCTTGGCGATCTCGCGCTTGGACGCGCGGTCGGGATTGTCGGCGATGAACTTCAAGAGAACGTCGCGCGGCGGCACTTCGCCGTGCATGATTGCGTCGGGCTTTTCTGCGCCCGTGCCGGTCCTGGGTTTTGCGCTCAACTGTCGCTCTTTTCGGCCTCGGCCTCATCGGTCTTCTTCTTTCTCGAAGCCGATGCCTTCTTGGTTGCCGAAGCGGTTTTGGTGGTTGTCTTCTTTTCCGCCGTCTTCTTGGCCGGAGCCTTCTTCTTGGCGGGCTTTTTCGCGCCGGTCTTTTCCATGCGCGCTGTCAGCAGCGGAACGGCCTCTTCCATGGTTACCGATTGCGGGTCCTTGCCCTTGGGAAGCGTGGCATTGATCTTGCCCCATTTGACATAGGGGCCGTAGCGGCCGTCATTGACGGTGACTTCCCCTCCGCCATCGGGATGTTCGCCGAGCGATTTCAGCGCGGCAGGAGCGGAGCGCCTGCGGCCGCCATTGGCGCGCTTGTCGGCGATGATCGAGACGGCGCGGTTGACGCCGACGGAGAACACATCCTCGATGCTTTCCACATTGGCATAGGTGCCGTCATGCAGCACGAAGGGGCCATAGCGACCGAGCCCGGCGGAAATCATCTTGCCGTCTTCCGGGTGCGGGCCGACATCGCGCGGCAGCGCGAGAAGCTGCAGCGCCTTTTCCAGATCGATGTCTTCCGGCTTCCAGCCCTTCGGCAGCGAGGAGCGCTTGGCCTCCTTGCCTTCGCCGCGCTGGACGTAGGGGCCGAAACGGCCGGTCCTGAGCGTCACGGTTTCGCCGGTCTCCGGGTCTTCGCCGAGCACATTGGGTTCGTTCGGGTTGATGCCGTTGGCCTCGGCATCCGCATCCGCACCGAGCTGGCGGGTGAAGTTGCATTCCGGATAGTTGGAGCAGCCGACGAAGGCGCCGTATTTGCCGAGCTTCAGCGACAGTTTGCCGGTGCCGCAGACCTGGCAGATGCGCGGATCGGAGCCGTCCTCGCGCTTGGGGAAGACAAGCGGCGCCAGCGCCTCGTTGAGCGCATCGAGCACATTGGTGACGCGCAGCTCCTTGGTGTCCTCGATCTGGGCGAAGAAATCCTTCCAGAAGTCGCGCAGGACCTGCTTCCACTCCAGCGAACCGTCGGAAATCCTGTCGAGCTTTTCTTCCAGATCCGCCGTGAAATCATATTCCACGTAGCGGTTGAAGAAGTTCTCGAGGAAGGCCGTTACCAGCCGTCCCTTGGCCTCCGGCGTCAGCTTGCGGTTCTCGATGACGATGTATTCGCGGTCGCGCAGCGTCGCCAGCGTCGAGGCATAGGTCGAGGGGCGGCCGATGCCGAGCTCTTCCAGCTTCTTGATCAGCGAGGCTTCCGAATAGCGCGGCGGCGGCTCGGTGAAATGCTGGGTGGCGCGGACCTTCTCCTTGTCGACCTTCTCCTCGGCATTGATCTCCGGCAGGCGGCCGTCATCCTCATCCTCGTCGGAAGGCTGCTTTTCCTCGCGATTGTCGGCATAGGCCTTGAGGAAGCCGTCGAATTTCACCACCGTGCCGACCGCGCGCAGGCCCGCGCTCTCGCCGCCCTTAGCTGCGGTGATCTCGGCCGTGGTGCGTTCCATCTCGGCCGATGCCATCTGGCTGGCGATGCCGCGCTTCCAGACGAGGTCGTAGAGGCGGAACTGGTCGGCATCGAGATATTTCTTCACCGATTGCGGCGTACGCGTGAAATCGGTCGGGCGGATGGCCTCATGCGCTTCCTGCGCGTTCTTGGCCTTCACCGAATAGTGGCGCGCCTCGGCCGGCAGGTAGCGCTGGCCGAACTGATCGCCGATCGCGTCGCGCGCGCCGGCAATGGCTTCCGGGGCCATGGAAACGCCGTCGGTACGCATATAGGTAATAAGACCGGCGGTTTCGCCGCCGATATCGACGCCTTCATAGAGCCGCTGCGCCACCTGCATCGTCCGCGATGCCGAAAAGCTGAGGCGCGACGAGGCCGCCTGCTGCAGCGTCGACGTGGTGAAGGGCGGGCCGGGATTGCGGCGCACGGGCTTCGCCTCGACGCTTGCCACCGAATAGGTCGCGCCTTCGAGCAACTCCTTGATGCGACCGGCATGTTCACCGTCCTTGATCGAATTCTTCTGGACGCGCTTGCCGTCGGCCTGCACCAGCCGCGCCTCGAACGCATCGCCGCGCACGGTCTTCAGGTCGGCGACGATGTTCCAGTATTCTTCCGGGACAAAGCGTTCGATCTCGCTCTCGCGGTCGCAGACGAGACGCAGCGCCACGGATTGAACGCGGCCGGCCGAGCGGGCGCCCGGCAGCTTGCGCCAGAGCACCGGCGACAGGTTGAAGCCGACGAGATAATCGAGCGCGCGGCGGGCGAGATAGGCGTTGACCAGCGCCTCGTCGATGTCGCGCGGGTTGGCCATGGCATCGAGCACGGCCTTTTTGGTGATGGCGTTGAAGACGACGCGCTTGACCGGCTTGTCCTTCAGCACCTTCTTCTTCTTCAACAGGTCAAGCACATGCCAGGAGATCGCTTCGCCTTCCCTGTCCGGGTCGGTCGCCAGAATGAGGCCATCGGCATCCCTCACCGCGTCGGCGATATCCTTCACCCGCTTGGCAGAGGCGGTGTCGACCTTCCAGGACATGGCGAAGTCCTCGTCCGGCAGCACAGACCCGTCCTTCGGCGGAAGGTCGCGGACATGGCCGAAAGACGCCAGAACCTTGTAGTCCTTGCCCAGATATTTGTTGATGGTCTTCGCCTTGGCGGGGGACTCTACAACGACTACGTCCATGTCTTCCGTCTCAATTCTGTCTGTGCCTTCTCGCGCGCATCTTCGGCTGCCTCCCCGGCGCGGTCAACAGAGCGGGAGAAGCCTGCGGGCCTCCGCCTGTCTTGCCAGCGCGTTTTGGAAGGCCGTCAGCGGGAGCGCGGTCGGCATTTTCCGTCAGCGTGTGCCGGGATGACGCTGGTGCGAAAAGGCGTGGCAGAAGTCCACGGTCCTGTCGTCGCAAGCGTTCTCTCAAGCTCGATCGGCACTGCCTTTACCGCGAAAACGGGGGGCAGTGCAAACCCGACCTTCGTGCCGGTTCCTTCGTGTGTCGAAATGGACAGGGTTTGGCGTCCGGTCAAGGGCCGTTGTGGATTTTCACGCAAATACAACCAATGACAACCGCAAGACAATACCTTTATCAATTGCAATCCCGCGCTGGAGCGGTATTGTTCAAAACAAGACGAAGTCATGGCGAGACAACGGCCAGGTAAGGCTTATGGGTGAATACATGCCAGCGAACATCTCCGGGAACGATAATGAAAGAAGACTGACGGAAGACGAAATTATATATATAAGGCAGATACTTGGCCAGCTGCGTCGCCTTTCTGACAAGGAAGGGACGGAAATTTTATGCTACCTGATCGACATGGCCTATCTTGAGGCGGGTGAAGTTCAGTCGCAACTGATCACGAAGGTAAATAGAAAGTAGAAGTCTGATATTTAGTTTCAATTCAGGGTAGTTGTTGTGATACCTTTTTGATCGAAAATGAACAGTCGATCACGCAAGAGATATCCGTCCGCCTGGGTGGCGGACCAGCCGGCCGGCGAGATCGAGTTCCAGAAGGATCAATTGAACGGTGGCCGCATTCACTCCCGTAAACCGGATCAGGTCGTCAATCTCGCAGGGGCTCGGGCCGAGCGCCTCGGCAACGCGCTGGCGATCGTTCTCGGCCGGTTCGGAGGGGGCCTCGCCCTCCGGCTCGGGCTCCTCTCCGGCGTTGCCGGTAAACGGCAGATCAAGGTTTGACAGCGGCGCGAGCGCCTCCAGCACATCCTCGGGCGAGCAGACGATCATCGCGCCCTGTTTGATCAGGCCATTGCTGCCCTGGGCGCGCGGATCGAGCGGCGAGCCGGGAACGGCGAGCACCAGCCGGCCGGCCTCGTTGGCCAGCCGCGCGGTGATCAGCGAGCCGGAGCGCATGGCGGCCTCGACGACGACGACGGCGAGCGCGGAACCCGCAATCAGCCTGTTGCGCCGGGGAAAATCCCGCGCGCGCGGCTCCCAGCCATAAGGCATTTCGCTGATGGCAACGCCACCCTCCCTGCAGATCCGGTGATAGAGCTCGGTGTTTTCCGGCGGATAGATCCGGTCAAGGCCGCCGGCAAGGGCGGCAAGCGTGCCGTGCTTCAGGCTTGCGTGGTGGGCGGCGGCGTCAATGCCGCGGGCAAGGCCCGAAGCCACCGTATAGCCCGCGCCGGCCGCCGCCGCCGCAATCATGGCCGCGAATTTCGCGCCGGCGACCGAGGCGTTTCGCGCACCGACAATGCCGAGCGTCGGCCGCGTCGCCGTCTCGCCGCTGCCGCACATGGCCAGAAGCGGCGGCGCGCCGTCGATCGCGCGCAAGGCGGGCGGATAGTCAGGTTCGCCGATGGCAACGAAGCGCCCGTTGTGGCGGGCAGCCGCCTCCATCTCGCGTTCGGCATCGGCAATGCTGGCAACGCGGATGCGCTTCATGGCGCCGCCGCGCTTTGCGAGTTCGGGCAGCATATCGAGCGCCTTTTCGGCGCTGCCGCAATGATTGATGAGTTCGCGAAAGGTCGCCGGGCCGACATTGTCGCTTCTGATCAGCCTGAGCCAGGCGATGCGCTGGCTCTCTGATAGCGAAATGCCGGAAGGGCTCAACGGGCGGCTTCCCTTTTATGGCACAGCGCCGAAGCGCCGCCTTGAGAAGCCAGACTGTCCGTCACCCCTTGTCTCCGATCCTGCTTTCGCTGCCCGATATCAGGCGTTCGATATTGGCCTTGTGCCGCCACCAGGAAATGATCGTGAGGACGGCCATGACCAGTGAAGCCTGCGGTTGATCCATTATCCACAAGGCAACCGGCATGACAAGTGTTGCAACAAGCGCCGACAGCGAGGAATAGCGCGACAGCCGGGCGACCAGCAGCCAGACGAAAGCGAAGATCAGGACGGCGGCGGGCGCGATGCCGAGCAGCACGCCGATATAGGTCGCCACACCCTTGCCGCCCTTGAAGCCGAGCCAGATCGGAAAGAGGTGGCCGATAAAGGCCGCCGCGCCGGCGACAAGTCCTGCGTCCGTGCCGTAAAGCTTTGCGCAGATGATGACGGCGAAGGTCGCCTTCAGCGCGTCGAGCAGCAGGGTGAGGGCCGCGAGATGCCGCTTGCCGGTGCGCAGGACATTGGTCGCGCCGATATTGCCGGAGCCCATCTTGCGGATGTCGCCGAGGCCCGCCATGCGGGTGATGAGATAGCCGAAGGGCAGGGACCCGAGAAGATAGCCGATCGCGATCACGATCAGCGCCTGAACCGGCGTCAGGTCGAAAGCGAATAATTCCCCCACGATGCGGTTCCTTTCCTAGCGCGCCTGATAGACACAGCAGCCGGCGACATAGGTCCTGACAGCGCGGCCGGAGAAGCGGGCATTCTCGAAGGTTGTGTTTTTCGACAGCGAGACGAGGCGGTCGGGCGTGACGATCCATGGCTCTTCCGGGTCGATCAGCGTGATATCGGCCCGCGCGCCGGGCTGAAGCGTGCCGGCGTCAAGGTCGAACACCTTTGCCGGCCGTGTCGACATTGCGTCGATCAGCCGCATCAACGATACCTCGCCCGAATGATGCAGGCGAAGGGCGGCGGACAGCATGGTCTCGAGCCCGATCGCGCCGTCCTCGGCATCGGAAAACGGCAGGCGCTTGGTATCGACGTCCTGCGGATCATGCGAGGAGACGATGATGTCGATCAGGCCGTTCTTCAGCGCCTCGACCATCTGCAGCCTGTCTTCCTCGTGGCGCAGCGGCGGCGTCAGCTTGAAAAAGGTGCGGTATTCGCCGATATCGTTCTCGTTCAGCGTCAGATTGTTGATCGAGATGCCGCTGGAAACGAAGGCCCCGCGTTCTCGGGCGACGCGGATCGCCTCGACCGATTCGGGCACGGAGACGAGCGCTGCGTGATAGCGCGCGCCGGTCAGCGCGGCGAGCCTGAGGTCGCGCTCGAGCGGAATGATCTCGGCTTCGCGCGGTATGCCGGAAAGGCCGAGCCAGCTTGCGAACAATCCCTCGTTCATCACGCCGGTTTCGCTGAGATAGCGGTCGCGCGGCTCGAGCGAGACCACCGCGTCAAAGGCGCGGGCATAGGTCATCGCCCGGCGCAGAACGCGGTTGTCGGAGAGCGAGTAGCGGCCATTGGTGAAGGCCACCGCGCCCTCGCCCTTCAAGAGGCCCACTTCCGTCATCTCGAGACCGGCCAGACCCTTGGTCAGCGCCGCAGCAGGAAAGACGTTGACGACGGCGTTGTCGCGAGCGGTCTTCAGCACGAATTCCAGCAATGCGACATCATCGATCGGCGGATTTGTATCGGGCATCATCACGAAGGAGGTGATGCCGCCGGCAGCCGCCGCAAGGCTTGCCGAATGGATGGTTTCGGTGTGTTCGGCACCGGGTTCGCCGACGAAGACATGGGCATCGACAAGGCCCGGCGCGGCAACGAGGCCGGCGCAATCGACGATCTCGGCGCCTTCCGGCGCGCCCTGGTTGGCGGCATCGCGACCGGCGGCGACAATGCGGCCGTCCGCAACGATGATCGTGCCGGTCTCGTCAAGGTCGCGGGAAGGGTCGATGATGCGGGCCTTGTTCAGAACGAGCGGTTTCATGCGCGTGCTCCTTCATTTCCCGAAAGCATCAGCGTTTCCATCACGGCCATGCGCACGGCGACGCCCATTTCCACCTGTTTCTCGATCACGCTTTGCGGACCGTCGGCGACGTCGGTGGCGATTTCCACGCCCCGGTTCATCGGTCCGGGATGCATCACCAGCGCGTCTTCCCTGGCGGCCTTCAGTTTCTCCGCATCGAGCCCCCAGAAGCGGAAATATTCGCGGATCGAGGGCACGAAGGCGCCGGACATGCGTTCGCGCTGCAATCTCAGCATCATCACCACGTCGGCGTCCTTCAGTCCGTCTTCCATATTGTCGAAGACCTCGACGCTCATGTCGCGGATGCCTGCGGGCAGAAGCGTTGCCGGGCCGACGACGCGCACCCGCGCGCCCATCGTGTTCAGAAGGATGATGTTGGAGCGGGCGACGCGCGAATGCAGGATATCGCCGCAGATGGCGACGACGATATTGTCGAGCCGGCCCTTGGCCTGACGGATGGTGAGCGCGTCGAGCAGGGCCTGGGTCGGGTGCTCATGCGCGCCGTCGCCGGCATTGATGACCGAGCAGGCGACCTTTTGCGAAAGAAGCGCTGCAGCGCCCGCCGAGGCATGGCGGATCACCAGCACATCCGGGTGCATGGCGTTCAGCGTCATCGCCGTGTCGATCAGCGTTTCGCCTTTTTTCACCGATGAATTGCCGACCGACATGTTCATCACGTCGGCGCCCAGCCGCTTGCCGGCCAGTTCGAAGGAGGCCTGCGTTCGGGTCGAGGCCTCGAAGAACAGGTTGATCTGGGTGAGCCCGCGCAGAACGCTGTTTTTCTTCTCGCGGGAACGGTTGAACGCTATGGCCTCTTCGGCCTTGTCGAGAAGCGTGCCGATATCAATGGGCGACAGGCCCTTGATGCCGATCAGGTGGCGGTGGGGAAAGAAGACCATGAAGCTTTCCTCCATATGAGGCCGTGCGGTCTATCGCTTGAAGTCCTGGCGTCTATAATGGCTCACCGGCCCGGCTGCAAGCTTTGACAGATTATATCGAACCGTGCCAACTCTGCGATCTGTCTTCAAAAAGAAGTGCGTAAACGGCGATGCCCGACAATGATGTTTTCAGGACGTTGAACCAGCCAAAACCGTGGAGCGGGTACAACGCCTTTCATTCCGACCCGCTTCTCGGCGACCTGACGCGCAACCTGGCGCGACCGCTGCGCGAAGAGTTCGACACGATCGGGCGCTATGTGACCTCGCCGGAAGCGCAGGAACTGGCGCAGATGGCCAATACCAGCCTGCCGCAACTGAAGACCCACGGTCCCGCCGGCGAACGGCTGGACACGGTCGCCTTCCATCCGGCCTGGCACGCGCTTCTGCGCCGCTCCATGTCGTCGGGGCTGCATTCCTCGCTCTGGGAACCGCCGCGCGATGCCGATTCGAAATCGAAGGCGCACAAGCTGAGGGCCGTCCGCCTGTTCCTGACGGCACAGCTTGAATGCGGGCATCTGGAGCCCTTGTCCGCCACTTCCGCCTCGCTTGCGGTTCTGGCGGCGACGCCGCAATTGCGCGCGGAATGGGCCCCGAAAATCCTGTCGCGCAAATATGATTCGACCAACCGTCCGCAGGCGCAGAAAACGGCGGCGACCGTCGGGCTGGCGATCACCGAGAAGCAGGCCGGCAGCGACACGCGCGCGCTGACCACAAAGGCCGCGCGCGTCAGCGAGGGCGTCTACCGGTTGTCGGGCCACAAGTGGTTCGTCTCCGCGCCGATGAGCGATGCTTTCATCATGCTTGCCGATGTCGACGGCAAGCCGGGCTGCTTTCTGGTTCCGCGCCTGCTGGACGAGGGACGCACCAACGCCCTGCGCTATCAGCGGCTGAAGGACAAGCTCGGGCTGCGCTCGAATGCCGCCGCCGAGATCGAGTTTTCCGATGCCTTCGGTTTTCTGCTCGGCGCGCCGGATACCGGCTTGAGAACCATTCTCGACATGCTGACCCTGATGCGGCTCGACAGCGCCGTGATGGCGTCGGGTCTGATGCGCGCCGCCCTTGCCGAGGCGACCCATGCCGCGCGCGGCCGCAGCGTCCATGGCAAGGCTCTGGTGAGCCAGCCGCTGATGATGCGGGTGCTCGCCGATCTGGCGCTCGATGTGGCCGCCGCCGGGGCGCTCTCCTTCCGCCTTGCCGAAAGCTTCGATCGCGCCCGCGACAGTGCCGAGGAGGCGGCTTACGCCCGGGTGATGACGCCGGTGACCAAATACTGGACCACAAAGATCGCGCCCGCCGTTGTGGCCGAGGCGATGGAAGCGATGGGCGGCAATGGTTTCATCGAGGACCGGCCGATCACCCGTCATTATCGCGACGCGCCGGGACTGGCCATGCATGACGGCGCCGGCAACATGATGGCGCTCGATCTGAGGCGCGTCGTCGAGCACGGCAGCGACCTGTTCGAGGCCGTCTTCCAGCTGATCGCGCGCGATCTCGGGGCCTCCGGCGCCAAGATCGTCGAGTTGCTGCGTGCGGCCATGGCGCTGTGCAAGACCCATGAAAGCGCTGCCCGCATCTTCATCGAGCAGCTTGCGCTCGCCGCCGGCGCTGCCGAGCTCTACCGGCTGGGCGCCGGCCGCATCGCCGACGCCTTTCTCGAAACCCGGCTTGCGGCCGGCTGGCGCTCCACCTATGGCATGCTCGATACGCGGTTTGACGCGAGCTATGTCGTGGAACTGCTGTTTCCGGAAATGGACTGAGCTTTCGGCCAAAGGAAAAGGGCCATGCCCTGAGGCATGGCCCTTGTTTTGCTGACCTGCGGCGCTCCGCGAGCGGGGAGGACGCTCAAGCGGATTGCGGGGTCTGCACGACGCATTTGCTGCGCCGGAAACTTGCTCGATTAAAACAGCATAGAGCCGTTGGCGTTGCGGCGCAGTTCGTCGCGCGACTTGCCCAGCTTCTTCAGGGATTCGTCGTCAAGCTTCAGCAGTTCGGCATTGACGAAACGGTTGGCCTGGCTCTGGCGGGCATTGGCAATGTTCTTGTAAGCGCTACGGAAGAAACCCATTTTCAGTTCTCCTTTTCCTGTAGACCGTGCCGGACGACCTTCCGTCCCTCGGTCCATTTCGCTTCGCGGCTATCAGCGCTGATCCCTTTGATCACCGCCGGCGCGAAGCCTTCATCAATCAACTGTCTGGAATATAGACCGTGGCTTCCGCGTCTGGCAGGTGGGAAGCCGAATGGGAGCCATGCAGAAAACGCATGCATATTTCAGGAACTGGCAAAACGCCTGTCATGCTGCACGAATATTATGCAGCAACGCCTGTGTCCGGGCATTGAACCCTTCGCGCTCAGGGATGACCGGGTAAGGCGGATTGTTGTGATGCCGCTTCAAACGCTCTATCGTCGCGCCGATCGAATTGATTGGTGATTTTCATGTTTCAGTCCTTTGACGTTTCCGCCCGCCCGGCGCAGGCCGCCCCGCGCATCAAGGCCCTGCGCGATCTGTTCCCGTCCCTCGGCATCAACGCGGTTCTGGTGCCGCGCACGGATGAGTATCTGGGCGAGTATGTGCCGCTTTCAGCCGAAAGGCTTGCCTTCCTCACCGGCTTCACCGGTTCTGCCGGCGTGGCGCTGGTGATGGAGACGACCGCGATCGTCTTCGTTGATGGTCGGTACACATCGCAACTGAAGATCCAGACCGATCCGGGCCTGATCGCCGGCGGCGATCTCGTCGGCTGTCCGCCTTCTGCATGGCTCGCCGAGAACCGGCCGGAAGGCATGCGGCTCGGCATCGACCCGTGGCTGCATACGCCGAGCGAGGTCGAGCGGCTGAAGTCCGCGCTCGGGGAGATCGGCGGGGAGCTAGTCCTGCTTTCCGAAAATCCGATCGACCGGATCTGGCTGGAACGGCCAGCGCCGCCCGCAACGCCGGTGACCGTGCAGCCACAGAAATTTGCCGGAAAGCCGGCGAAGGAGAAATTGGACGACATCGCGAAAGCCGCGCGCGACAAGCGGGCCGACGCGGTGTTGATCGCCGATTCGACCTCGGTTGCCTGGGCTTTCAACATTCGCGGCAATGATGTCGCCCATACGCCCGCGCCGCTCTCGCGCGCGATCGTGAAGGCGGACGGCAGCGCCGTCCTGTTTCTGTCTCCTGAAAAAGTGTCCGGCGAGGCCAGGGCGCATATCGATGATCTTGCCGAGCTCGAAGCGCCGGAGGCCGTTTCAGCCCGTCTCGAGGCGCTTGCGGGTGCGGCGATCATGCTTGATCGCTCCGCCGTGCCTTATGCCTGTGTGCGGCTCATCGAGGATGCCGGCGGCACGGTGATCGACGCGCCCGATCCGGTTGTTGCCGCCCGCGCGGTCAAGAATGAGGGCGAGCAGGCGGGCACGCGCAAGGCGCACCTGCAGGACGGCGCGGCGATGGTCGCCTTTCTGAGCTGGCTCGACGGCCAGGCCCCCGGTTCCGTCAGCGAGATAACGGCCGCGAGCGCGCTCGAGGCCGCGCGCGCTTCGGTGGGCGAGCGCATGCAGAACCCGCTGCGCGACATTTCCTTCGACACGATCTCCGGCGCGGGGCCGAACGCGGCGATCATTCACTACAGGGTGACCACCGAGACCGACCGGATGCTTCGCGATGGCGAGATGTATCTGGTCGATTCCGGCGCGCAATATCAAAACGGCACGACCGATATCACGCGCACGCTTGCCATCGGGGCGGTGGACGACGAGAAGCGGCGGTTCTTCACGCTGGTGCTGAAGGGCATGATCGCGCTTTCGACGGCCCGTTTTCCGGCAGGCACGCGCGGCATGGATCTCGATCCGCTTGCCCGCATCGCGCTCTGGAAGGCGGGCGTCGACTATGCCCACGGCACGGGCCACGGCGTTGGTTCCTATCTTTCCGTTCACGAGGGACCGCAGCGGCTTTCGCGGCTTGGTACCCCGGAACTGAAACCCGGCATGATCCTGTCCAACGAGCCCGGCTATTACCGGCCCGGCGACTTCGGCATCCGCATCGAGAACCTGCTGCTGGTGAAGGAGGCGGAGCCTGTAGCGGGCGGAGAAATTCCCATGCTCTCCTTCGAGACGCTGACCTGGTGTCCGATCGACTTGCGCCTCGTCATGGCCGACCTTCTGACGCAGGAGGAGCGTGACTGGCTCGACGCCTACCACGCCGAAACGCGCGAGAAGCTGATGCCTCTCGTTGCCGACGACAAGGAGCGGGCCTGGCTTGAAGCGGCGACCCGGCCGCTTGGAGCCCCATCCGTCCATTCGGACGCACAAAGGACGCTCTGATATATTGAATCGACGCATCGGCCCGAAAATCGATTCCGATTTTCGGGCCGATGCGCTAGCCGATGATGAAATAGCGGCAGACCATCACCACCGACCAGCCGACAGCGATCATCGGCAGTGGCGACTTGAAGCGCAGCCCCGTCAGAAGGGCTGCCGCGATCGCAAGCTTGCCCTCCCAGCCGCCGGCATAGAAGGCAGGCGCCACCAGCGTCGTCAGCACTGCCGCCGGTATGGCGTTGAGCGCCGCTTCGGCGCGCGGTGGAATGTCGGAGACCACCGAGAGCAGGACATAGCCGGCAATGCGCGTCAGATAGGTGGCGACCGCCGCGCCGAGAATGACGAGGATCATGTGATCATTGGTGAAATCGCTCATCGCGCCGCCTCCCTGGCCTTGCCGGGCGGCAGGAGGGCGGCAAGCAGGATGCCGGCGAGCGCGCCGATGCTGACATGCCAGGGCGACCCGACCGTGGCATAGGCGAGGATCGAGCCAAGCGCGCTTGCGGCGACGATCGGCAGATAGTTCGGCCGTTTCCTGAAGCCCATGACCAGGCTGAGGAAATAGATCGGCAGCAGGATGTCGAGACCGAGCGCCTCCGGGTTCTTGATGAAGCCGCCGAGCGTGGCGCCGATCAGCGTCATGATGTTCCAGAGAACGTAGAGCACGAGGCCCGCCCCGAGATACCAGGAGAAGGTCACGCGTTCCTGCTCCTCGTGCCGTTTCAGCGCCTCGGCGAATTGCGGGTCGGTCATCAGGAAGAAGGCAACGAGCTTTTTCGGCAGCGAAAAATGGGCAATCACCGGCGTCAGCGCAGCGGAATAGAGCACATGGCGGAAATTGACCGCGACAATCGAGGCGATGATCAGCCAGGGCGCCACCCGCTGGCCGAAAAGCTCGACGCCGACGAGCTGGCTGGCGCCGGCAAAGATCGTCAGGCTCATCACCGCCGTTTCGAAGACGCTCTGGCCTTGCGTGACCGACACCGCGCCGAACAGCATGCCGAAGGGGGCGGCCGAAAGCGCCGGCACGATGCCGGAGCGAAGGCCGCTTGAAAATTCTGAACTCTCTGGCAAGGGGAGGCGACTCCTGATCATTTCGGGCTGGTTCCCCACGGGAAGCGGCGGACAGATTGCGCGAGGGGAGGGAGGCTGTCCACCCGTTTACCGTCTTTGCCATCCGTGCACAAATGAGAAGAATTGATAATGCGATCAAACCGGAGGAACGCGTCATGATCAAACTCAGCGCCCGCGAAAAGGCCGCCCTTTCGGAGCGGCTCAGGGACTATTGCGCCGAGGAGCTCGATTGCGAGATCGGCACGCTTCAGGCCGAACTGTTTGCCGAAGTGATCGCCCGCGAATTCGCGCCGGTCTTCTACAACAGCGGCCTGCGCGACGCCGAGGCCCTGCTGATGAAGCGCATGGAAAGCTTCGGCGACGAGATCGCGGCGCTGGAAATGCCGGCCTGAGGCGCTGCGCGCAGGCGCGTTTTCTACCCTCGGCGAACGCCGGCAGGCGGCGGTTGGTCGGGTTCGGCCTCAGCCAGCAGAGCCCGCTCTGCCAGCGTTTTCGTCATTTCCGCATAGCGTGATTGCGGCCAGCCGCAGGCGCGCACCAGGCATTCCCAGTTTTCCACCGACAGCAGCATCCACAACAGATCGGTTGCTTCCTCTTCCGTCAGTTCAGGCGCGAGACGGCCTTCCGCGACGAGCGCCCGCACGGCGGCCGCGCAACCATGGCGGACCGCGCGCATCCGGTCGTCCCAGGCCTCCGCCGCCTCCCTGTCACTGTCACGCATCGAGCGTAGCGCGACCGAGATCCCGTGTATCTCGGGGATATACCCAGTCCAGGCCTCGATGAAGGCGTGCAGACGCTCCACGCCCGAGCGTGCAGACCGGCTGGGCGCGAGCCGCTCGTCAACATTCTTCACGCGGTCGATGTGCCGTGTCGTGGCCACCAGAAGCTCCGCGCGATTGGGAAAATGCAGGTAAAGCGCCTGGCGGCTGATGCCGACCGCCCTGGCGATATCGGACATGCGCACGGCCTTGTCTCCGGATTCCAGAAGTTTCCAGGCGGTTTCGAGTATGCGCGTTCGCGTATCGGTTTGCTGACTTGACATGGTGTCAATCTATCGTCTATTGACGTCGTGTCAACTTTACACCGTGTCAAGTAAATCGATTGCATCATTCCTCGAAGGAGAACCGCAATGAAAGTGATCATATTCGGAGCCACCGGCAGCATCGGCCGGCTCGCCGCGGAAGAAATGCTCAAGGCCGGCCACACGGTCTCCGCATTTGCCCGCCACCCGGAAAGACTGAAGCTCGACCACCCGGACCTCAACCGTATCGCAGGCGATGCGCTGAACGCCGAAGAGGTGCTCAATGCGGTCGCCGGCCATGACGCCGTGGTGATCACCCTGGGCGCAGGAACCGCGCGCAGGAGCGTCATCCGCTCGCAAGGCACGCTGAACGTCATCCAGGCCATGCACGCGCACGGCGTCCGGCGTCTGATCTGCCAGTCGACCCTTGGCGCACGGGAAAGCTGGCCGAACCTGAATTTCTGGTGGAAGCGGGTGATGTTCGGCGCGCTGCTGGCGCCGGTCTTTCGGGATCACGAGCTGCAGGAGCAAATGGTGGCGGCGAGCGGGCTCGACTGGACCATCGTCCGGCCTTCCGCCTTCACCGACGCGGCCACGCGCCGTCCCGTGATCGAGGATGTGTCGCCGGCAGCGCGCGGGCTGGACCTCAAGATCGCGCGGGCGGACCTTGCGCGTTTCCTTTCCCGTCAGCTGGGCGAAACCACCTATCTGGGCCGCGCCGTCGGTCTTTCGAGCTGAAGGAGCGTGGCTGAATGACAGTATTGCTACTGGGCGCCGGTTTCCTGATGGCCCTGCTGGCTGGCGTCTTCCTCAGCTTTTCCGATTTCGTCATGCGGGGGCTTGCCGAGGCGCCCGACCATGCCGGAGCAGCCGGCATGGTCGGGCTGAACCGGACGGTCTATCGATCGGTCTTCATGGTTCTGTTCACCGGCTTTCTGCCGGTCGCCGCGGCGCTGGCGCTGCTGGCCTTCCTGCAGGGCGCGGGGCCGTCGCGGTTTCTGGTCCTCGCCGGAGCGCTCGCCTATTATTCCGGCGTGTTCGCCGTCACCGGATTGGGCAATGTCCCGATGAACAGGCATCTTGCGCGGGTGTCTGCCCGGCCGGACGAGACGGCGGCCTACTGGCCGAATTACGCCCGGCGCTGGACGCGGCTGAACCATATCCGGACCGGAGCTTCGGGCTTCGCCGCGGCATGCTGGCTGGTTGCGGCGAGCATGCACTAGCGCATCGGCCCGAAAATCGGGTCTGATTTTCGGAAAGCACGATGCGTAGATTCAATAGGTTAGAGCGTCCTTTGTGCATCCGAATGGACGCACGGCGCTCTAGATGTGGAGCCTCAAGAGGTTGTCTCGGTTCATGCCGAGTCGACTGATCGGTGTTTTTGACTTTATGCCGCCATGCGGACGGTGCCAATTGTACATGTGGTTCCAGTTCGGCAGATGCCGTTTTCGGTGCTCTGAGGATGGATAGGCGCGCGCATAGGCCCATTCGCGCAATGCTGTCTGGATGAAGCGCTCGGCCTTGCCGTTTGTCTTTGGCGTGTAAGGTTTGGTACGAATATGTTTCAGATGGAGCGCCTTGCAGGCTTTCGCGAAATCCCCGGCAATGTAGCACGAGCCATTGTCGGTCATGACCCGCTTCACCGTGATGCCGAGGCTTTGATAATAGGCGACTGCCGCCTTGAGAAATGCGACGGCGCTTTCAGCCTTCTCGTTGGGCAAGATGTCAGTGAATGCGATCCGGGATGCATCGTCGATACACACATGCACATATTCCCAGCCGATGCCGCGTGAATTGCTCTGGCCGGTCCTGTCGCCTGTGATGCGGTGGCCGACGCGATTAAAGCGGCCAAGGCGCTTGATGTCGAGATGGATCAGGCCGCCCGGCTCGTCATATTCGTAACGCACGACCGGTTCGGCTGGAGCAATGTCCTTCATCCGGGACAAACCGACCCGCTTGAGAACGCGGCTGACGGTGGCCGGTGACACGCCTGTCTCCATGGCGATGTGCCTGCCGGTCAGGCGCTGACGACGAAGGGCGGCAATGCGCTCGCACAAGATGGCATCGGTCTGCCGGGGACTGCTTCTGGGCCGCGACGACCGGTCAGCCATTGCAGCGCGTCCACCCTTTCTGAAGCGCTCGACCCAACGAGACACGATCTTGTGGGAAACGGCATAGACTAAAGCCGCCTGCGCTTTCGTGAGCGCGCCAGACAGAACGGCAACAGCCATCTCCTCTCGACGCAGCGGGGTCAGTCGGGCATTCTTGTGAATGTTCATTCGGAGCCTCCGGTGAGTGCTGAAGCGTGGTAACTCCAGTCTCCTCGGTACGCTCCGAATGGACAACCTCCTGAAAGCCCACATCTAGAGAGGCTTCGCCGGCGGCATTTGCCCGCCGGCTTGCGGTTATGGTCTCTTGCCGCCGGTCGCGGTCCCGAGATCGATGATCTCGACGCCGGCCTCGCGCATTTCGGCAAGCGCCAGTTCCACACCCTCCTCGCTGATGCCGCGGCAGCCTTCGAGGATCACGCGGACCGTCACGCCGGGCAGCATCTCCCGGGCGTCGAGCGCGGTGAACTTTACGCAGAAGTCGAGCGCCAGGCCGGCTATGTCGACCACGGTGACGTTCTTCTGCCGCAGGTAGTCGGCAAGTCCGGTAACGGCATGATGCTCGTTGTCGCGGAACGCCGAATAGGAATCGATCGCGGGGTTCTCGCCCTTGCGCTGGATGTAGTCGACCGCGGCAATGTCGAGGTCGGGATGGAACGCGGCGTCCTCGGTGTTCTGGACGCAGTGGTCCGGCCACATCACCTGTGGCTTTCCGCCAAGCTCGCCCATGTCGAACGGCTTCCTGCCGGGATGGACCGAGGCGAAGGAGCCATGGTCTTCCGGGTGCCAGTCCTGCGAGGCGGCAATGACATCATAACCGCCGTCCCTGATCAGGCGGTTGGCGACCGGTACCACGGCATCGCCGTCGGCGACGGCGAGGTTGCCGCCCGGGCAGAAACCGTTCTGGATATCGACAAGCAGAAGGGCTTTCATGTTTTCGCTCCGGTATCTGACGATCTGCGGGGCGGGAGAGGCCCGCGACCGTTTCAGGGTTTGAGATAGTAGGAGGCCGGCTGGGGCGGGCTGAAGAGAAAGCCCTGCAGGCCTTCGCAGCCCTGACTGAGCAACCATGCTTCCTGTTCACGCGTCTCCACGCCCTCGGCTACGATCGATATGCCGAGATGGTGGGCCATGGTGATGATCAACTCCACAAGGGATGTGTCGCTGCTGTCATGCGGTACGCCGGCAATGAATGTCTTGTCGATCTTCAGTTCGTTCAGCGGGAACTGCTTGAGGTAGACAAGCGCGGAATAGCCGGTGCCGAAATCGTCGATCGACAGCCTGATTCTGAGCGCCCTGATCTTCCTGAGTTGCGCGAGCGCCAGGTCGAAATTGGCAATCATCAGGCTTTCCGTCATCTCCAGCGTCAACCGCTCGGGATCGAACTGGTGATGATCGAGAAGCGATGCAAGGTCGTCGACGAATTTCTCCCGGAGGAACTGGCGGACCGAAACGTTGACGGCGAGGTGCAGGTCGGGGTTTTCCGCGAGCATCCTGCAGGATTCTTCGAGGACCCACGCGCCGATGGGGACGATCAGTCCCGTCGCCTCCGCCACGGCGATGAAGCTGCCGGGACCGACGATGCCGCGCTCGGGATGGTCGAGCCGCAGCAGAACCTCGAAATGCCGTCCCGGGGCATCGGCGATGATCTTCGGCTGCAGGAACAGCCTGAACCCGTCGCTCTGCAGGGCTTTTTCCAGCGCGGTTTCGACATCGAAGCGGGCGACGAGATCGTCGACCATGCCGCTGTGGAACCAGTTGATGCTGCCGCGCCCGCGCGACTTGGCATTGTGCATGGCGAGGTCGGCGCGTCGCAATTCCTCCTCCGCCCCTTCCGAGGAAGGGCCGACCAGAACCGCGCCGGCGCTGGCGCTCGGCGTAATCTGGTTGCCGCTGATGATGGCCTGGCGCGAAAGGCAGGCGTGCAGGTCCTCTATCTTCTCATGCGCCGCTTCGCGCGCCCTGGCCTCATCCCCGCCGAGCGCGGTCAGGAACACCACGAATTCGTCGCTGGAAAGGCGCGCCGTGAAGGAGCCGGCGTCGATATTGTTGCTGAGGCGCCTGCCCGTGGTTTTCAGAAGCGCGTCGCCGATATTGTGGCCGAAGATCGAATTCACGGCGGCGAAGCTGTCGAGGTCGAAAATCGCGATCGCCATGAACTGTTGATTGACCTTGTGCGTGGCGAGGAAGCCGAGCAGCACTTCCTGCGCCTTGGCGCGGTTCGCCAGCTTCGTCAGGGGATCATAATAGGCAAGCGCCTCGACCCTGGCTTCCGTGCGCCGTCGCTCGGTGACATCGCGCCAGACGCTGACGGAGCCGAGCCGCTCGCCGCGCGTATCAATGACCGGCGCCTTGATCATCTCGAGCGTGTATTTGCGCCCGGCCGGATTGGTGACCTCGCCCTGGTTGATCAGTTTGCCCTGGTTGTTCACATCGGAGAAGACCTGCTGCATCAGGAGCGCGTCGGTGCTGTGCCCGAAAATCTCGCGGTCGGTCTTGCCGACGATCATCTCCGCCGGCATGCCGACAAACTCCGCGGCCGCCTGGTTGCAGGCCTCCAGCGTGCCGTCCGGCCTCTTGAAATAGATCTGGTCGGGGATGGCGTCGATCACGACGCGCAGCAGCAGGTGCTGACGACCGAGCGCGCGCACCAGCCGCCGCCCGCGGATAAGGACGATGCCGAGAATGATCACGATGCCGGAAAGCACGGCGATCGCGGAAATGAGCGTCAGGTTCAAAAGCCCGTCGGTCGCGCGCAACTCCGCTGATTTCTGGCGCACGGCATCCTCGAGGTTTGACGAATAGGCCGCCAGCGGCTCCCCGCCGGAGCGCACGTCATGGGCTTCCGCGATCACCGAGAAGAGCCGCGTCTTCTGTTCCAGGATGATCGGCCAGGAAAATGTCCGCACCGTATGGATCGTGCCGTCCTTGAAACGGTGCGGAAAGAGGAAATAGTGCTGGTTGCCCGTGCGCGCATTGTCCAGCTGGACCTTGATCTTGTCCTCCGACATCTGGTTGAGATCGGAGACGAACAGCCTCCTGAACTCGTCGGAACTCCAGCCGTACAAGGTTTGAGCGGCATGATTGGCGGCAAGGATCCTGCCGTTCATCGGCTCGATCAGCAGCATCGCCACGGGACTGTCCTCGAAGAAGTCGGGAAGGCGAATGACGGGAACCTGAGCCTTGAGCCCGGTCGCGGCCGCCGCCACAAACATGAAGGCCGCCAGCACAACGCCGGCAATATGCCGTTCGTATCGTCGCGCCTTTCTCGTTGCCAACTGCATGTTATAAGGAGGCCTTGTGCGTCAAGATGAATCGGGAACCCAATAAACCTGAGAACGAATAAACGGAATACGATTAGTGTGTAAGCTTACACTAAATAATGACAGGTTAAATAAGTAAGAATATTTCCCGCGACCTTGCATTGTGCAATGCAAAAGACAAGGGGACGGAATCGTCCGGGGAGCGGCTAGAAACACCGTCCGCGCTCAGGCCGGCTTGACGAAACCGTCGAGAACCCTTTTCTGCCCGGCCTTGTCGAAGTCGATCGTCAGCTTGTTGCCCTCGATTGCGGCGATGTTGCCATTGCCGAATTTGAGGTGGAAAACGCGGTCGCCGACCGCGAATCTGGAGGGCGTCTCTTCGCTGCTGCGAGCAACGAGCTCGCCTTCAATCGTGCGTCCGCGCGGCCCGCTCTCCCCATAGCCGATGCGCTCGACGGCATGGCCGGAGCGCGTGCCCCAGTTGTCGCGGGTTGCATCGTTGCGGTTCTCCTGAGCCCGCTTCCAGCCGGGGGTGGCATAGGTGTTGGAAAACGGCGCGGCGCGGTCAAAGCGCGACTGACCGTAGCCGCCATAGGAGACCTCGGTCTCGCCGACCTCGACATGGTCTTCCGGCAGTTCGTCGAGGAAGCGCGACGGCATGGTCGACTGCCACAGCCCGTGAATGCGCCGGTTGGAGACGAACCAGATGTGGCAGTTGCGCTTGGCGCGGGTCAGGCCGACATAGGCCAGGCGGCGTTCTTCCTCGAGGCCGGCGCGCCCGCTCTCGTCCAGCGCGCGCTGGTGCGGAAACAGGCCCTCTTCCCAGCCGGGCAGGAACACGGTCTTGAATTCCAGACCCTTGGCCGAATGCAGCGTCATGATCGAGACGGCGTCCATCTCCTCGTTCTGGTCGGCGTCCATCACCAGCGACACGTGTTCCAGAAAACCGCGCATGCTTTCGAATCCGTCCATGGAGCGGATCAGCTCCTTCAGGTTTTCAAGCCTGCCGGGCGCTTCGGCGGAACGGTCGTTCTGCCACATCTCGGTATAGCCGCTTTCCTCAAGGATGATCTCCGCAAGCTCCGTATGCGGCGTGGTCTCCAGCAACTCCTGCCAACGCGTGAACTGGGTGACGACGTCGAACAGCGCCTTGCGCGGCTTCGGCTTCAGTTCGTCCGTGTCGATCATCTCGCGCGCTGCCGCCAGCATCGGAATGTCGCGGGCGCGGGCATAATCGTGGATCTTGCGCACGCTGGCATCGCCCAGGCCGCGCTTCGGCGTGTTGATGATCCGCTCCAGCGCCAGATCGTCGGCAGGCTGGCAGGTGAGGCGGAAGAATGCCATCGCGTCGCGGATCTCAAGCCGCTCGTAGAAGCGCGGGCCGCCGATGACGCGGTAGTTGAGCCCGAGTGTGACGAAGCGGTCCTCGAATTCGCGCATCTGGAACGACGCGCGCACGAGAATGGCCATGTCGTTCAGAAGCTCGCCGCGGCGCTGCAACTGTTCGATCTCCTCGCCCACCGCGCGCGCTTCCTCCTCCGAATCCCAGGCGGCGTGGACCTGAACCTTGTCGTCATCGGGATCGGAACGCTCGGTGAACAGCGTCTTGCCGAGGCGTCCGTCATTATGCGCGATGAGATTGCCGGCAGCCCCCAGAATATGGGCTGTGGAACGGTAGTTGCGTTCCAGCCGGACGACCTTCGCGCCGCGGAAATCCTTCTCGAAGCGCAGGATGTTGTCGACCTCGGCGCCGCGCCAGCCATAGATCGACTGGTCGTCGTCGCCGACGCAGCAGATGTTGACCGGACCGTCATCCTCGCCCGGACGCTGGGCGAGAAGCCGCAGCCACATATATTGCGCGGTGTTGGTGTCCTGGTATTCGTCCACCAGAATATAGCGGAAACGTCGGTGGTACTCTTTCAATATGTCCGGGTTTTCACGGAAGAGCCGGATCGGATGCAACAGGAGATCGCCGAAATCGCAGGCATTCAGCGTCTTCAGCCGGTCCTGATAGGCCATGTAGAGCTCTCGTCCCTTGCCGTTGGCAAAGGCGCGGGCGTCGCCTTCGGGAATGAGCTCGGGCGTCAGCCCCTTGTTCTTCCAGCCGTCGATCATTGAGGAAAACTGGCGCGCCGGCCAGCGCTTGTCATCGAGGCCTTCGGCCTGGATCAACTGCTTGATCAGGCGGATGACGTCATCCGTGTCCAGAATGGTGAAATCGGACCTGAGCCCCACAAGCTCGGCATGGCGGCGCAGAAGCTTCACGCCGATGGAGTGGAACGTGCCGAGCCAGGGCATGCCCTCCACCGCGCCGCCGACGAGCACGCCGACCCGCTCCTTCATCTCGCGGGCGGCCTTGTTGGTAAAGGTCACGGCGAGGATCTGGCTCGGATAGGCGCGGCCCGATGCCAGGATATGGGCAATGCGGGTGGTGAGCACCCGCGTCTTGCCGGTGCCCGCGCCGGCGAGCACGAGGAGCGGGCCCTCGATGGTTTCGACGGCATCGCGCTGCTCGGGGTTGAGGCCGGTGAGGTAATCGGGTGCATCGGGCGCGCGCCGCGCCGCCATGGCGCGCGCGGCAAGCCCGCCCGCCTGTCCGGGGGGGCCGCCGGGCGCCGCCGCCGCCGGCTTGCGCGGTTCGTCATCGTCGTCGAAGAACGGTATGTCGTCGTGGCCGTGAATCATGGCGCCAATCTAGTGGCTTGAGGGGCAAAGGTGAAGGCATGCATCGAAATGAGAACAAAATATGCACAGAGCGGGGCTTTTCCGTTCGGAAATACGGCATGAAGAAGGCGACGGACGCGCGCAAAGATTACAAATTGGTGAGGTTTCATTCCGTGGCTTGCAGTGAGCCGGGTGATCTGGATAATTCCACTCATATTCTTATCGCTTTCCACAGGCCGTCACCGTCGGCATCCTCTTTGAAAACCGGAGTCATTGATGCGTTTCTACCAGCAGGTTGCCGTGAGTGTCTGTCTTCTGGCGATCGGATCCGCGGCATGGCTCTTTCTGGCGCCCGGCGGGCGCGAGGTGCTGACGTCCTACGGCGTTCTGGAGGCGAAGTCGGGCGACAGCGGCGGCGGTCGTCCCCCCGGCGGTTTTGCGGGAGGCGGCATCCAGGTGGTGAGCGCGCCGGTGACCACGGGCACCGTCAATGACGAACTGACGGCGATCGGCAGCGGCGAGGCGATCCGCTCGGTCACCGTGCTTCCGGAGGAGGCGGGCACGATCACCGAGCTCAACCTTTCCTCGGGCGATACGGTTGAGAAGGGGGAGGTCATCGCGGTGCTCGATGACCGCGAACAGGTGCTCGCCCGCAATCTGGCCGAGGTGGCGCTCGAAAGCGCCGCGCGTCAGGCGGAGGTCAATCGCAGGATCAAGTCGGCGATCTCCGACCTCGAGGTCTATAATGCCGAGATCGCCGAGCGGTCGGCCGCCCTCGACCTCGAGGCCGCCGAACTCGACCTTTCGCGTCGCCGCATCGTTGCGCCGATCGCAGGCGTTGCCGGAATCGTTCCGGTCAATGTCGGCGATTATGTCACGACCTCGTCCGAAATCGTCACCATCGACGACCGCTCCTCGATCCTGGTCGATTTTTCCGTGCCGGAACGTTTCGCCACCGCGATCCGCCCCGGCGCACCGGTCGAGGCGAGTCTCGTTTCCGCGCCGCAGCAGCTGTTCGAGGGCGAAGTGCAGGCCGTCGACAACCGGATTGACGCGGCAAGCCGCACCTTCATGGTGCGCGCGCGCCTTGACAATGAGGACGATTCGCTGCGCGCCGGCATGTCCTTCGACGTGTCGATGCGGTTTCCGGGCGATGTCTATCCGGCCGTCGATCCGCTTGCGATCCAGTGGGATTCTGACGGGGCCTATGTCTGGCAGCTCGTCGACGGAAAATCGACGAAGACGCGGGTCCGCATCATCCAGCGCGACCCGGACGTGGTGCTGGTCGACGCGGAACTGGGCGAGGGGGATGATGTCATCATCGAGGGCATCCAGCGCCTGCGCGAAGGGGCTTCGGTCAGTGATGTGACCTTTGGCGCGCCGAAGCGCGCAAGCGCGGAGACCGCGTCATGAGCGATCA
Source organism: Martelella sp. AD-3 (assembly GCF_001578105.1). Lineage (GTDB taxonomy): Bacteria > Pseudomonadota > Alphaproteobacteria > Rhizobiales > Rhizobiaceae > Martelella. The sequence goes on along the minus strand of NZ_CP014275.1, from coordinate 2,940,073 downwards.
CGATAACGACAAGACGCCCGGCGACGAGACGGCGACCGAAAACCAGACGAGCGATGCGCGCAGCGAGGCGGAAAAGGCGATCGCGGAACATGAGAGCGAGCATGGCTTCACGGCGCTCTTCGTGCGCCGGCCAATCCTCGCGGCGGTCTTCAATGCGCTGATCGTCGTTGCCGGTCTCGCCGCCTTTTTCGGCGTCGAGGTGCGTGAACTGCCGGATGTCGACCAGCCGGTGATTACCGTACGCACCACCTTTTCGGGCGCCGCGCCCGAGACGGTCGACCGCGAGGTGACCAATGTCATCGAGGGCGCGGTCGCGCGCGTTCCAGGCCTCCAGTCGATGTCCTCCCAGTCGTCCACCGGCTCGAGCCGGGTGACGCTGGAATTCAGCAAGGACACGGATATCAACGTCGCCTCCATGGATGTGCGCGACGCCGTCGGCCGCGTCGAGGGGCAATTGCCCGACGATGCCGACGAGCCGCGCATCGTCAAGGCGGACTCGGATGCACAGCCGGTCGTCCGGCTGGCGATCACCTCGTCCACGCTCGGCATTGACGACCTGACCGAACTCGTCAGCGACGAGATCGAGGACCGGTTCGCCGCCGTGCCCGGCGTGGCCGATGTCGCCGTCTACGGCGAGCGGGAGAAGATCTTTCGCATTGATATCAACCAGGCCGCCCTTGCAAGCCGGGGCCTCTCGGTGGCTGACCTGGCGTCGGCGCTGTCCGATATCTCCTGGGACGTGCCGGCCGGCTCGCTGACCAGCACCACCCAGGCGCTCGGCGTGCGCGCCACCGCCGACATCACCACGCCGGAGGAATTCGCCGATATCCGCGTGGCCGAGAATGTCCGTCTCGGCGATGTCGCCACCGTCGTCTTCGGGCCGGACACGGCGGCAACGGCGCTGCGCTACAACGGCCAGCCCGGCATCGGCCTCGGCATCATCCGCCAGGCGAAGTCGAATACGCTCGAAATCTCCGAGGGCGTCCACCGGGTCGTAAACGAGATCGCGCCGAACCTTCCGGAGGGCACGACGATCAAGGTGTCGAGCGACGACGCCGTGTTCATCTCCGGCTCGATCGAGGAAGTTGTCCGCTCGCTCATCCTCGCGGCGATGATCGTGGTCGCCATCATCTACGTCTTCCTGCGCGACTGGCGCGCGACCATCATTCCGGCGATCACCCTGCCGGTGGCGCTGGTCGGCACGCTCGCCGCGATCTATGTCGCGGGCTTCTCCGTCAATATCCTCACCCTTCTGGCGATCGTGCTGGCGACCGGCATGGTCGTCGATGACGCGATCGTGGTCCTGGAAAACATCGTGCGTCTCAGGGCAAACGGCATGGGTCCGCGCGCGGCCGCGGTGCTCGGCACCCGCCAGGTCTTCTTCGCCGTCATCACCACCACGGCAACCCTTGCCGCGGTATTCGTGCCGCTTTCCTTCCTGCCGGGGCAGGCGGGCGGACTGTTCCGCGAATTCGGCTTTGTGCTGGCCTTTGCCGTGATGCTGTCATCCTTCGTGGCGCTGACGCTCTGCCCGATGCTGGCATCGCGCATTCTGGTGAGCCACAAGGATCAGAAGCCCGGGCCGGTCGCGCGTTTCGGCACGGCCCTTGCGCGCTTCTATGCCGTGACGCTCGGCTGGGTGCTGGCCGCGCCGTTGGTGCTCCTGTCTCTTGCCGGCCTGCTGGTTTTCGGGGCCTATCTCGCCTATGCCAACCTCACCACCGAGCTTCTGCCGCGCGAGGACCGGTCGATGCTGATGATGCGGGTCTCCGCGCCCCAGGGGGTCAGCCTCGATTATACCCGCGACCGCATCCAGCAGGTGGAGGAGAAGCTCCAGCCGCTGATCGATAGCGGCGAGATCGAAAGCATCTTCTCGATCTCCGGTTTCGGCAGCAACACCAACAGCGGCTTCGTCGTCATGTCGCTTGCGCCCTGGGCCGATCGCGAGCGCACGCAGGACATGATCGCCCGCGACGTGAACGCCGCCTCCGGCAGCATTCCGGCCGTGCGCGCCTTCGCCTTCCAGCCGAACTCGCTCAATATCCGCGGCGCCGGCAACGGGCTTTCCGTCGCGCTTGTCGGCTCCAGCCATGAACGGCTGACGGAAGCCGCGAGCGCGCTTGTCGAGGCCATGGAGGCCGATCCGATGTTCTCCGCCCCGCGTCTTTCCGAGGAGGCGACGCAGGCACAGCTGGCGCTCACTCTTGATCGCCGCCGCGCGGCCGATCTCGGCATCGATATTGGCGGGCTCTCCCAGGCGCTGATGGCGCTGCTTGACGGCCGGTCGGTGGGCGAGGTGTTCATCGACGGCGAATCCTATGATGTCCAGCTGCGCGCCGACACCCGAAAGGTCGATGATCCGAGCGACCTGAGGAATATTTTCCTGCGCACCGGAGACGGCCGCATCGTGCCGCTGTCGACCATCGCGACGCTTGAGGAGAAATCCATCGCGCCGACGCTCGAACGCGAGCAGCAACAGGCGGCTGTATCGCTGTCGTCGAGCCTCGGGCCCGGCGTGGCGCTGGGCGACGCCTATCAGCGCCTTCTGGAGCTTGCCGAGCCGCTTCTGCCGCCGGGCGCCCACGTCCAGGCGCAGGCCGAGGCGGCCGCCCTTGATGAAAACGCTTCGGGCATGGGCATGGTGTTCGGCTTTGCCATCATCATCGTCTTCCTCGTGCTTGCCGCCCAGTTCGAAAGCGTCTGGAGCGCGCTGATCATCCTGGCGACCGTGCCCTTCGGCATCGGCTGCGCCTTCATCGCCATGCTTCTGACCGGCACCAGCCTCAACATCTATTCCCAGATCGGCCTCGTGCTCCTGATCGGCGTGATGGCAAAGAACGGCATTCTGATCGTCGAATTCGCCAACCAGCTCAGGGATCGCGGCGAGAGCGTGCGCGATGCGATCGAGCATGCGACCATGCTCCGGCTTCGGCCGGTGATGATGACGATGATCTCCACCGTGCTCGGCGGCATTCCGCTGGTTGCTGCCTCCGGCGCGGGCGCCGAGGCGCGTATCGCGCTCGGCTGGGTGATCGTCGGCGGTCTCGGCCTTGCCACTATCGTCACGCTCTACGTCACGCCGGTCGCCTATTACCTCCTTGCGCGCTTCTCGAAGCCGAAGGCCGACGAAGAGCGGCGTCTCAACGCCGAGATGCACGAGGCGGCATCGATCGGTCACTGATGGCGAGGGTATCCGTTTTGGTTTCCATGGAAAACCTTGCTAAAGCGGGCACTATACTGTTGTTATAGGCCTCCAACGCAATGATCGGCATGACCGATTCCGATAGTCCTGAAGGGGGAAACATGAAAGCCAAGTTCATCACGGCCATTTTCGCGTCGGCGCTGCTTGCCGGCTGCGCGGCCAACACCCAGAACAGCGTGAATCAGGCGCCCGAGGAAGTATCGGTCACCAATATCTCCGTCAGCGACCCGGCGGCCTATATGGACCGCCAGGAGGCCGAGATGCGCGAGCAGCTCGCCGGCTCCGGCGTCACCATCGTGCGCACGCCGAAATATATCGCGGTGGTCTTTGATTCGAGCATCACCTTTGCCACCGACAGCGCCGAGATCGTGCCGTCCTTCGGTCCTTCGCTCGCCGTCGTTGCCGGTCTCCTGCAGAAGTATAACGCCACCGATATCGACGTGAACGGCTATACCGATTCGACCGGTTCGGACGCCTATAACCTCAAGCTCTCGCAGCAGCGCGCCAATGCCGTTGCCGGGGCCCTGATCCAGCGCGGCGTCAGCCCGCAGCGCATCATGCCGGTGGGCTACGGCAAGGCTGATCCGGTTGCCTCCAACGACACGGCCGACGGCCGCGCCCAGAACCGCCGCGTGGAGATCCGCATCGCGCCGCCGCCGGCTGCCGATGCGGTGGCGGCTGCGACCAACTGAGCATTTTTGTTCAAGGGATGAAGGCAATGGCCCTGAGCAATGTCTTCGGGCCATTGCCGTTTCGGCGCGGCGGCTCCGCCATATCAATGCCGCAATGAGGCGGCTTGAGAATGACTAAGACTTTTCTTGTTCGAGGGACATCATGCTGAAGAAAATGACCATTGCTGCGGTAAGCGTCGCGTTTCTGGCCGGCTGCACGACCACAGACCCCTATTCGGGGCAGACCGTCAACAACAATACCGGCACCGGCGCGCTCGCCGGCGGCGCGCTCGGCGCGCTGGCGGGCCTTGCCGTCGGCGGCGACGCCAAGGGGGCCGCGATCGGCGGCGCGATCGGCGCGATCGCCGGCGGCGGCATCGGCGCCTATATGGACAGCCAGGAGCGCGAATTCCGTCAGGCCCTGGCCGGCACCGGCGTTTCCGTCGTCCGCAACGGCGACATGCTGACGTTGATCATGCCGGGCAACGTTACCTTCCCGACGGATGAATACACGATCCTGCCGAACTTCTATTCGACGCTGAATGCTGTTTCGACGGTGCTGCGCAAATATGACCGTACCGCCGTCAATGTGAACGGCTACACGGATTCGACCGGTTCTGTCGAATATAACCAGAGGCTGTCGCAGGAGCGCGCCAACAGCGTCGGCAATTATCTGGTTCAGTCGGGCGTTGGCGCCAACCGCATTTCCGCCGTCGGCTTCGGTCCGTCCAACCCGATCGCCTCCAACGCCACGCCGGAAGGCCGGGCGCAGAACCGGCGCGTCGAAATCCAGATCTCCGCCGTCAGGATGTGAGGCTTGCACGGCCTGGCGGAAACGACAAAAGGCGCCGCGCGGCGCCTTTTTTCATGCGGGTCCCGCATCCCTCAGCGCAGTCTGAGGTTGACCGGAGCGCGCCCGTCACGATCGGCGCGGATATAGAGATGAATGCGGGCCGCGGGCTGGACGGCGCGCGCGGCGCGCTCGCCCTGGCTGGTCAGAAGCCCGACGAGTTCCCTTGCCTTGTAGCGGCCCTGGAAACGGGCATATTCCGCCAGTTTCTGGGCGGCCTCGTGGAGCGGGTTGAAACCGCTGCGGCGGGCGGTTGCGGGTTCAGTATTGCCTGACATCATGCCGGAACGCTGTTTCCTGTTCACTTCGATCCCCATCGCTACGCAGGACAGATAATGGGCTTTTCCATGGCGCCGAAAGCTTTGCGTTTCTTGCTTTCCGAAACCTTACCGATGAGGCTATCGGAGAAATCTTTCAAAACCCTTTACGAATAAAACGCCGGCCCGCTATGCGGACCGGCGTTTTATTCAGTCATTCTTTTCTCCGCGCCGCAGCGCGCTCTTTACTTCTTGCGCGTTACTGCAGGCTTGCCCAGCAGCTGACCCCGTTGCGCTTCAGCGCGCGGCAGGCCTTGACCGCCTCTTCCTGGTCGGGGAAGCCGCCGAAGCGGGCGCGGTAGATCTCCTGGCCGCCATTGTTGTAGGCAAGGGCAAAGGGCTCCGATTTGTCGAGCGCGCCGCCGGCCTTGCCCTGCGTGCGGGTCAGCAGCGCGCGGGCGCCCTCGGCGGTCGCGGCTGTGCCGACCTGGACGACCCAGCCGCGCGGCTGGCTGATCGAGGCGGTCTTGATCGAGGTGTCCGGGGCGCTTTCCGAGGCCTGAGCCGCGGGAATGATCGCACCGCCGACGGCATCGGCGACATCGTCGGCCGTTTGCAGCACATCCTCGACGCTCAGCCCTTCGTCATTGTCGGCCGGGCGGCGTTCGCTCGGCAGCGGAACGTTGGAGACGAGCTCGGCCTGGACGCCGGTCAGGCCAGCCGAAGCGGAAGGCGCGGCATTGTCGTTTGCCGCATAGGCGAGCGCGACGCCGCCGTCTGCCGCCGGGCGGGGATAGGGGATCGGGCCTTTTTCCGGGAACACCATGGCGTCGGCGCGGGCGATGACGAAATTGCCGCTCCGGCCGTTGGAAGCCTTGGGCAGGTAGGTCGTCACCAGACGCGTCGCCCACTGGTTGCGGCTTGCCCCGGTCGCGCCACCCATGACGATGGCCACGATCGAGCGATTGCCGGAGACGGCGGAGGTGGCGAGATTGTAGCCCGAGGCGTTGGTGTAGCCGGTCTTGATGCCGTCAACGCCCTTCACCTGGCCGAGAAGGCGGTTGTGATTGCCGATATTGTACTTGCCGTATTTGAAGTTGCGCGTGCCGAAATAGTGGTAATATTCCGGAAAATGCTGACGCAGCGCGATGCCGAGACGGGCCTGGTCGCGGGCCGTGGTCTTCTGCGCGCTGTTGGGCAGGCCGTGGGCATTGCGATAGGTCGTGCGCGTCATGCCGAGCGCATGCGCCTTGTTGGTCATCATCGCGGCGAAATTGCTCTCCGAACCACCGAGATACTCGCCGACGGCGGTGGCGACGTCGTTGGCCGAGCGGGTGATGAGGGCGTAGATCGCGGTTTCGACCGTCACGCTGCCGCCGGCGGGAATGCCGAGCTTGGTCGGCGGTTCGGCTGCCGCGTTCTTCGAAAACGGTATTTTGGTATTGAGCGTTACCCGGCCGTTGTCGAGCGCTTCGAACACCATGTAAAGCGTCATCATCTTCGTCAGCGAGGCCGGATAGCGCGGCGCATCCGGCGCCTCGCTGTAGAGAACCTTTCCGGTGTTGGCGTCGATCACGATCGCCGCGTCGTTGGAATCGGCGCGGGCCTCGTTGACGGGAAGGCCGGTAAGGAGGGTCGCGAGTGCCGCGAGGACCATCACGGCATTGAGGAACCGGCTCAAACGGAAGCGGCGGTTTGCCTGTCTCTGCATTCGAAAAACTCTTGCGAAATCTGGCGGTTGATGTTTCCTGGCGAAGCCGTGCCGGCATGATACCGGTCGCGTTCATCCATTGCTAGGCTGTGGATCGATCTGATCAAATCGCGGTTAATATTCGTTTAAATTGCCGCGGCGGCATCGTTTATTCCTGTTCTTCGCGCCCGGTGCGCGGCCGCTTTTCCGCTTCGCCTTCTGCCATGCCCGGCGACGCTTTTCAAACATGTTCCGATCGGATAATCAGAAGCCGAACAGGAGCAAGACCCATGCGCACACCGAGAACCGGCGGCGACCCCTTCCGGCCCCAGAGGCGCGAGCCGCCCATCAACCTTCCGCCGGTGGTGCTGGCGGCGCTTGCCGTGCTTTTCGCGATCTTCCTGCTGCAGCAATTCGTTCTCGGCAATGCGGCCAACCTGATGGTGTGGCGGGAATTCGGCTTCATGCCGGTGCGCTATGTCCGTGCGCTGTCCGGGCAGGACTTCGCCTGGCTGTGGTCTCCCTTCACCTATTCGCTTCTCCACGGCGGGTGGAGCCACATCATCTTCAACGCCATCTGGCTGGCGATCTTCGGCGCGCCGGTTGCGCTGCGGCTCGGGCCGACGCGTTTTCTCTTTCTGTGGCTGACGAGCGCTGTCGCCTCCGCCTTCTTCTTCGCGCTCACGGACTGGGGTGCCGTGACGGTGCTGATCGGCGCTTCCGGCGTGGTGTCGGCCTATATGGGGGCTGCCTGCCGCTTCGTCTTTGCCGGCGGACGGTTCCTGCCGCAGGCGCATCTGGGGCCGCGGCTTTCGATCGGCGCGGTCTTTGCCGATCCGACGGCGCGCGCTTTCGTGCTCGTCTGGCTCGTCGGTAATCTGCTGGTCGCGGTCGGCGTCAGCTTCGTCGGCGTCAGCGCCGGCGCTATCGCCTGGCAGGCCCATGTCGGCGGTTTCCTGTTCGGCTTCCTCGCCTTTCCCTTGTTTGACGTGAAGACGCCGCGCACGCTGATTTTCTAGTGCATCGGGGAAGGAGCCGCCGGCACGCTTTTCTTGCAATCGCCCCAATCCTCATGCACCATATTCCCGTGCGCGGCGTCCTGGAGGAGGGATGCGCGGAAGGTGCTTGAAACGAGGAGGCTTTGATGGCGATCACTGTCAGGATGATACTGGACGAGAAGGGCAGGGCGGTCGTGACCGCGCCGCCGCCGACGTCGATTTCCGAGGTGGCGGTCATTCTCCACCAGAACCGCATCGGCGCCGTCGTGATCGTTGATGACGAGGGCAGGATCGCCGGCATTTTCACCGAGCGCGATCTTGCGGCCTGCGTCGGCAAGCACGGCGCGCGGGCGCTGTCAGCGCCAGTTTCCCAGGAGATGACGGACAATGTCTACCGCTGCGACGAAGGCACCACGGTCAACGAACTGATGGAGGTGATGACCAAGCGGCATTTCCGCCATGTTCCGGTGGAAGTCGACGGAAAGCTCGCCGGCATCATCTCGATCGGCGATGTGGTCAAGTCGCGCATCCGCGAGGTCGAGCAGGAGGCCGAGCACATCAAGTCCTATATTGCCGGCTGAGATCTACTTGCCGTAGACCGTTTCGGGATCGAAAGCGCGGTCGTCGTCGATGCTTGCTAGGGCGGCGGCGCCGTTTTCGGTCGTCACGGCGCGATAGAAGCAGGAGCGCCGGCCGGTGTGGCAGGCGGCGGCATGGCCGGTCATCGAGACCTTCAGCAGGACCGCGTCCTGATCGCAATCGGTCACGACCTGTTCCACCTTCTGCAGGTTGCCGGAGGTGTCTCCCTTCTTCCAGATCGCATTGCGCGACCGGCTGTAATAATGAGCAAAGCCGGTCTCGAGCGTCAGCGACAGCGCCTCGGCGTTCATATGGGCGAGCATCAGCACCGCATTGTCGCGGACGTCGATGACGACCGCCGTGATCAGCCCCTTGTCATCGAAGCGGGGGGTGAAAACGGTCGCCTCGTCGAGCAGGGCCTTGTCCTGCGGCGGTTTTGAGAAGTGCGGCATGGTTTTTCCTGTCATTGCCGGGCCTTTTCCTGCCGGCGTTGATAGACCGTGCGCGACGGCTTTGCAATCCGCCGGCCTTGCCGCGGACTTGCCGAACGCCCATGTTTTCCTGTAGCAAGTCATCGCGGTCCGCCTTCTTCGGGCAGGGCCTTACGGAAAGCGACCATGGACGATATCTACTCCGCGCGCATCCTCAGCCATGCCGGCAATGTCACCCGGCTGGGGGTTCTGGACGCCGCCGATGCCAGCGCCTCGGCTCATTCCAGGCTGTGCGGCTCGCGGCTGACGGTCTATGTGAAGCTCGCGGACGGAGCCGTCAGCGATTTTTCCCATGAGGTGAAGGCCTGCGCTCTCGGCCAGGCGTCCTCGGCGATCATGGCCGCCTCGGTCATCGGCGCGACGCCTGACGAGATCCGTACGGCGCGGGACGCGATGCTGGCGATGCTGAAGGACGGCGGCGAGGGCCCCGCCGGACGGTTTTCCGAAATGCGCTGTCTCCTGCCGGTCAGGGACTATCCGGCCCGCCACGCCTCGGTGATGCTGACCTTCGAGGCCCTGGTGAAGGCGCTCGACGCATGCGATGCCGCCGAGCCGGACCTGAGAAAGGCCGTCCGGACAGATGTGTGAGAGACATGGCGGGACAAGGTCCTCACGCAACTGGCAGGGCCCGTTTCGCAAGACCCCCGGCCGCCTGTTCGGCCTGGCCTTCATCCGCTTCTACCAACTGACCTTTTCGAGCCTGATCGGCCAGTCCTGCCGGCACCTGCCGACCTGTTCGGAATATGGCTATGAGGCGATCGCCCGCCACGGACTCTGGGCGGGCGGCTTTCTCACGCTGTTTCGCGTGGGGCGCTGCGGGCCGGGGGGCACTCACGGCTTCGACCCCGTGCCCGAGACGCTGGACCCTGACTGGCGCTGGTACACGCCGTGGCGTTTTTTCTCCGCCGGGCGTCGCTCTCACACGTCCGAATAGCGGGCGATCACGAGGTAACCCGGCGTCGGCTTTCCGTTCTCGAAACGGACGTTGATGTCTGTCACCTCGACCGTCCGGAACCCGGCCTTTGCGAGGCTTGCGGAGAGATAGGCGAGGCTGTGCGCGAACCGGTGATGCGGCGCGACCATGTAGTCGCGTCCCGTCAACACGTCATCGGGCAGCGTTTCCGCGGAAAAGGCGAGGATGCCTCCGCCGGCCATGCTTTTGGCCGCGCCCGAGAAGAAGGCGTCGAGCGTGCCGAGATAGGGCAGCACGTCGGCGGCGATGATCAGGTCGAATCTCTCTTCGCCGTCGTCATGCAGGAACTCCTCGACCTCAGCGACAAACAGGGTGTCGTAGAGCTCCTTCTCATAGGCGATCTCGACCATTTTCTCCGAAATGTCGAGCCCGGTGATATCCTCCGCCATGTCTGCGAGCGCGCTGGCGCCGAGCCCCGTGCCGCAGCCGAGGTCGAGCATGCGCGCGAACGGCCCGAGCGCAAGCGTCTGAAAGCGCTGGCGCATGATCATCGGCACGCAATAGCCGAGCTGGTCGACGAGAATATCCTCGAAATCCTCGGCATGCTGATCGAACAGCGTCTCGACATAGGCGTCGGGCGCCTTTTTCGGCGCGTCCGCAAAGCCCATGGCGGCAAGGCGCACGGCAGCGCCGCCATGGTCGTCCGGGTCGATCGCCAGAACCGCGCGGTAGGCGTCCGCCGCTTCGGCGAGCCTGCCCGCCTTTTCAAGCGAGAGCGCCCGGTTATAGGCCTTTGCCAGCTTTTCCTCGTCGATCTTGCGCGCCATTACGGTCATCCCGTTGTCTTTCCGCCATGCTCTATGCCGGGATCGCGCGCGGCGCAACAGCCTTCAGGCGTGGGTGATCCGTTTTGCCATTCGGCGGGCGGCGTCGAGATCATCCGGCGTGTTGATGTTGAAGAACGGATCGACCGCGCCGTCCTCCGTCGAAATCGGCGGGAAGTCGACGGTGCGGCATGGGTGGTCCGCGACGAAATCCATCAGTCTCCGGTTGGAGCCCGAGGCAAGCCAGTTTGAAAGCGCGTCGCGCAGCGCAAGCGGCCAGAGGGCGAAGACAGGATGGACGCGGCCTGCCGAGCGGGCAAGCACGATCGTGTCGGCCGCGGGCCCGGCGGCGGACAGGCGTTCAGCGAGATCGGCCGGGAAGAAGGGCGTGTCGACGGCGAGCGAGACCATGTGCGTCGCCCCGGGCGCGTGCGCGCGAAGGTGGGAAAGGGCGGCGAGAATGCCGGCAAGCGGGCCCTCATGCGCGCTGCCGGCGTCGCGGATAATGGTGGCGCCGGGCAGCGCGGACAGGTCATCGCCGTGACGGCTGACGAGAACCGGCCGGGCCTGGCGTGCGATCCGGCGATGGGCGCGACGCAGCAGCGTCTCGCCCTCAAGCATCAGCATCGCCTTGTCCGCGCCCATGCGTCGCGACGCGCCGCCGGCGAGGATGACGGCGGGAAGCGGCGTCATTTTCTCTCCTCCAGCAGGTCTTCCTCCGCCCTGACGAGCGGGCCGCCGCCTTCGGAGGCGACCGGCTGACCCGTTTCGGCGAGCGGCTCAAGCCCCTTCTTGCGCTCGCGGTAGAAGGAATAGAGGCCGGCACAGACAATGATGGCGCCGCCGATGAGAACATTGGCGTCCGGGTATGTGCGGAACAGGAGGATGCCCAGAAGCGTCGCCCACAGCAGCCCGGCATAGCGGAAGGGCGCGATATAGGAAATATCGGCAAGGCGTACGGCAAAGACGACGAACTGGTAGCCGGACAGGAGGAAGAGGGCGGCGAGCACGAGCTTCAGCATGATCGGCCAGCTCATCATGCTCCAGTCCTGCTCGATCGTGCCGAGCACGGCGCCGCCGATCGTCAGCAGCACCGCGGTTGCCAGCGTGATGATGATGGCCGGAACGTCGGAGCGGATCGTCTTGGTCAGAAGGTCCCTGGCCGAAGCCGCGAGCATGGCGACCACGGCATAGCCCGCGCCCTGCTGGAAACCGTCCGGACCGGGCTGGATGATGATCATCACGCCGACAAAGCCGACAATGATGGCGCTCCAGCGCCGCCAGCCGACCGGCTCCTTCATGAAAAGCGCCGCGCCCAGCGTCACCGCAAGCGGCAGGCACTGTATGATCGAGGCGGCATTGGCGAGCGGCATCTGCTTCAGCGCCTGGAGAAAGGCGACGGCGGCAACCAGTTCGCACAGGCTGCGCGCGATCACGCGCCGATCGGAGACCGCGCCCAGGCGAGAAAGAGCGCGGCTGCGCCAGGCGATCAGAACCGTGAAAGCGGTGAGGATGAGCCCTCTGACGAACATGATCTGGCCGAGACCGATTTCCTCGGTCAGAAGTTTCGCGGTCGCGTCGGTCAGTGAAAAGCCGGCCATCGCCGCGATCATGAAGGCGGCGCCGGTGACATTGGAGGAGGTGCGCATCATTGGTCTCGTTATCTTATGTCTTGTTCATATAGACGATCAACGAGATTGAGAAGTGATCTGTGTCACGCTTTGCGAACGGATCAACCGCCGGTCATGCTCATGTGCCGGGCGACGGCGACGCGCGAATGCGTTTCATCGAGTTCGAAATCATGCGCTTCCGGCTTCCGGGCGATGGCGGCGTCGATCGCGCGATGCAGGACGGCGTCATCATCCGGATTGTCGCGCAGCACCTTGCGGAAGTCGGCATTGTCGTCATGGCCGAGACAGAGATAGAGCATGCCGGTGCAGGTCAGCCGCACGCGGTTGCAGGCCGCGCAGAAATTATGCGACAGCGGCGTGATGAATCCGAGCTTGCCGCCGGTCTCGGCAACGGTGACGAAACGGGCCGGGCCGCCGGTGGTCAGAGGAATATCGGTGAGGGTGAACCTTTCCTGAAGGTCGCGACGGACCTTGCTCAGCGGCAGATACTGGGCGGAGCGGTCGGTGTCGACCTCGCCGAGCGGCATGGCCTCGATCAGCGTCAGGTCCATGCCCTCTGCATGGGCATACCGCAGGAGCTCCGGAATTTCGTCCTCGTTGAAGCCCGCAAGGGCGACGGCGTTGAGCTTGACCTTCAACCCCGCCTTGCGGGCCGCCTCAAGCCCGGCCATCACCTTGTCGAAATCGCCCCAGCGGGTAATCGCGCGAAACTTCTGCGGGTCGAGCGTGTCGAGGGAGACGTTGATGCGCCGCACGCCGGCGGCATGAAGCTCGTCCGCAAAGCGCGAAAGCTGCGATCCGTTGGTCGTCAGCGTCAGCTCGTCAAGCGCGCCCTCGTCGATGCGCTGTCCAAGATTGCGGATCAGCTGCATCACATTCTTGCGCATCAGCGGCTCGCCGCCGGTCAGCCGCAGTTTCCTGACGCCCTTGTCGATGAAGGCGTTGCAGAGCCGTTCCAGCTCCTCCAGCGTCAGAAGATCGCGCTTGGGCAGAAACGTCATGTTTTCGGCCATGCAATAGGTGCAGCGGAAATCGCAGCGATCCGTCACCGAAACGCGCAAATATGTGATCTGCCGACCGAAGGGGTCGACCATCGGCCTCGGCCGGTCCGCGACGGGCTGTTTGTGTACGATATGCTGGTTCACCGGAACTTCTCCTTGCCCGGAACATGGAACGGGCCTTGGCAAGCGTCAAGTGAAGTGCGAAACACAGCCGCGTGATTTTGTCGAACCGCCGGGATGGACCATGACCGCGACCCCCACCGAAATCCGCGTCTCGCGGGACCGCAAGACGCTGACGGTCTCCTTCGAGGACGGCGCGCGTTTTGCGCTTGCCGCCGAAATGCTGCGCGTGCTCTCGCCCTCGGCCGAGGTCAAGGGGCACGGCCCCGGACAGGCGGTGACGGTGCCCGGCAAGCGCAATGTGGAGATCATGACGGTCGCGCCCGCCGGCAATTACGCCATCCGCATCGGCTTCGACGACATGCATGACAGCGGCATCTATACCTGGACCTATCTGAGGGAACTCGGCGAGGACGGCGCGCGGATGTTTGCCGACTACGAGGCGGAACTTGCGAAAAAGGGCATGACCCGCGACAGGGCGGAAAGGCCGCGCTAGATGTGGGCTTTCAGGAGGTTGTCCATTCGGAGCGTACCGAGGAGACTGGAGTTACCACGCTTCAGCACTCACCGGAGGCTCCGAATGAACATTCACAAGAATGCCCGACTGACCCCGCTGCGTCGAGAGGAGATGGCTGTTGCCGTTCTGTCTGGCGCGCTCACGAAAGCGCAGGCGGCTTTAGTCTATGCCGTTTCCCACAAGATCGTGTCTCGTTGGGTCGAGCGCTTCAGAAAGGGTGGACGCGCTGCAATGGCTGACCGGTCGTCGCGGCCCAGAAGCAGTCCCCGGCAGACCGATGCCATCTTGTGCGAGCGCATTGCCGCCCTTCGTCGTCAGCGCCTGACCGGCAGGCACATCGCCATGGAGACAGGCGTGTCACCGGCCACCGTCAGCCGCGTTCTCAAGCGGGTCGGTTTGTCCCGGATGAAGGACATTGCTCCAGCCGAACCGGTCGTGCGTTACGAATATGACGAGCCGGGCGGCCTGATCCATCTCGACATCAAGCGCCTTGGCCGCTTTAATCGCGTCGGCCACCGCATCACAGGCGACAGGACCGGCCAGAGCAATTCACGCGGCATCGGCTGGGAATATGTGCATGTGTGTATCGACGATGCATCCCGGATCGCATTCACTGACATCTTGCCCAACGAGAAGGCTGAAAGCGCCGTCGCATTTCTCAAGGCGGCAGTCGCCTATTATCAAAGCCTCGGCATCACGGTGAAGCGGGTCATGACCGACAATGGCTCGTGCTACATTGCCGGGGATTTCGCGAAAGCCTGCAAGGCGCTCCATCTGAAACATATTCGTACCAAACCTTACACGCCAAAGACAAACGGCAAGGCCGAGCGCTTCATCCAGACAGCATTGCGCGAATGGGCCTATGCGCGCGCCTATCCATCCTCAGAGCACCGAAAACGGCATCTGCCGAACTGGAACCACATGTACAATTGGCACCGTCCGCATGGCGGCATAAAGTCAAAAACACCGATCAGTCGACTCGGCATGAACCGAGACAACCTCTTGAGGCTCCACAGCTAGAGCGCTGTGCGCCCATTCGGACGCACAAGGCACGATGCGCCAGACGAAAGAGGACGACATGAAGACCGTTACGACCGTTGCGGAATTGCGGGCGCTCTACGGAGAACCCGGGCAGGCTGCACGCGCCAAGGTGGCGCCGGCGCTGACGCTGGCCTACAGGCGCTGGATCGAAGCATCGCCCTTCCTGGCGCTGGCGACGGCGGGACCGGAAGGACTCGATTGCTCGCCGCGCGGCGATGATGGCGCGGTGGTCCGCATCGCGGATGAGAAGACGGTGCTTTTGCCTGACTGGCGCGGCAACAACCGGACCGACTCGCTTGCCAATATCGTGCGCGATCCGCGCGTTGCCCTGCTGTTCATGGTGCCCGGCTCAAACAACACGCTGCGGATCAACGGTCGGGCGGTGGTCGCCGTCGAACCGGCGCTTCTCGAAAGCTTTGAAACGGAAGGCAGGCATCCCCGCAGCGTAATCGTGGTGACGATCGCCGAAGTCTATTTCCAGTGCGCCCGCGCGCTGATCCGTTCGGCATTGTGGAGTTCCGAGCGTCTCGTCGATCCCAAGTCCCTGCCGAGCGCCGGCGAGATGACGAAGGATGCAAGCGAGATGGCCTTCGACGCTGAGGCCTATGACCGGGAATGGCCGGAGCGCGCCGCCAAGAGCATGTGGTGATCAGGTCTTCGCGGTGGCCGCGGCACGGCGTCTCGGCCCTCCGCCGAGGATATCGGCCACCCATTTGAGCGAGGGAATGTTCTCGCACACCGTCAGAAGCGCGATCGTGATCGGCACGCCGAGAAATGTGCCGAACAGGCCCCACATGAAGGTCCAGAAGAAGATCGAGAACACCACGACGAAGGGCGAGATCGACAGCGTTGAACCCGACACCATCGGCTCCACGTAATTGCCGATGATGAACTGGATCAGGTTGAGGCAGACGAACAGCGCCAGCGCCGTTTCCCAGTGCTCGAACTGGATGACGCCGTAAAGCGAGGGAAAGACGGTGGCGATCACCGAGCCGATGAAGGGAATGTAGTTGAGCGCGAAGGCGATCACGCCCCACTCGACCGGAAAATCAAGACCCGTCAGCGTAGCCGAACTCCAGAACAGCACGCCGGTCATCGCGCTCATCTGGGTGCGCACCAGCATGTAGCGACCGAATTTCTTGGCCGTCGCATCGGCGATGCGGATCGCGGCGGAGGCGAATTCCGGCTTGTTGAGGTCCGCGATCCTTTGGCGGAGCTTGTCCACCTCGGTGAGGCCGAGAACCACATAGGCAAGCACCACCAGCCAGAAGCTGAGCGTCGTGCTCGCCTGTCCCGTCACCTGCCGCACGGTGCGGGCGATCAGGCCGACATTGAAGATGTCGTTGAGCGAGCTTGCGACGGAGAAGCCCTTCTCCCCGAGCCATGCGACGGCGTCCTGATAGGCGACCTGCAATTGCCAGGCGGCGTCGACGAACGATGTCGCCATGCGGGAAAAGCCCCAGATGACGAGCGTCGCGAAGATGACGAAGACGACAATCGTGCTGACAACGGTGATCGCCAGCGCGAGAAGCGGCGGCATGACCTTCTGCAACGCGTTCTTGATCGGCCAGGTGACGGCGATGATGAACAGCGCAAGCGCCACGGGTTTCAGGAAGCCGCCCGCCCAGCGGATTGCGATCAGGAGCAGGATGACGAATATCAGGGATGTGACGACGGTGACGCCGCGCCGCGAGCCCGTTGGCCCAGTTTCAGACATTCGTGTCTCTTAAAATGACTAGCTTGAGCGGATGTGGCTGAAAATGTATCGTTCCCGCCAGTCATACGCAAGCGCTCCCATGCGCTGCCACACGCGATTGTGCGCGGGAAGGAAAATCATGAGTGAGTTCATCGAGACCGTCGCCAGCCCCGATCAGGTGCTTTCATTCTGGTTTGACGAACTGACGCCGAAAGACTGGTTCCAGCCCGACGATGTGGCGGCTCTCGACAACGCCATCCTCTACCGTTTCTTTGCCACCCACCGGGCGCTGGCGCGCGATGTCGACGGAGCCTGGCGGGCAACGCCCGAGGCCCAGCTTGCGGCCGTGATCGTGCTCGACCAGTTTCCGCGCAACATCTACCGCGCAACGCCCATGGCCTTTGCCACCGACATGCTGGCGCTCCGGGAAGCGAAGCTGGCGATCGCCAGCGGCGCCCACGAAAAGGTCGCCGAAAGCCGTCGGGCGTTTTTCTTCATGCCGTTCGAACATTCCGAAAATCTTGCCGATCAGGACCGTTCGGTAGCGCTCTTTGCCGCGCTCGGCAATGAGGAGTTCTCGTCCTATGCCGAAAGCCACCGGGAGGTGATTGCCCGGTTCGGCCGTTTTCCCCATCGCAATCCGATCCTGAAGCGGCGCTCGACCCGCGCCGAACTGGCCTATCTTTCGGGCGGGGAAAGCACCGGCTGGGGGCAGAAATAGACTTCCGCCGTCATCAAAACGACGCGCTTGGGCGGTTCAAGGCGCGTCTGTGAGTTTCTGGAGAAAGAAAGGGATCCGATGCGGCGGAAAAAGGCGAGGGGCGGTTTCCGGCTTGCGGTGTTGGCGGCGGGGCTTCTTTGCGTCCTGTCCGGCGCCCCCGTCCATGCCCAGCAGGCAACGCCCGCCCCGCCTTCCGCTTCCGGCACGGGGCAGCAGCCGAACGATGCGGTGGCGACGACACGCGATCCGTTCATTTCCGAGACCGCGACGGCGCTCGATTCCTATGGCGATGCGCTGTCCTCGATTTCCGAGGCGGTCGGCGGCGAGGGCGGCAGCGACGATGCGCTGGCCAGGCTGCAGGTTCAGGTCGACCAGCTTCAAAGCGAGCTTTCAAAGACCGACGGCGCCATTCAGGCCCGGCTTGGCGATGTCCGCGCTCAACTGGCGGAGCTTGGCAGCGCGCCCGGGCCGGGCGAAAGCCCGGAGCCGGACGTGACGACGCAGGAGCGCAACACGCTCCTTGCCGAGCGTTCCGAGCTCAACGCACTCGCCGACAGGCTGAGCAAGCTTGGATCCTCGGCCGAGGAAACCTCCGACAGGGTATCCGAGATCCGGCGCGAGCAATTCGCCCGCGCCTTGTTCAAGCATACCGATCTGCAGGAGCTTTTCTCGACCGATTTCGGGACGCTCTGGCATCAGCAGTTTGACGCTTTCAGGGCGTCTTATGGCGGCTGGCTGAGTTTCATCTGGCAGTCGAAACGCATCCAGTTCATCATCGCCAACCTGCTCTCGATCCTTGCCGCGGCCTTTGCCTACCGGCTCTCCACGCGGTTTGTCGAACGCACGAAGCTGGACCTGCAGATGGAGGAGCCGGACTACGTGATCCGCTTGCTGGCCGCCTTCTGGACGACGATGATCCCCTGCCTGGCGCTTTTCGCCTTTCTCACCGTGTCCTATGTCCTGTTTGTCGGCATGGGCATTTTCCTGCCCGATGTCGAGCGCTTCGTCCTTCAGGCCTATGTGTCGGGCGCGATCATCTTCTTCGTGTTCCTCCTGTCGCGCAATGTGCTGACGCCGGGCCGGCCGCAATGGCGGCTGATGCCGATCGGCAACGCCGCTTCGCGCAACCTGATGCTGGCCTTCACGGCAATGGCCCTGATCAACTGGGGTGATATCCTGATCGGCGTGCTGAACGAGACGCTGGACGCCGGCGTCCAGATCGATGTGCTGCGCAGCCTGATTTCCTCCGTCCTGATCGGCGCCATTCTCGTGGCCGTATCCTTCATCCGCCCGCGGCCGCCGGTCGAGGCGGAGAAGAAGCGCACGCGCACGATCGCTCTCCTGTTTCCCTCTGCCATCGCCTTTTCCGCGCGCATGGTCGGGCTGTTCGTCATGCTCTGCGCGCTGGTCGGCTACGTGGCGCTTGCCCGTTTCGCCGCCAAGCAGGTGGTGCTGACCGGCGCCGTGCTGATCACCATGTATATCGGCATGCTCGTCGGCCAGGCGGTATCGCAGGCCGGCAGCATTGCCCGCACCAGTTTCGGAAAGCGCTTCGTCGAACGGTTCCAGCTGTCGGCCGTGCGCGCCGACCAGTTGTCGCTGCTTGCCGGGCTGTTCATCTACGCGCTGACGCTGTTCATCGGCATTCCGCTGGTGCTGCTGTCCTGGGGCGTGCGCTACGAGCAGATGCGGCTGTGGGCCGCAAACAACCTGACCTCCGTCACCATCGGCTCGATCACCATTTCACTTGGCGGCATTCTGGTCGGGGTCCTGCTGTTCGTCGGCGGCTTTCTCGCGACGCGGTGGTTCCAGGGCTGGTTCGACAACAATGTCCTGTTGCGTTCGCGCGCCGATGCCGGCGTCCGCAATTCCGTCAAGACCGGGATAAGCTATCTCGGCATCGTGTTGGCGAGCCTCCTGGCGATCTCGGCGGCAGGCGTCAATCTCTCCAGCCTGGCGCTGGTCGCCTCCGCCCTGTCCATCGGCATCGGCTTCGGCCTGCAGACGATCGTCTCCAACTTCGTTTCCGGCCTGATCCTGCTGGCCGAGCGGCCGTTCAAGGTCGGCGACTGGATCGTGTCCGGGACCACGGAGGGTTTCGTCAAGCGCATTTCCGTGCGCGCGACCGAGATCGAGACCTTCCAGCGCCAGTCAATCATCGTGCCGAATTCCGAACTGATCAACGCCTCCGTCGGCAACTGGATGCACCACAACCAGATGGGCCGCTCCGAGGTCGCCGTCGGCGTCTCCTATGACAGCGATCCGCGAAAGGTGATGGATATCCTGATGGACATTGGCACCTCGCATCCGCTGGTACTGCAGAATCCGGAGCCGATGGTGATCTTCATGGGGTTCGGCGAATCGACGCTCGATTTCGAGGTCCGCGTCTATCTCGCCGACGTGTTCAACGGCATTTCCGTGCGTAACGACATCCGCGTGGCGATCTTCGAGCGCTTCAAGGAGGAAGGCATCACCATTCCCTATCCGCAGCGCGACCTGCATATCATCCCGCAGAAGGAGCGCCGCGACGAGCTGGCGGATGCAATCCGCAAGCACACGCGGAAGAACGCTCCGGCGGAACCCGTCGCGCCGGCGCACGAGGCCCGGCCGATGTTCGACCATCCCGACGCCGGCAATGATGACGGCGGCGAGCGCTAGAGCGCCATGCGTCCATTCGGGCGCACAAAGGACGCTCTAACCTATTTTATCTACGCATCGTGCTTTCCGGAAATCGATTCCGATTTTCGGGCCGATGCGCTAGGCAAATCAAGCCGCGTCGCGCCCGCAGGACTGCATGTCGCAAACGGGCTGTTTCCGGTGCGGCGAGCGTTGCATAGTCGTCTGATACGGAGCCCGGCGGGCGGGCGGCCAATCACGGTGACAAGAGGCGGAACGGATGACGACGAAGACGAGGGCTCTGGTGATCGGCGGCGGCGTCGTCGGCGTGTCGACGCTTTATCATCTGGCGAAGAAGGGCTGGGACGATGCGGTCCTGATCGAGCGCAAGGAACTGACCTCCGGCTCGACCTGGCATGCCGCGGGCCTTCTGCCACTGTTCAACATGAGCTATTCCGTCGGCCAGCTGCACAAATATTCGGTCAATCTCTATTCGGCGCTGGAGGAAGAGACCGGCCTCAATGTGGGGTTCTCCAAGGTCTCCAATATCCGCCTTGCCATGACACAGGACCGGATGGACGAGTATCTCTATTATTCCGGCATTGCCGAGACCATCGGCGTTGATTTCAGGTTCCTGACGCCGGAACAGGTGAAGGAGGTCTGGCCGCTGTGCGAGACGGACGGTATACTGGGCGCGATCCAGCATCCCGGGGACGGCTATATCCAGCCCGCCGACCTGACCCAGGCGCTGGCCAAGGGCGCGCGCGACAAGGGCGGCCGGATCATGCGCAACACCACGGTGACCGAGATCCGCCAGAACCTTGACGGCACTTGGCATGTGGAAACCGATAAAGAGGCGTTTACCGCCGATCATGTGATTTCCTGCACCGGCAATTTCGCGCGGCGGACCGGCGCCATGGTCGGCCTCAACGTGCCGGTTATTCCGGTCGAGCACCAATATATCGTCACCGAGCCGCATCCCGCGATTCTGGAGCGAAAAAGGCAGGGCCTGCCCGAGATGGGCGTGCTGCGTGAATCCGACAGCGCCTGGTATATGCGCGAGGAGGCTGGCGGCCTGATCCTCGGGCCGTACGAGGTCGGCGCGCCGGTCTGTTATGTCGACGGGCCTTCCGACGACAGCGAATACGAGCTGTTCCAGGAGGAGCTCGACCGGCTGATGCCGCATATCGAAACCGCGATGGCCCGCGTTCCGGCCTTTGCGGAAGTCGGCATCAAGAAGGTCTATAACGGCGCGATCGCCTATACGCCCGACGGCAACCCGATTGTCGGGCCTGCGCCGGGGCTGAGGAATTTCTGGCTGAACGAGGGGCATTCCTTCGGCATTACCGCTGCCGGCGGCGCCGGCTGGCAATTGGCCGAATGGATCGTCAACGGCGAGCCGACCGTGGACCTTGCCGGCGTCGATCCGCGCCGCTTCGGGCCCTACGCGACCGAGGGCTACCTCATCGCCAAGAACGAGGAGGCCTATGCCAATGTCTTCACCATGCACTATCCGGACGAGGAGCGCGGGGCCGCCCGGCCGCTGAAGACTTCGCCGGTCTACGAGCGGCTGAAGGCGCTCGGCGGCGTGTTTGGCTCGGTCTATGGCTGGGAGCGGGCCAACTGGTATGCGCCCGAAGGCTATGCGCTGGACGAGAGCGAACTCGGCGTCGGAGCCGATGTCATCACCAGCCACAACCATGCCCCGCCGCTGGAGGATGGCCGGATCGTGGAAAAATGGTCGTTCCGCCGCTCCAACTATTTCGAGCATGTCGGCAACGAGGTGAAACACGTCCACGAGAAGGTCGGCGTGCTCGACATGACGCCGTTCGCCAAGATGGAAGTCTCGGGCGTCGGCGCGCGCGACTTTCTCGACAGCATCTTTGCCAACGCGATCCCGAAAAAGCGCGGCCGGATCGCGCTCTGCCACCTCCTGGGCCAGGAAGGCGGGGTGAGGGCGGAGTTCACGCTTT
The DNA here is from genome assembly GCF_001578105.1 of Martelella sp. AD-3. GTDB lineage: Bacteria > Pseudomonadota > Alphaproteobacteria > Rhizobiales > Rhizobiaceae > Martelella. Next base: position 2,918,282 of record NZ_CP014275.1, on the reverse strand, counting down.
ACGAATGGGCGCCCGACCGCTTCTATCTTGTCTCCGGCGCGGGGCTTGAAAGCCATGACCACGATCTGCTGATGAAGCTCGCGCCGAGCGATGGCTCGGTGACGCTCCGGCCGCTGACCATGGAAATGGGCGTGCTCGTGGTTGCTGGGCCGAAGTCGCGCGATCTTCTGAAGAAATTGACGCGCACATCGCTCGAAAACGCCGATTTCCCCTGGTTGACGGGCCAGCCGATCTCGATCGGCGCTGCAGGCTGCTATGCGCTCAGGGTCAACTTCGTCGGCGAACTCGGCTGGGAGCTGCACCACCCGATCGCGATGCAGACCTATATCTTTGACAAGCTGATGGAAGCCGGGGCCGAATTCGATATCAGGCCCTTCGGTATCCGGGCGATGGGGGCGATGGCGCTCGAAAAATCCTACCGCGCCATGCAGCGGGAGATGACCATCGAATACACGGCCTACGAATCGGGCCTCGACCGCTTCATCAAGCCGCAGAAGAATTTCATCGGCAAGGAGGCGCTGCTGTCGAAGAAGGAGGAGGGGCTTTCCGCCGTTTTCGCGACCCTCATCGTTGAAGGCGTCACCGATTGCGATGCCCGCGGCTCCGAGGCGATCTATGATCTCGACGGCAATCTGGCCGGCCGCGCGACCCAGGGCGGCTTCGGCTGGAGGATCGGCAAGTCGATCGCGCTGGCGATGCTGAATCCGGATTGTGCCGCGCCGGGCACGAAGCTGAAGATCCGCATCCTCGGGGCGTTGTTCGATGCCGCCGTTGTGGAGGAGAGCCCGTTCGATCCGGAGAACGAGGCGCTCAGGGCGTGAGTCGGACGGATGTCCATTTCAGTCCTCCGTCATGCCGGGCTTGCGCCGGCGCCCAGGGCGGCGCGGGGCAGTGGTCGGTCCGTGCGTATTTGGCCGGTCCGGCCTGCGCGTTCACTGTGGCTATGCCATCCGTCTGGCCCTGGAACCCGGCGCAAGGCCGGGATGGCGGAGCAGATAGGCCTTATGAATTGAACCGGACACGGAGCATTGCATCTTTGCTTCCAGGCTTTCTTGAAAAACACTCTTGCCAAGCGCGCCTCAGCCTCGTAAATGGGGCGCCAGATCAGATGGGGCGGCGCGATTACGCAAGCGGCCCGGTTTGATGAAGGGGTATAGCTCAGTTGGTAGAGCGGCGGTCTCCAAAACCGCAGGTCGGGGGTTCGAGCCCCTCTGCCCCTGCCAGTTTGACGGTTCTGCCGGCGCACGGCTCGGCGGCTCGCGTGAACGTGATACAAGAAAAATTTCGTTTTTCTCTTGTCTGAGCGAAAAACGATGATATGTAATGCAAAACAGACTCGCGGTGCGTGGAGCTGGTTACTTCCGCTTTACGTGCCGTAAAGGTGTGGGCAGTTTATGGCATCGAAAACCAATCCATTCACGTTTCTGCAGCAAGTGCGCGCTGAGACGGCCAAAGTCGTTTGGCCTTCCCGGCGCGAAACTGTGATCTCGACTCTCATGGTCATGGTGATGGTTGTCGTGGCAGCGTTCTTCTTCTTCGCGGCTGATCAACTGATGAGCCTGGCGATGAATTTCGTCCTCAATCTCGGCGCCTGATCGGGAAAAGGGGAGAAGCACTATGGCGATGCGCTGGTATATTGTTCATGCCTATTCCAACTTCGAGAAGAAGGTGGCGGAGGCAATCGAGGAGAAGGCCAAGCAGAAGGGCCTCGATCATTTCTTCGATCGTATCCTCGTTCCGACCGAAAAGGTCGTTGAAGTCCGTCGCGGCCGCAAGGTCGATTCGGAACGCAAGTTCTTTCCCGGCTATGTTCTGGTGCGGGCGGACCTCAATGACGAGGTCTTCCACCTGATCAAGAACACGCCGCGGGTAACCGGTTTTCTCGGCAGCGACCAGAAGCCCGTTCCGATCCCGGACTCCGAGGCCGAGCACATTCTCGGTCAGGTCCAGGAGGGCGTCGAGCGCCCGAAGGCGACCGTATCCTTCGAGATCGGCGAGAATGTCCGCGTTTCCGATGGTCCGTTCGCCTCGTTCAACGGCGTCGTCCAGGATGTCGACGAGGAACGCGCCCGCCTGAAGGTCGAGGTTTCGATCTTCGGCCGCGCAACGCCGGTCGAGCTGGAATACGCCCAGGTCGAAAAAGTTTGAGCTTTTGCCCCTCGGGGCAATTTCGCGTGGAAGGGCAGGGCGCTTAGCCGGTGTCCATCAATCCCGCACCACGCAACCGCAGCCGCCGGCAGGTGCCGGCATGATGGGCCGGCCCGCCGGTCCGAGATGAGAAAGGCAGAGTAATGGCTAAGAAAGTTGCAGGCCAGCTCAAGTTGCAGGTCCCGGCAGGTTCGGCAAACCCGTCCCCGCCGATCGGTCCGGCGCTTGGTCAGCGCGGCATCAATATCATGGAATTCTGCAAGGCGTTCAATGCCGCCTCGCAGGAAATGGAAAAGGGCATGCCCATCCCGGTAATCATCACCTATTACCAGGACAAGTCCTTTACCTTCGTCATGAAGCAGCCCCCGGTCTCCTACTTCCTGAAGCGGGAAGCGAAGATCAAGTCGGGTTCCAATACCCCGGGCAAGGCGAGCGCCGGTTCGATCTCCTCCGAGCAGGTCCGCAAGATCGCGGAAGCCAAGATGAGCGACCTGAACGCCGCCGATATCGAAGGCGCAATGCGCATGGTCGAGGGTTCCGCCCGCGCCATGGGCCTGGAAGTGACGGGTTGATTGCCATGACGAAGATTGCAAAGCGTATTCAGAAGACCCGCGAGGGCATCGACGTCAACAAGCTCTACCCGCTTGCCGAAGCGGTCCAGCTTGTCAAGGAACGGGCTGTCGCCAAGTTCGATGAGTCCATCGAAATCGCGATGAACCTCGGCGTTGACCCGCGTCACGCCGACCAGATGGTTCGCGGCGTTGTCAATCTGCCGAACGGCACGGGCAAGAGCGTTCGCGTTGCCGTGTTCGCCCGCGGTCCGAAGGCTGATGAAGCCAGGGAAGCCGGTGCGGACATTGTCGGCGCGGAAGATCTCGTCGAGCAGGTCCAGGCCGGCAATATCGATTTCGACCGCTGCATCGCGACCCCGGATATGATGCCGCTCGTCGGCCGTCTCGGTAAGGTGCTCGGCCCCCGCGGCATGATGCCGAACCCGAAGGTTGGCACCGTGACGATGGACGTCAAGGCGGCCATCGAAGCCTCCAAGGGCGGCGCTGTCGAGTTTCGCGTCGAAAAGGCCGGCATCGTGCATGCCGGCGTCGGCAAGGCCTCGTTTGATGCGAGCGCGCTGGAAGAAAACATCCGCGCCTTCGCCGATGCCGTGGTCAAGGCAAAGCCGGCCGGCGCCAAGGGCAACTACGTCAAGCGCGTCGCGCTGTCGTCGACGATGGGCCCGGGCGTCAAGATCGACTTCTCGTCGGTCAACGCTTAAGTTTTGAGTTTCCGGAAGCGATTGCCTTCCGGTGAAAAGTTTCCGGGCTCCAGGGCCCGGAAAACAGCCGGGACGAAAATCCCGGTTTCCTGTCCGAGATTGCAGGTGGGCAACCTTAATTCAATGCCTGCATGAGACGGGTGAGACCCAATTTTGCCGCTGGCGGTCAAGCCTACCGCGGTTGAGTTCGGTTCGAACCTGGTGTGCCTAGGCGCTTGAGAAATCGCGCGCCGAAGGGGGCAGGATCCTCGAGCGTCGCTTGGGATCTTGGGTCAAATCAAGTCCCTTGCGGCAAAGGCAACCGACAGGTCCGTCAATGGTCCTGTCAACTGGAGATAGGCAGTGGAAAGAGCGGAAAAACGCGAATTCGTCACGGAACTGAACGAAGTCTTCAAGGCTTCCGGTTCGGTTGTCGTGGCCCACTATGCCGGTGTCACCGTCGCGCAGATGAACGATTTTCGTTCGAAGATGCGTCAAGCGGGCGGCACTGTCAAAGTCGCGAAGAACCGCCTGGCCAGGATTGCCCTTCAGGGTACGGAGTCCGAGGGAATGGCTGACCTGTTCACGGGTCAGACGCTCATCGCTTATTGCGATGACCCGGTGACGGCTCCGAAGGTCTGCATGGATTTCGCCAAGACCAACGACAAGCTCGTTGTCATCGGCGGCGCCATGGGGGCAACCGTGCTCGATGCCGAGGGCGTCAAGTCGCTTGCGACGATGCCTTCGCTGGACGAGCTGCGTGCGAAGCTGGTTGGTATGATCCAGACCCCGGCGACGCGTATCGCGACGATTGCTTCTGCACCGGCAAGCCAGCTTGCCCGCGTGCTCAACGCCTACGCCACGAAGGACGAAGCCGCTTGAGGCGGTTTTTCGCTGTTTATGAAATTTCGACCCAGTTCGAACCAAACACACTGAAGGAAGACTAACATGGCTGATCTCGCCAAAATCGTAGACGAACTTTCTGAACTGACGGTTCTCGAAGCCGCTGAACTGTCCAAGATGCTCGAAGAGAAGTGGGGCGTTTCCGCCGCTGCTCCGGTTGCAGTCGCTGCTGCCGGTGGTGCTGGCGAAGCTGCTGCCGCTGTTGAAGAGAAGACCGAATTCGACGTTGTCCTGGCTGAAGCCGGCTCCAACAAGATCGGCGTCATCAAGGAAGTTCGCGCCATCACCGGTCTCGGCCTCAAGGAAGCCAAGGAACTCGTCGAGAGCGCTCCGAAGGCCATCAAGGAAGCCGTTTCCAAGGGCGAAGCCGAAGAGCTCAAGGGCAAGCTGGAAGCAGCCGGCGCCAAGGTCGAGCTCAAGTAAGCCTGGTTATCTGTTCTGCGGGCGGGCGAGAGCCGGCCCGCAGGGCGACAATTGATCCGAAACCATTACCCAAAGTCCCATTTCGGGCCTTTGGGTAATGGGTTCTCTTCAGGACCCTTTCGACGGGCAGCGCGACCGGCAACGGCCTGACGCTCGGATAGTCGAGAAATTATGGAGATCGAGCCTTTCCGGCGGAAATGGCTCTCGGTGATGACGGAACCGACTGGCCATCGGTACCCGTCTGTTGCAGGCCCGGATGCAGATTGACAAGGAGCGACGATGGCTCAGACCCTTTCCTTTAATGGTCGCAGGCGCGTACGCAAGTTTTTCGGAAAAATTCCGGAAGTGGCGGAGATGCCGAACCTCATCGAGGTTCAGAAGGCGTCCTACGACCAGTTCCTCATGGTTGACGAGCCCAAGGGCGGACGTCCCGACGAGGGGCTGCAGGCGGTCTTCAAGTCCGTCTTCCCCATGACCGATTTCTCGGGCGCTTCCATGCTCGAATTCGTTTCCTACGAATTCGAACAGCCGAAGTTCGACGTCGAGGAATGCCGGCAGCGCGACCTGACCTATGCCGCGCCGCTGAAGGTCAAGCTGCGCCTGATCGTGTTCGACATCGACGAGGACACCGGCGCGAAGTCGATCAAGGACATCAAGGAGCAGTCGGTCTATATGGGCGACATGCCGCTGATGACCAACAATGCGACCTTCATCGTCAACGGCACCGAGCGCGTTATCGTCTCGCAGATGCACCGTTCGCCGGGCGTGTTCTTCGACCACGACAAGGGCAAGAGCCACTCCTCCGGCAAGCTGCTGTTTGCAGCCCGCGTGATCCCCTATCGCGGTTCCTGGCTCGACATCGAATTCGACGCCAAGGACATCGTCCATGCCCGTATCGACCGCCGCCGCAAGATCCCGGTGACCTCGCTTCTGATGGCGCTCGGCATGGACACCGAGGAAATTCTCGAGACCTTCTACGAGAAGGCGGTCTACGAGCGTGAGGGCGACGGCTGGAAAGTGCCGTTCTCGCCGGAACGTCTGCGCGGCCAGAAGGCCGTGACCGATCTGATCGACGCCGACAGCGGCGAGGTCGTGATCGAGGCCGGCAAGAAGCTGACCCCGCGCATGCTCAAGAAGCTCGCCGAAGGCGGCCTGAAGGCGCTCAAGGTTACCGATGACGAACTTTACGGCACGTTCCTGGCCGAGGACATCGTCAACATGGAAACCGGCGAGATCTATCTCGAGGCCGGCGAAGAACTGGACGAGAAGAACCTGGCGGGCGTGATCGAGCAGGGCATCGACGAACTGTCGATCCTCAACATCGACCACGTCAATGTCGGCGCCTATATCCGCAACACGCTGGTCGCCGACAAGAACGAGAACCGTCAGGACGCGCTCTTCGACATCTATCGCGTGATGCGTCCGGGCGAGCCGCCGACCATGGAATCGGCAGAAGCGATGTTCAATTCGCTGTTCTTCGATGCCGAGCGCTACGACCTCTCGGCCGTCGGCCGCGTCAAGATGAACATGCGTCTCGACCTCGATGCGCCGGACACGATGCGCGTTCTGCGCAAGGAGGACATCCTCGCCGTCGTCAAGACGCTGGTGGATCTCCGCGACGGCAAGGGCGAGATCGACGACATCGACAATCTCGGCAACCGCCGCGTCCGTTCGGTCGGCGAACTGATGGAGAACCAGTACCGTCTGGGCCTCCTGCGCATGGAGCGCGCGATCAAGGAACGCATGTCCTCGATCGAGATCGACACCGTGATGCCGCAGGACCTGATCAACGCCAAGCCGGCGGCTGCCGCCGTGCGCGAGTTCTTCGGTTCCTCGCAGCTGTCGCAGTTCATGGACCAGATCAACCCGCTGTCGGAGATCACCCACAAGCGTCGTCTGTCGGCACTTGGCCCGGGCGGTCTGACGCGCGAACGCGCCGGCTTCGAAGTCCGCGACGTGCATCCGACCCATTACGGCCGCATCTGCCCGATCGAGACGCCGGAAGGCCCGAACATCGGTCTGATCAACTCGCTCGCGACCTTCGCCCGCGTCAACAAGTACGGCTTTATCGAAAGCCCGTACCGCAAGATCTCCGAGGACGGCAAGCTCACCGATGAGGTGATCTATCTTTCGGCCATGGAAGAGGCGAAATATTACATCGCCCAGGCCAATTCGGTGATGAATGAAGACGGCACCTTCGTTGAAGAGTTCGTCGTCTGCCGTCATGCCGGCGAAGTGATGCTGGCCCCGCGCGAGAACATCAACCTGATGGACGTTTCGCCGAAGCAGCTGGTTTCGGTGGCGGCCGCTCTCATTCCGTTCCTGGAAAACGACGACGCCAACCGCGCCCTGATGGGCTCGAACATGCAGCGTCAGGCCGTGCCGCTGCTGCGCGCCGAAGCCCCGTTCGTCGGAACCGGCATGGAGCCGATCGTTGCCCGTGACAGTGGCGCCGCCATCGGTGCCAAGCGCGGCGGCGTGGTCGACCAGGTCGACGCGACGCGTATCGTTATTCGCGCGACGGAAGACCTCGATGCCTCCAAGTCGGGCGTTGACATCTACCGGCTGATGAAGTTCCAGCGCTCCAACCAGAACACCTGCGTCAACCAGCGTCCGCTGGTGCGCGTCGGCGACGTGGTCAATCGCGGCGACATCATTGCCGATGGCCCGTCGACGGACCTCGGCGATCTGGCGCTCGGCCGCAACGCGCTGGTCGCGTTCATGCCGTGGAATGGCTACAACTACGAGGACTCGATCCTGCTGTCCGAGCGGATCGTCTCGGATGACGTCTTCACCTCGATCCATCTGGAAGAATTCGAGGTCATGGCCCGCGACACCAAGCTCGGTCCGGAAGAAATCACCCGCGACATTCCGAACGTTTCGGAAGAAGCGCTGAAGAACCTCGACGAAGCCGGCATCGTCTATATCGGCGCCGAAGTGCATCCGGGCGATATTCTCGTCGGCAAGATCACGCCGAAGGGCGAAAGCCCGATGACGCCGGAGGAAAAACTCCTGCGCGCCATCTTCGGCGAGAAGGCCTCGGACGTTCGCGACACCTCGATGCGCATGCCGCCCGGCACCTTCGGTACGGTCGTGGAAGTCCGCGTGTTCAACCGCCACGGCGTCGAGAAGGACGAGCGCGCCATGGCGATCGAGCGCGAGGAAATCGAGCGGCTCGCCAAGGACCGTGACGACGAACAGGCCATTCTGGACCGCAACGTCTATGCGCGTCTTGCCGACATGCTGCGCGGCCACACGTCGATTGCGGGTCCCAAGGGCTTCAAGAAGGGCGTTCAGCTTTCCGATGAAGTCATCGGCGCCTATCCGCGTTCGCAGTGGTGGATGTTCGCCGTCGAGGACGAGGAAGCGCAGGGCGAACTCGAAGCCCTTCGCGGCCAGTACGACGAATCCAAGGCCCGCCTCGAGCAGCGGTTCATGGACAAGGTCGAAAAGGTCCAGCGCGGCGATGAAATGCCTCCGGGCGTGATGAAGATGGTCAAGGTCTTTGTTGCCGTGAAGCGCAAGATCCAGCCCGGCGACAAGATGGCCGGCCGCCACGGCAACAAGGGCGTGGTCTCTCGCATCCTGCCCGCCGAAGACATGCCGTTCCTGGAAGACGGAACCCATGTCGATGTCGTGCTGAACCCGCTTGGCGTGCCGAGCCGCATGAATGTCGGCCAGATCCTCGAGACGCATCTTGCGTGGGGTTGTGCCGGCATGGGCAAGCGCATTGGCCAGATGCTCGAGGAGTATCAGGAAACCAATGACATCAGGCCGCTGAAGGAGACACTGACCAAGGTCTATGCGTCGGAAGCCAAGGACGAAGTCTCGCAGTTCGACGACGAAAGCCTGGTTCGCCTGGCCGACGAGGCCAAGCGCGGCGTTTCCATCGCCACGCCGGTCTTTGACGGCGCGCATGAGGGCGACGTCTCCGAGATGCTGTCCTGGGCGGGCTATGATCCGTCGGGCCAGTCGGTGCTGTACGACGGACGTACGGGTGAGCCCTTCGACCGCAAGGTCACCGTGGGCTACATGTACATGATCAAGCTCAACCATCTGGTTGACGACAAGATCCACGCCCGTTCGATCGGCCCGTACTCGCTGGTCACCCAGCAGCCGCTGGGCGGCAAGGCCCAGTTCGGCGGACAGCGTTTCGGCGAAATGGAGGTCTGGGCACTTGAGGCCTATGGCGCCGCCTACACGCTGCAGGAAATGCTGACCGTGAAATCGGACGACGTTGCCGGTCGGACCAAGGTCTATGAAGCCATTGTCCGCGGCGATGATACGTTCGAGGCCGGTATTCCGGAAAGCTTCAACGTTCTCGTCAAGGAAATGCGTTCGCTGGGCCTTTCCGTCGAGCTTGAGAACCGTGCCGACGAGGCCGGTGCGGAAGCCGACGAACTGCCGGACGCCGCGGAATAGGATCAAGACACGGCGCGCCCGCCGCAACCGGCCGGGCGCGTCTTTGACACCCAGTGCATGGTAAGCGCGAAGTGTCATTTTTGCCGCATTTCGCGGCTATCACCGTTTCAAGAGACATGAGTTCCGGCATCGGGGTTTGGCCGGAATGATCTGTCAGCAAGGGCGATGCCGCCCAGTCAAGGAGACAGGCATGAACCAAGAGGTCATGAATCTTTTCAATCCGCAGGCGCCGGCGCAGGTCTTCGATTCGATCCGGATCTCGATCGCCAGCCCGGAAAAGATCCTTTCCTGGTCTTATGGCGAAATCAAGAAGCCGGAAACCATCAACTACCGCACGTTCAAGCCCGAGCGTGACGGCCTGTTCTGCTCGCGCATCTTCGGCCCGATGAAGGACTATGAGTGCCTGTGCGGCAAGTACAAGCGCATGAAATACAAGGGCATCATCTGCGAAAAGTGCGGCGTCGAAGTCACGCTGTCGCGCGTGCGCCGCGAGCGTATGGGCCATATCGAGCTCGCCGCTCCGGTCGCCCATATCTGGTTCCTGAAGTCGCTGCCGAGCCGTATCTCGACCCTTCTCGACATGACGCTGAAGGATGTCGAGCGCGTTCTCTATTTCGAGAACTACATCGTCACCGAGCCGGGCCTGACGGATCTGAAGGAAAATCAGCTCCTGTCGGAAGAGGAATACATGCTGGCCGTCGACGAGTTCGGCGAGGACCAGTTCTCGGCCAATATCGGCGCGGAAGCCATCTATGAGATGCTTGCCGGCATGGATCTCGAGAAGATCGCGGGCGACCTGCGCGCCGAGCTGGCCGACACCACGTCGGACCTGAAGCAGAAGAAGCTGATGAAGCGTCTCAAGATCGTCGAGAACTTTCTTGAGTCGGGCAACCGTCCCGAATGGATGATCATGAAGGTCGTTCCGGTGATCCCGCCGGACCTGCGCCCGCTCGTCCCGCTCGACGGCGGCCGTTTCGCGACGTCGGACCTCAACGATCTCTATCGCCGCGTCATCAACCGCAACAACCGTCTGAAGCGGCTCATCGAGCTGCGCGCGCCGGGCATCATCATCCGCAACGAGAAGCGCATGCTTCAGGAATCGGTCGATGCGCTGTTCGACAACGGCCGCCGCGGCCGCGTCATCACCGGCGCCAACAAGCGTCCGCTGAAGTCGATCTCCGACATGCTGAAGGGCAAGCAGGGCCGCTTCCGCCAGAACCTGCTCGGCAAGCGCGTCGACTATTCCGGCCGTTCGGTCATCGTGACCGGCCCGGAACTGAAGCTGCATCAGTGCGGCCTGCCGAAGAAGATGGCGCTGGAACTGTTCAAGCCCTTCATCTACGCCCGTCTCGACGCCAAGGGGTATTCCTCGACCGTCAAGCAGGCGAAGAAGCTGGTTGAAAAGGAACGTCCGGAAGTCTGGGATATCCTCGACGAGGTGATCCGCGAGCATCCGGTGCTCCTGAACCGCGCGCCGACGCTGCACCGCCTGGGCATCCAGGCGTTCGAGCCGACGCTGGTCGAAGGCAAGGCCATCCAGCTGCATCCGCTCGTCTGCACGGCCTTCAACGCCGACTTCGACGGCGACCAGATGGCCGTTCACGTGCCGCTGTCGCTCGAAGCCCAGCTTGAAGCCCGCGTGCTGATGATGTCGACCAACAACATCCTGCATCCGGCCAATGGTCAGCCGATCATCGTGCCGTCGCAGGACATGGTTCTCGGCCTCTACTACCTCTCGATCATGAACGAGAACGAGCCCGGCGAAGGCATGGCCTTTGCCGACATGGGCGAGCTCCACCATGCGCTCGAAAACAAGGTCGTCACGCTGCATTCCAAGATCAAGGGCCGTTTCAAGACGGTCGACGAGGACGGCAACGAGGTCTCGAAGATCTATGAGACCACGCCCGGCCGCATGATCATCGGCGAGCTTCTGCCGAAGAACTCGAACGTGCCGTTCGAGACCTGCAACCAGGAAATGACCAAGAAGAACATCTCCAAGATGATCGACACGGTCTACCGCCATTGCGGCCAGAAGGACACGGTGATCTTCTGCGACCGGATCATGTCGCTCGGCTTCGGCCATGCCTGCCGCGCCGGCATTTCCTTCGGCAAGGACGACATGGTGATCCCGGACGCCAAGCACGAAATCGTCGCCGAGACCGAAGCGCTGGTGAAGGAATACGAGCAGCAGTACAATGACGGTCTCATCACCCAGGGCGAGAAGTACAACAAGGTTGTCGACGCCTGGGGCAAGGCGACCGAGAAGGTCACGGAAGAGATGATGGCCCGCATCAAGGCCGTCGAGTTCGATCCCGAGACCGGTCGCCAGAAGCAGATGAACTCGATCTACATGATGAGCCATTCCGGCGCCCGCGGTTCGGTGAACCAGATGCGTCAGCTCGGCGGCATGCGCGGCCTGATGGCGAAGCCCTCCGGCGAGATCATCGAAACGCCGATCATCTCGAACTTCAAGGAAGGCCTGACCGTGAACGAGTACTTCAACTCGTCGCACGGCGCCCGTAAGGGTCTGGCCGATACCGCCCTGAAGACGGCGAACTCGGGTTACCTGACCCGTCGTCTCGTCGACGTGGCACAGGACTGCATCGTCAACACGGCCGATTGCGGAACCGACAAGGGCCTGACCATGACCGCCATCGTCGATGCCGGCCAGGTGGTTGCCTCCATCGGCCAGCGCGTGCTCGGCCGTGCGGCGCTTGTCGACATCGAGGATCCGGTCACCGGCGAGCTGATCGTCGAGGCCGGCCGTCAGATCAACGAGGCCGACGTCATCAAGATCGAGGCTTCGGGCATCCAGTCGGTCCAGATCCGTTCGGCTCTGACCTGCGAGGTTCAGACGGGCGTCTGCCAGGTCTGCTACGGTCGCGACCTTGCGCGCGGTACGCCGGTGAATATCGGCGAGGCCGTCGGCGTCATCGCCGCCCAGTCGATCGGCGAGCCCGGCACGCAGCTGACCATGCGTACCTTCCACCTTGGCGGTACGGCGAACGTGGTTGACCAGTCGTTCCTGGAATCCTCCTATGAGGGCACGGTGCGGATCAAGAACCGCAACGTTCTGCGGAACTCCGACGGCGTTCTGGTGGCAATGGGCCGCAACATGGCGATCCAGATCCTCGACCAGCGCGATCAGGAGCGGTCCTCGCAAAAGGTCGCCTATGGTTCGAAACTGTTCGTCGATGACGGCGACACGGTGCGTCGCGGTCAGCGTCTTGCCGAGTGGGACCCCTATACCCGACCGATGATGACGGAAGTCTCCGGCACGGTCGACTTCGAAGACCTCGTCGAAGGTCTGTCCGTCACCGAAACGACGGATGAGGCGACCGGCTTCACCAAGCGCTCGGTCATCGACTGGCGTTCGACGCCGCGCGGTTCCGATCTGAAGCCGTCCATCGTCATCAAGGATGCCAATGGCGAGATCATGAAGCTGCCGCGCGGCGGCGAGGCTCGCCTGCCGCTGTCCGTCGACGCGATCCTTTCGGTCGAGCCCGGCCAGAAGGTCAGCCAGGGTGACGTGCTTGCCCGTTCGCCGCTGGAAAGCGCCAAGACCAAGGACATTACCGGTGGTCTGCCGCGCGTTGCGGAACTGTTCGAAGCCCGCCGTCCGAAGGACCATGCCGTGATCGCCGAGATCGACGGCACGATCCGCTTCGGCCGCGACTACAAGAACAAGCGCCGCATCCAGATCGAGCCTGCGGAAGACGGCGTCGAGCCGGTGGAATACCTCATTCCGAAGTCGAAGCCGTTCCATCTGCAGGACGGCGACTACATCGAGAAGGGCGACTACATCCTCGACGGCAACCCGGCCCCGCATGACATCCTTGCCATCAAGGGCGTCGAGGCGCTGGCCTCCTATCTCGTCAACGAGATCCAGGAAGTCTATCGCCTGCAGGGCGTGGTCATCAACGACAAGCACATCGAGGTGATCGTTCGCCAGATGCTGCAGAAGATCGAGATCACCGCTTCTGGCGACAGTGGCCAGATCACCGGCGATATCATCGAGGCGATCGCCTTTGACAATATGAACGAGGAACTTGTGGCACAGGGCAAGCGGCCTGCCGAAGGCGAGCCGGTTCTGCTCGGCATCACCAAGGCCTCGCTGCAGACGCCGTCCTTCTTCTCGGCCGCGTCCTTCCAGGAGACCACCAAGGTTCTCACGGAAGCGGCGATTGCCGGCAAGGTCGATACGCTCCAGGGCCTGAAGGAAAACATCATCGTCGGCCGTCTGATCCCAGCCGGTACGGGACGCGCGATGGGCCAGGTTCGCCGCATCGCGACCCAGCGCGACGACCTCATCATCGACGCCCGCCGCAAGGCTTCCGGCGCCGACGAGGCAACGCCGATGCTCTCCTCCATGAACGAAGAGCCGCAGCCGGGCGAATAAATTCCGGCTTCGGGCTTCGGCCCGGCCGCTTTCAAGCTTTTGTGTGAAAGGCCGCCGACTTTCGGCGGCCTTTCACATTTATTGCTAAAATGCTAGCGATAGCATTTGCTGGTTACGCAGTCCTGTCGTCAGCGGTCGATCTGGGAGCGATTGTTGGGACAACTGGCGCTTCAGAAGGGGCAAAGGTTCCTCACGCGCGCGGCTGCGGAAGGGAAGCGCGATGGAGGCGGGTAGGCGGAGTATCTGGATCATCTGTCTTGTCTGGATCTGTCTGGGCGGGATATGCGCGCTGGTGATCGCCGAGTTCATTCGCAACCATGACGCGGACGGGTATGTCGACTATTACGGCTCCGACGTCTTTCAAAACGCGGTTTCAGTCGCCGAAACCAGCCTGACCGTATTGCGCGCCCTCGACCGATCTGACGATATGCCCTGTTCCGCAGATGACCTGGAGGCGATGCGCGGCGTCGTTTTCTCCGCCCCTTATCTTGCCGATGTCGGCCGCATCAGGGACGGGAACCTCGTCTGCACCGGGATATGGGGTGAACTGGCGAGCCCGGTGAAGATGCCGCCGCCTTCGCAGGTGGTGGGCGTCAACGCGGCCATTCTCTGGAAGGACACCAGGGGCATTGCTCCGGCCGGCCTTGCAGTCGACATGGCCTCTTTCGGCAACAGCGTCGTGATGACGGAACCGTCCGCCTTCGCGCGCTACGACGACCCCGCCGAGCGGCTGGCCGCCCTTGTCCTGACCAGCGATGCCAGCTACAGCTACCGGTCCTTCGGCGATGCCGAAGGGCTTGCGACTTTGCTCGGAAGCAGCAGCGAATGGTATCGCATTGCGCGCCGAAGGGTCTATTCGCGCTGCAATGAAAAGACCGACGTCTGCGTTGTCGCCACCTATGATGCGCCGGCCCTTCTGAAGACGGCGCCGCTTGATTTTCTGCTTGTCCTGGCCGGCGGTGTTTCGGCCGGCGCCTTCCTCGGACTCTGGCATGCGCATCTCTATCGCGAAAGCCGGTCCTGGCGGCAGAGGCTGGAGCGGGCGCTCAATGATGACCGGCTTACCGTCCATTATCAGCCGATCGTCAGGCTTTCCGACAACAGAATATGCGGGGCCGAGGCGCTTGCGCGGCTGGTCGATTTCGACGGGACGCTGATGCCGCCCGATCAGTTCATACCCGCTGCGGAGACCTGCGGGTTTATCGGGCGGATCACCCGCGGCGTCGTCCGGCGGGCATTCACCGACATGGAGGCGCACCTTGCGGCCGATCCGAACTTCTATGTCAGCATCAATGTCGCCTCCGATGACATACTGAGCCCGGCGTTTCTGGATTTTCTCGAGACCGAAACACGGTCCCACGGGCTTTCCGCCGGCCAGGTCGCCCTGGAACTGACCGAGCGTTCGACGGCAAGCCATGACAGCCTGACCCAGGCGATGGCGGCCTTCAGCAATCGCGGTTATCGCATTCTCATCGATGATTTCGGCACGGGCTATTCGAACCTTGCCTATATCGCCCGCATGCCGATCGCGGGCATTAAGATCGACCGAATGTTCACCCAGGCGATCGGTCAGCAGGCGATCGGCGCCGTAATCGTCAGCAAGGTCTGTGAACTTGCCGCCGCGCTCGAGGTGACCCTGATCTGCGAGGGCGTGGAAACCAGAGGCCAGGCTGACCATCTCGTTGCCATTCATCCCGACATCTGCATCCAGGGATTCCTGATCGCGCGGCCAATGCCCGCACGAGAATTCTTGCGCGCCTTTGCCGCTGAAGGCCCGCGCAAGGAGGCATGATCAGCGGCTCAGTCGAGCGTCTTGTTGAAGCGGCTGACGGCAATGGTGATGGCAACCAGCGCGATCGCCGCCAGCATGGCGCTGTCGAATCCGAGGACCGTGATGTCGGCGCCCTTCAGCATGATGGCGCGCACGATGCGCAGATAGTGCGTCAGCGGCAGGGCCTCGCCGAGATACTGCGCCCAGCGCGGCATGCCGTCAAAGGGAAACATGAAGCCCGACAGCAGGATGCTCGGCAGGAAGAACATCATCGACATCTGCACGGCCTGGAGCTGGTTCCTGGCAACCGTCGAGAATGTGTAGCCGATCGACAGGTTGGTGACGACGAAGAGCAGCGTCAGAAGCGCCAGCGACCAAGGGTCTCCGAGGATCGGCACGTCGAAGATGAAGAGGCCGGAGGAGATGATCAGCGCCGCCTGAAACGCGCCGACGAAGACATAGGGCATGATCTTGCCCATCATGATCTCGATCGGGCGGATGGGCATGGCGAGCAGGTTTTCCATCGTGCCGCGCTCGATCTCGCGGGTGACGGCAAGGGCGGTGAAGATCAGCAGCGTCATCGTCAGGATCGTGCCGAGCAGGCCGGGCACGATGTTGAGCGTCGACTTGCCCGCCGGATTGTAGCGCCGGTGCTGGATGATGTTGAAGGCCGGCTCCCCGGGGGCGGCGATGGTGACGCCGTGCAGGCCGGAAAGCGCGGTGGAAACGACGCCCGAGAGCGCCCCCAGCGCGGAAGACGCGGCGACCGGATCGGTCGCGTCGGCCGCCACCAGAAGGGACGGGGAGAGGCCGCGTCTGAGGTCGCGTTCGAAATCCGGCGGAATCTCGACCACGAACAGCACCTCGCCCGATTCCAGCGCCCGGTCCATGTCCTCATCACTTGTGACGATGCCGGTGATATCGAAGAAGTCGGTGTTCTCCATCGAGGCCAGAATGGCGCGGGAGGCATCGGTGCTTTCCGACAGCATGACAGCGGTCGGCAGATGATGCGGCGTCGTGTTGATGGCGAAGCCGAACAGCAGCAATTGCATGATCGGCAGCGTGATCATCATGCCCATGGTCAGCCGGTCGCGCGTCATCTGGATGAATTCCTTGACCGTCATCGCCCAGAAGCGGCGCAAGGCAGGAAAACGTTGTGGCCGTTCATCCGTCATCGAAATTGTCCTTCGATGCATTCATCATGTAGATAAACGCGTCCTCCAGCGTTGCCTCGCTCGGGCGGCAGTCGGTATCCGGCCGGTCGCGGTAGGGCTGAACCGCGCGCTCCAGCGCCGCCCTGTCATGGCCGCAGACATGCAATGACGAGCCGAAGGGGGCGACGAGATCGACGCCGTCCGCCTGTTCCAGTTCGGCCTGAAGGTCATGCACATGGGCGCCGGTGATGAGATAGCTTTCGAGCTTCGAGGCGGCCACCACCTCCTTCACCGTGCCGGTCACCATCAGCTTGCCATAGGCCATATAGGCGATCTCGTGGCAGCGTTCGGCCTCGTCCATATAATGGGTGGAGACCAGAACCGAGAGACCGTCTGCGGCCAACGCGTGGATTTCGGCCCAGAATTCTCGCCGGGCCTTGGGATCGACGCCGGCGGTCGGCTCGTCGAGCAGCAGGAGGTCCGGATCGGGAAGCGTGCAGGCGCCGAGCGCGAGCCGCTGTTTCCAGCCGCCGGAGAGATTGCCGGCGAGCTGCTTCTCGCGACCGCCAAGGCCGAGCCGCTCGATGGCGTCGGAGACCTTTTTCCGCGGGTCCCTCAGGCCGTGAATCCGGGCGACGAAATCGAGGTTCTCGCGGATCGTCAGGTCCTCGTAGAGCGAGAAACGCTGGGTCATGTAGCCGACGTGACGCCTGAGGCGCTCCCCGTCGCGGGTGATGTCGTAGCCAAGGCAGGTGCCGGAGCCGCTGTCCGGCGTCAGAAGGCCGCAGAGCATGCGGATGGTGGTGGTCTTGCCGGAGCCGTTCGGGCCCAGAAAGCCGTGGATCGTGCCCTTGCGGACGTTCATGGTCAGATGGTCGACCACGGTGCGGCCGCCGAAGCTCTTGGTCAGGCCCTCGACCGAAATGACGTTGTCCTGGGTGGCCATCAGTTGCGCTCCCCTGTGACATTGACGGGAAGACCGACGGCAAGCGCTTCCGGATCCTCCGGCCGGGCTTCCAGGCGATAGACCATCTTGGCGCGCTCCTCACGCGAGAAAATCTCGGGAGGGGTGTATTCGGCGTCTTTGGCGATGAAGAAGACCGTGGCGTCTTGCGGCCGGCATCCGTCGCAGGAAACGCGCACCCTGTCGCCGACCTTCAGCGCGGCGCGCTCGCGCTCGGGCACGAAGAACTCGATCTTGATGTTTTGCGGCGGCAGAAGCGAGACGACCGGCCGGCCCGCCGGCACCACTTCGCCGGTTCGGTAATAGACCTCCTCTATGCTGCCTGAGGCCGGGGCGGAAACCGTCTTGAGCGCCAGCGCGGCTTCCGCTGCGGCAAGGTCGGATCCGGCGGCGGAGACGCTCTGCTCGGCCTGTTCGATCTGCTGGTCGCGCTGGGGCAGTTCGCCGAGCGCGATCTGGGCATTGATCTTGTCGAGGGCGGCCTTCGCCTGCGCGTAGGCGCTGACGGCGCTGTCGAGATTGGCCTTGGTGCCGCTTTCCTGCCGGAACAGCGATCTTGCCCGCGTCAGCGACTTTTCTGCGTATTCAAGCGCCGCCTCGGCCTCCTTGCGAGAGGCCTGCAGCGCTTCCAGCTGTTCCGGCCTGTCCTGCGGCGCCCGGGCGAGCGCCAGGGCGGCCCTTGCCTTTTCCAGGTTGGCGCGGGCGGTGTCGACGGCGGCCTGTTCCACGTCGGCTTCAAGGGCAAACAGCCTTTGTCCGGTCTTTGCTTCGTCCCCTTCCTCGACGGTGAGTACGGTGAGCCGCGCGGTGTCGGGGGCGCCGATATAGAGCGCGTCGGCCTCCACCCAGCCGAGAAAGCCGTGGTCCTCTTCGGGGCGGAAGAGGTAGTATCCGGCCGAGGCAGCCACGGCCAGCAGGATGACGGCGATGAGAACGCGTTTCATGGGGTATCCCCTTCGGCTGGCTTGAACAGGGTATCCAGGTAGAATCCGAATGCGGCATCGAGGTCGAGATCGCCGAAGCGGGCGAAGTTCGCATCCCAGATGACCGACAGCAGCGCCGGCGCGAAGATCACCTGCGGCGCCTTCAGCACCTTGGAAGAGCGCAAAGCGCCGCGCCTTTCGGCCCTCTCGAGAACGCCGAGGATAAGGGCGAGGCCGGAGCGAATGATGTTCTCGTGATAGAATTCGGCGATCTCGGGGAAATTGCGCATTTCCATCGCCATCAGGAGAACAAGGTCCCGTTTTTCGGTCCCGAGCACTTCAGTTTTCACCATTTCGAAGAAGATCGCGAGCGTTTCGCGCGGGTCAAGATCCGGTTCGTCGAGCGTCGCGTGTGCGGCCGCAAGAAGCGGACCGAGCGCGTCGCTGATCAGCGATTTGAACAGGTTCTCCTTGTCCGGGAAATAGAGATAGACCGTGCCCTTGCCGATTCCGGCGCGCCGGGCAATGTCCTCGATGCGCGCATTGGCGAAACCCTTTTCGGAAAACACGGCAAGGGCGGCGTCCAGGATGGCTTTGCGACGGGCTTCAGGCGCGAGCGTTCTTCGTTTCGGCGGGGTGTTCATTCCGGACAGCTGCCTCTTTGATTATGACTGACCAGTCAGTCATAACAGGATCAACCGGTGGAAGCAAGACGCGTCGGCCGGTCACCCGGCATTTGGCGCGGGGCGAGCGAAGGGCGGCACGGCAAGGCCGGGGCGGTGAGGTTCCGCGCCGCGTACGGCAGGTCATGGCGCGCCGGACGGGTTCGAACAAATCAACAACAGGTAATGACGCAAGGCCGCGATGTCGGGCTTGCATGCGACGGTGAAAAAAGATAGTACCGAGCGGTACGGATCGCCCGACGCCGGGGCAGGCATGACGTTCGCCCCGCCGGGAGCCGGTCCTTCGACAATGAAGCAGGAAACACCAATGGATCGCCGCACGTTCTTCAAAAAAGCAGGCGTTGCTTCGGCCGGCGCGCTCGCCCCGGCCGCGCTCGCCGCCCCCGCCATCGCCCAGGAAAACCCCAAGCTCAACTGGCGCCTGTCGTCTGCCTTCCCGCAGTCGCTCGACATTCTCTATTCCGGCGCGACCGGCATTGCGGAGCGCGTGCGCGAGGCGACCGACGGCAATTTCGATATTCAGGTCTTTGCCGGCGGCGAACTGGTTCCGCCGCTGCAGGTGCTCGACGCCGTGCGCGACGGCACGATCGAAATGTGCCACACGCCCTCCTACTACTATATCGGCCAGGACATGACCTACGGTCTCGGCACGGCGGTGCCCTTCGGCATGAATGCGCGCCTGAAGAATGCCTGGCTCTACCAGGGCGGCGGCAACGAACTGTTTGACGAGTTCTTCGCCGAAAAGGGCGTCTGGGGACATCCGGCCGGCAATACCGGGGCGCAGATGGGCGGCTGGTTCGCCAATGAGATCAATTCGCTCGAGGACCTCAAGGGCCTGAAGATGCGCATCGCCGGCCTTGCGGGCCAGGTCATGGCAAAGCTCGGCGTCACGCCGCAGCAGATTGCCGCCGGCGACGTCTATTCGGCGCTGGAACGCGGCACGATCGATGCCACCGAATTCGTCGGCCCCTATGACGATCTCAGCCTCGGTCTCGTCAAGGTCGCGAAATACTACTACTATCCGGCCTGGTGGGAAGGCGGCCCGGTCATCCATGCCTTCACCAATCTCGACAAGTTCAACGAACTGCCGGCAAGCTATCAGCAGA
The DNA here is from genome assembly GCF_001578105.1 of Martelella sp. AD-3. Lineage (GTDB taxonomy): Bacteria > Pseudomonadota > Alphaproteobacteria > Rhizobiales > Rhizobiaceae > Martelella. The sequence continues at coordinate 2,898,134 of NZ_CP014275.1, read as the reverse complement.
TACTGACGGATGCCTGCGACGCGGTGAACCTCGACATGCTCGCCCGTTATGATGCCGGCAACCCGCAGGCGCTGCGCCAGCTGGTCGCCGAAGGCGCGGTGCTGAAGCCGTTCAGCGAGGAAATTCTCGATGCCTGCTACAAGGTGTCTCAGGAGACCTTCGCCGAGATCTCGGCGGAGAACGCCTGGTTCAAGCGCATCTATGACAGCCAGCAGGAGTTCAAGAAGGACGCCTATCTGTGGATGCAGCTCGCGGAGTTCTCCTTCGACAAGTTCATGATGGTCCAGCAGCGCAAGGGCAATCTCTGAAGATTGCTCCGCCATCGGCTGGATAACAGGCCAACAAGCGAAGAGGCCCGGGGCGATACCGGGCCTTTTTTTGTCGCGCACCTGTGCCTATTCGGCGCTGCTCGGATGATTGACGGGGCCTCGATCGCGACGTAAGCCATTGGTCTGCATCGAAAACAAACGAAAAAGGGGCAAACCGTGTCCGATCGGATTGTCATTGTCGGAGCAGGTCAGGGCGGATTTGCCGTCGCGGCCAAGCTGAGGGCGCTGAAGGATGAGCGGCCGATCACGCTGATCGGGGCGGAAGCCGTGCCGCCCTACCAGCGACCGCCGCTTTCGAAGAAATACCTTCTCGGCGAGATGGCGTTCGATCGGCTGCTGTTCCGGCCCGAGGCTTGGTACGGCGAAAACGACATTGACCTCCTTCTGGAGCGTTTCGTCGAACGCATCGACCGGGACGCCAGGCAGATCGTGATGCAGGATGGCGCGACCCTTTCCTATGGCACGCTGGTGCTGGCCACGGGCGCCGCGCCGCGCCGCCTGCCGGAGGATATCGGCGGCGGCCTTCAGGGCGTGTTCGTCATGCGCGACAAGCATGACGCCGACCGGCTGGCCGAAGCCATGAAGCCTGGCGCCAGGCTCCTCGTCGTCGGCGGCGGCTATGTCGGGCTCGAGGCGGCGGCCGTGGCGCGGAAATTCGACGTCGATGTCACCGTGATCGAAATGGCCGACCGTATCCTGAAGCGCGTCGCAGCGCCCGAGACGGCCGATATCATGCGCGCCATTCATCGCGCGCACGGCGTCGATATCCGCGAAAATACCGGCCTGATCCATCTCGAGGGCGAGGCGGGCCATGTCCGGCGCGCGGTGCTTTCGCGCGGCGAGACGCTGGAAATCGACATGGCGGTCGTCGGCATCGGCGTGACGCCGAACGACCAGCTCGCCAAGGAAGCAGGCCTTGCCGTCGGAAACGGCATCGTCGTCGACCGGTTCGGGCGGACCTCCGATCCCGCCATCTTTGCCGTCGGCGATTGCGTCGAGCAGCCCTATCGCGGCGAGCGTATTCGCCTCGAATCGGTGCCCAACGCGGTTGACCAGGCGGAGGCGATCGCCGGCGTGATCGCGGGCTCGGACAAGGCCTATGAACCCGAGCCATGGTTCTGGTCGGATCAATATGATGTGAAACTGCAGATCGCGGGCTATAATGGCGGCTATGATCGCGTCGTGACGCGCGAGGGCGCCCGCGAGGGCAGCCAATCCGTCTGGTATTTCAGGGGCGACACGCTTCTCGCCGTCGACGCGATCAATGATGCACGCGCCTATGTCTGCGCCAAGAAGATGCTTTCCGCGGGGGTCAATCCGGCCGCGGAGGCGATCGCGGATCCGGCGACCGATCTGAAGGCTCTGGCCAATCCTTGAGGAGCAATTGCCCGCAAGGTTGACAAAAGTCATTTTGCCGTGAATTTGAATTTCATGATAAAATGCCGGACTGAAGTTGCCGCAGACGTGAATGGAATGCCAAGCGCCGGTGGGCGGGACAGGGGATCGAAGAATTGTCTTTTCGGTTGAGGGGCGGTTCGAAATCGCGAACGACGCTGAGCGATGTCGCAAGGCTGGCGGGCGTCAGTCCGATCACGGTGTCACGGGCGCTGCGCGAACCGCACAAGGTGAGCGAGAAACTGCGCGAGACAATCCTGGATGTGGTCGAGGAGATCGGCTACGTGCCGAACTTCGCCGCCCGGGCGCTTGCCAGCCGGCACAGCGGAATCGTAGCGGTGCTGGCGCCGATCATGGAGATGAGCGGCTTTTTCCATGCCGCCCGCGGCGTCGAGGACCGCTTCCTGACCAGCGACGTCAGCACGCAATTCGCCAATATCGGCCTCAACGCGGCCGAGGAAGCCAAGCTGCTCCGGCTTTTCGTGGCGCAGAATCCCGCCGGCATCATTCTTGAAAGCGTTGCCGAGTTTCCGGTCAACAAGCCCCTGATCGCCGAGCTCGGCTGTCCGGTGGTGCAGATGATGGATACCAGCATCGAGCCGTTGGACATGGGCGTCGGCATTCGCAACCGGGCGGCGGCAACGGCGGCCGTCGAGCATCTCCTGGCGCAGGGCTATGAGCGGATTGCGCTCTTGGGCGGCGGCAAGGACATCCGCTCCCGCCGCCGCTTCGAGGGCTATCGCGACGCGTTGCTGAAGGCCGGCCGCTATGATCCGGCCTATGTCTTCGAGGCCGAAACCGGCAATCCGATGGAACAGGGCGTCAACCTCGTGCGCAACCTCAGGCGGCGCATGCCGGAGGTGGATGCTGTCTTCTGTCACAATGACAGGCTTGCCATGGGGGTCTATTTCGGCGCCCAGCAACTTGGCGTTCGCGTGCCGCAGGAGCTCGGCATTTGCGGCTATAACGGCGTGGATTTCGCCGAGATGGAGGAATCGCCGCTGACCTCGGTCTATGTGCCGCTCTACGAGATCGGCTTCAAGGCGGCCGATCTGATCATGCGGTACCTGACGGAGGGCGAGCGGCCGGAAGCGGCCGTTGAACTGCCCTTCGAGATCATTGAGGGCAACTCGACGCGACGATAGTGCATTTCGCCGGCAGATGGAAACATCTGACGTCCGCGACAATGCGTCAAAACAAGGAGATAGACCGGTTCCGTATTCCGGGGGAAACCGTATATTCCGGCCTCTCTTGGCCTCAGCGGGCGGCGCTCCCGACGTGCAGGCCGCATTCCCGCTTTGCGTCATTTTCCCACCACCAGCGACCGGCGCGCTCCGGCTCGCCCGGCTTGATCGCGCGTGTGCAGGGCGCGCAGCCGATCGAGGGATAGCCGCGCTCATGCAGCGGGTTGAGGGGAACGTCGTTCCGCTCGGCAAAGGCGCGGATGTCCGCGATGCTCCAGTCGGCCAGCGGATTGATCTTCGTCAGATGGCGGGTCTTGTCTTCCTCGCAAAAAGGGGTCGTCGCGCGGTTGCCGGACTGGCCGCGCCTCAGCCCCGTTATCCAGTAGGCTGCGCCTTCGAGCGCCTGCGAGAGCGGCTCGAGCTTGCGGATGTGGCAGCAGGCGTGGCGCGCGTCGACGCTCTCGTAAAAGCCGTTGCGGCCATGTTCGGCGACATAGGCATCGACAGCCTCTTGCCGCGGATGAAAACGCTCGATCGCGATGCCGAAACGAGCCTCGGTGTCCTCGATCAGCTGCAGCGTCTCGTCAAAAAGGCGACCGGTATCGAGCGTGACGATCCTGATCGGCAGGCCGGCCATGGCGATCGCTCCGGTCAGCACCTGATCCTCGATCCCGAGACTGGTGGTAAAGACGGCGGGCCGGCCACTTTCGGCGACGAGCCGCAGTCGTCCCTCGAGGTCCAGGGCGGCAAGAGTGTTTTCGAGGTCGATCTTGGAGGAAAGCGTCATCGTCAAACTCGCATCGTGTCCGTTTCGCGCAGTATCGCGTCCAGGCCGGCGCTGCGCGAGGAACCGGCTTGTCGAATTTCAGGCGGCGACGGCAAAAGCTTGTCGCGGATCACCTGATTGCTAGAACGCGCTGCCCTGACCGGTTCTGGATCACCGGGCGGTTCAGATTAACCGCCCGGTGATCCATCTCTTTGTGTAGGCGCATCGGGTTATCGAAAAACCGGCAACCACTTTTCGCCCGATACTCTAGAGGGCGCCCTTGTCATTATAACGACGGGTTTCCTCGCGCATCTCTTCGACGGTGCTGCGTTCTTCCGCAGTCGTTTCGCGGTTGCGGGCGCGCTGGAACTTGATGCTGTCGGCGATGAAGGCGCGCGAAAGGCCGTGATAGAGCGGCTCGCGCGAGATCATGCGCGAGGCGATGTAGCCGAGCATGGACGTCGCCATCAGGGTGATGATGCCGTCGTGATTGTCCGTCATTTCCAGGATGATGACGAAGGCCGTCATCGGCGACTGGACGACGCCGGCAAAGTAGCCGGCCATGCCGAGGATCGCGCCGAGGCCGATGCTGACGCCCAGAACATCGGCAACCGTCGAGCCGAGCGTCGCGCCGACGGACAGCGAAGGCGCGAACAGACCGCCGGGAATGCCGGAAGCCATGGAGAGGAAGGTCGCGGCCAGCTTGCCGGCGAAGAAGAAGGGGTTGATCGATCCGCCTTCGATCACGGTTCTCGCCTGCTCGTAGCCGGTGCCGAAGGTTGCGCCGCCGAAGACGATGCCGATGACGGCGACCGACAGCCCGCAGCCGCCGGCAACAAGCGCCATCCTCTTGATCGGCGCAGGCTGCGCCCAGCGCTTGACGCGCCGCGCCACCTTCAGCGAATAGAGTGAGAACATGGCGCCCAGAAGTCCCCCGCCGATGCCGCAGACGAAGACGGCGACCCATTCCTCCGGCCGCACGGCGATGGCCGAGGCCTGGCCGAAATAGGTGTAGTTGCCGGCAAGCCCGATTGCGGCGAGGCCGGAGAGGATGATGGCGGAAACGACGAGGCCGTTGGCGCGCGATTCGTAGGCGCGGCTCATTTCCTCGATGGCAAAGACGATGCCGGCAAGCGGCGTGTTGAAGGCGGCCGAGATGCCGGCCGCCGAACCGGCGACGATCAGCCCCTTGGTCTGGATCATCTTGCCCCAGCGCGCGGTCTGGATCATGATCGAGGCGCCGACCTGGGCGGTCGGGCCCTCGCGGCCGATCGAGGCGCCGCAGAAGAGACCGATCACGGTGATCAGGATCTTGCCGGCGGCAACCCGGAGGTTGAGCAGCCGGTGCTGGCTTTCGGTATTGTGCAGATGCCTTGCGGCGATCGCCTGCGGAATGCCCGACCCTTGCGAATTGGGAAACCAGCGCGTGCTCAGATAGGAACAGAGCATGAAGCCGAGCGGCGTCAGGATCAGCGGCAGATAGGGCGAATAGGCGGTCGAATGCCGCATCGTCTCGAACAGTTCATAGGCGAAATCGGCGGCGCGCGCGAAGAACACGCTGATCACCCCGATCATCAGGGCCCCGACCCAGAAAACCAGCCTTGGCTGCCATATGCGCCATGATCCCCACATCACCCGTGTGCGACGGACCATTTTGACGTTCTTGTAATAGGGGCGCATGACCTGGCTTTCGCGGCAATCTCTTTGGCGTTCTCGACAGAATTTCCCGGTCCGGGGCCCGGTATCAATGTACAGGAAGCGGGGCGGTTGCCTTCGTTATCCTCTTGCCTCCGGTCGATTTCAAGGCCGTCGCAGGGAATTTCCGTTCACGCGCCGCGATTTGTCGCCAACAGGCCTTTTTACGGACGCAGGCTGTCATAAGAGACCATCACATGGTCGCGATAGGCCGGGCGTTCGGTCATCGCCGCGTAGTAGGCCTCGACGGCCGGTCGCGCGGGACGGTCGATCTCCATCGTATGGTAGCGGTAGAGAATGTGGCCGAACATGATGTCGGCCAGCGTGAAGCTGTCGCCCGCTAGGAAGGCGTGCTTCTCGAGCTCGGCCTCGGCGATGCCCAGAAGCCGGTCGAAGGCGGCGAGCGCGCGCGCGATCGCCTCGGGGTTGCGGTCCTTCGCCGGCGTGCGCACCACGGCCCAGAAGATCGGCACGGTGAAGGCGGCAGCGGCGGTGACCTTGCCCCATTCGGCCCATTTGTCGACATGGGCGCGCGCTGCCGGATCTTTTGGCCAGAAGCTGTCATGTGCATGGCGGGCGGCGAGGTAGCGGCAGATGGCGCCTGTCTCGAACAGGGCCTCGCCATCGTCGCCGTCCTTGACGACAGGGATCAGTCCGTTCGGGTTCATTGCCAGAAATTCCGGCGTGTCCGTGCCGCCGAATTTGAAGCCGACATCATACCGTTCGTGTTCCAGTTCAAGCTCGCCGACAGTCCACATCAACGCTTGTACATTGGATGATGTCGCGCGGCCCCATATTTTCAGCATGTCACGGTCCTTCCGGAATGATTCGGTAATGATTGCCATTATGCAGATGTCGCGCCTGGCGATCAGCCCCCGGATTGCCGTCCTTGTCGGACTGATCAAGATCAACGCGCCGGGGGGCGGGGCTGCTACGTATCGGCCACGCGCCTCCCAAGCGTCCACCGACGGAGTTCTTGACCATGCAGCATTTCAATCTCGATGCCTTCCCGCCCCATGTCATGGCCGAAAAGGCCGAGGCGGCGGGGATCGCAAAGGTCAACAAGGATCCGCTCTCGCTTTTCGTCTCCGCGATGATGGCCGGCGCCTTCATCGGCATAGCCTTCATATTCTACACGGTCGTGACAACGGGAAATGGCGATATCGGCTGGGGCGCGAACAAGTTCATCGGCGGCCTCGCCTTCAGTCTCGGGCTGGTCCTCGTCGTGCTGACGGGCGCCGACCTGTTCACAAGCACCGTGATGACAATCATCGGCAAGGCGACCGGGCGGATCACCTGGGCCGCGCTCGCGCGCAATTGGGCGATGGTCTATCTCGGCAACTTTGTCGGCGCGGTCACGCTGGTGATGATCATGCAGGCCGCCCGGCACTATGAGGGCGATGGCGGGCTTCTTGGCCTCAATTACATGCATATCGCCCAGCACAAGCTGCACCACACCTTCCTTCAGGCGGTCGCGCTCGGCGTCATGTGCAACGTGCTCGTCTGTCTCGGCGTGTGGATGACCTATGCCGGCCGGTCGGCGACCGACAAGATCCTGGCCGTCATCCTGCCGGTCGCCATGTTTGTGGCCGCCGGATTCGAGCACTGCGTCGCCAACATGTTCCAGATTCCCATGGCCATCCTCACGAAGACGCTTGCCGGACCTGAATTCTGGGCAGCCTCGGGCGCCAATCCGGCAGACTTTGCCGATCTGACCTGGAGCAATTTCGTGTTTGCCAATCTGGTCCCGGTCACCATCGGCAATATCATCGGCGGCGCGCTGTTCGTCGGGATCGCCTACTGGGTGATCTATCTGAGGCCGGCGGTGCGCAACCAGGCGCATTGAAATCGCGCCCAGAAACGCCCGGCCACGCGAAGAAGAGTTGCCAATATTCAGCTTCGTCACTATCGTCGCAACGATTTTACGCGGTGATGAAGGGGATATTCCACCATGACGACATTTGGAGAGCAGGGGCCGGATCTTGACAAGTTCAGGGGACGCTGGGGCTGGGTCATGGCCTTTGGCCTGCTGCTCGTTCTGCTGAGCCTTATTCTTCTCGGCAATCTTGTGGCGACGACCGTTGCCTCGGTGGTCTTCTTCGGCGCGATGCTGATTGTCGCCGGCGTCGTCCATCTCTTGCAGCTTTTCTATAATCGCTCCAAGGGGCATGTGGCCTTCTGGGTGATCTCGGGCCTGCTGTATGTGCTGGCCGGCATCGTGCTGATGCGCAATCCGGTTCTGGCCTCCAGCCTGTTCACCATCATCGTCGGCGTCTCGCTGGCCGTTGCCGGCGGCTTCAGGCTTTACCTGGGCATGACCATGCGCCCGCTCAAGGGCTGGGGCTTCATGATCTTCTCCGGCCTGGTCCTGATCCTGGCCGCGGTCCTGATCGCCTCGAACTTCCCGCAGAACAGCCTGTGGCTGCTCGGCCTGTTCGTCGCGGCCGATTTCCTGGTCTACGGCGTGTCGATGGTGGTCTTCGCGCTTGCACTGCGTCCGCGCAGCAACGGCTGAAATGAAGAAAGGCCCGGCCGGCGTTCCGAAACGGACGCGGCCGGGCCTTTTGGTTTGTTGAATTCAAGCACCCGAGGGAAGAGAGCAATGTCTTCAGACGGTTCGATGCGCTACATCACGATCAGCGGCTTTGGCGGCCCGGAGGTCATGTCGGTGGCAACGGGACCGCGCCCCAAACCGGGGCCGAACGACGTGCTCGTCAAGGTGTCGGCCGCCGGCGTCAACCGGCCGGATGTCGCCCAGCGGCAGGGCAGCTATCCGCCGCCGCCCGGCGCAAGTCCCGTCCTGGGGCTGGAAGTGGCCGGCAAAGTCGTCGCCATGGGCGAAGAGGTCGAGGGGGTCGAGATCGGCGCGCGCGTCTGCGGGCTCGCCAATGGCGGGGGGTATGCGGAGTATTGCCTGCTTCCGGCCGGCCAGGTCCTGCCGGTTCCCGAAGGCATGGATGACGTTTCCGCCGCCGCGATCCCGGAAACCTTCTTCACCGTATGGGCCAATCTCTTCCGGATGGCGGGACTCAAGGCCGGGCAGGATGTCCTCATCCACGGCGGCTCGAGCGGCATCGGCACGACGGCCATCCAGCTTGCGAAAGCGTTTGGCGCGCGCGTGTTCACGACAGCCGGCACGGCGGAGAAATGCGATGCCTGCGTGGCGCTCGGCGCGACGGTCGCGGTCAACTATCGCGAACGGGACTTCGTCGAGGCCGTGAAGGCGGCGACGGAGGGACGCGGGGTCGACATCATTCTCGATATGGTCGGCGCCGCCTATTTCCAACGCAATCTTTCCGCGCTCGCCAGGGATGGCTGCCTGTCGATGATCGCCTTCCTCAGCGGCTCGAAGGCCGAAGACGTCAATCTGGCACCGATCATGGTCAAGCGGCTGAAGGTCACCGGCTCGACCATGCGGCCGCGCACCGACGCAGAAAAGAAGGCCGTGCGCGACGATCTTGCGGAGAAGGTCTGGCCGATGCTTGCCGAGGGCCGCGTCAGGCCGCTGATCGACCGCGTCTTCGCCTTCGAGGAAGCGGCAGAAGCGCACCGGCGCATGGAGGCGGGCGATCATATCGGCAAGATCGTCCTGACATTCGACTGAGGTCTTGGGTAGCGGCGGAGGTTCGGGCTGATGGTCAATCCTGTTCTGGTCGAGGTGACGCGCGGCGCGCTCGTCGAGAGCCGCCATCGCGGCATGATCGCGGTTGCCGATGCCGCGGGCGGCGTGGTCTATGCCGCCGGCGATATCGATGCGGCGGTGTTTCCCCGCTCGGCCTGCAAGGCGATCCAGGCGCTGCCGCTCGTTGAAAGCGGGGCGGCGGACGCCTATGGCTTCGGCAATCGCGAGCTCGCGCTCTCCGCCTCTTCCCATTCGGGCGAAGATGCCCATGCGGCCCTTGCGGGCGAGATGCTCGCCAAAGCGGGACGCGGCGCGGAGGATCTGGAATGCGGGGCGCACTGGTCATTCCAGCAGCCGGTCCTCATCCATCAGGCCCGCACGCGTGAAATGCCGGATGCGCTTTGCAACAATTGCTCCGGCAAGCATGCCGGCTTCGTCTGCGCCTGCAGCCATCAGGGCATCGATCCAAAAGGGTATACCGCTTACGACCATCCGCTTCAGGCGCAGATCCGCGAGGCGATGGCGGATGTGACCGGCGCGTTCGTCGGCGCCGATGTCTGCGGCATCGACGGCTGCAATATTCCCACCTATGCCGTGCCGCTGAAATCGCTTGCCCGGGGCTTTGCCCGCATGGCGACGGGCGAGGGGCTTTCGCCGGCGCGCGCCCGCGCCGCGCGGCGCATCCTCGATGCGGCGATGGCCGAGCCCTATTATGTCGCCGGCACGGGCCGGGCCTGCACGGCTCTGATGGAAATGGCGCCCGGCCGCATCTTCGCCAAGACCGGCGCGGAAGGCGTTTTCTGCGCGGCGCTGCCGGAAAAGGGGCTCGGCATCGCGCTCAAATGCGAGGACGGGACGACGCGCGCCGCCGAGGCCATGGTGGCCGCCGTTCTCGCAAGGCAACTTGCCGATGACGCGGCGCTCTCGGAGCGCCTGCGGCAGATGGCCGATTCCGGGCTGAAGAACTGGAACGGCACGGAAGTTGGCAGGGTGCGCGCCGTTCTGCCCTGAGGCGAACGGCCGGCTATTCCTCGCTCTCCAGGAGATGCTGCCGCAGCGCGTTCAGCCGGGCGTGCAGCGCGCGGGCCTCTTCCGCCGTGCAGCCCGTTTTCTGCGCGATTGACCGGCCGACGGTCTCGGCATCTTCGCGCATCGCCAGGCCTTTCGGCGTCAGCGTGATCTCGACCCGGCGCTCGTCGTCGGCCGCCCGGCGCCTGGCGATCAGGCCTGCCGTTTCCAGCCGCTTCAGAAGCGGGGACAGCGTGCCGCTGTCGAGCCCCAGCCGCGCGCCGATGGCGTTGACCGACAGCGTGCGGTGTTCCCAAAGGACCATCATCACCAGATATTGCGGATAGGTCAGGCCGAGCTTCGACAGGAGCGGCTTGTAGGCGCGCGCGAAGGCGTGCTCGGTGGCATAGACGGCAAAACAGAGCTGGTCATCAAGCCGGGGCTGGCGGTCGTCATCATGGGTCATTTGCGCAATATAGGAGAGATGATAAAAATCGCAAAATAATATTGTAAACAATTTAATTGTGCGCTATTTAAAATCCATGCGATACGGAACGGAACTGATCGGGCTCCGCCGCGTCGTAGAAGAAATGGAAGTTTTCTCGAGGAAGGCGGTTTCCGCCTCAACAAGGAGCAATGCCATGATCAAGACGCTTTACACCACCAAGGCCATTTCAACCGGCGGCCGCGAAGGCACGGCCCGCACCGAAGACGGCGCATTCGAAGTCAATCTCGCCCTGCCGAAGGAAATGGGCGGTCCGGGCGGCGAAGGAGCCAATCCCGAGCAGCTTTTCGCCGCCGGCTATGCCGCCTGCTTCAACTCCGCGCTTCACAATGTCGCCGCCAAGAAGAAGGTCAAGCTTCCCAAGGAAACGACCGTATCGGCGACCGTCGGCGTCGGCCCGCGCGACGATGGCGAAGGTTTCGGCATCACCGCGGAACTCACCATCTCCATTCCGGGCCTCGATCGTGAGACCGCGGAAAATCTCGTCCATCAGGCCCATATCGTTTGCCCCTACAGCCATGCGCTCCGGGTGAACTACGAGGTTCCGGTTTCTCTCGCCGAATAACGGCCGCGACGATCGGGAATTTTCGAGGCCGGCGGTTTGTCCGCCGGCTTTTTTATGCCGCGGTGGCGAAGATCAACAGGCGCGGGAAGCGCAGCGGATTCCGTTCTCCGGGAAAGGGCGGGCCCGGGGATTTTCCGCTTGACCTTCTGCCGGGCGAAGTCTTGATTGGCTGCATTGAATTTCCGCCGCCCGCCTTCCGGCGCACGCTGCCGCACCGGCCCCTTTCCCAGCGACCGACCTTGCGAGGCGCATAGCGAAGGCCGGCGGCGTTGCAAGGAGAATGAAATGGCAGTCGATACTTCCCCGTCATCGGAAACCTGGACCCATGTCGATGGCGAATGGCTTCCCGGCAATCCGCCGCTGATCGGCCCGACCTCGCATGCGATGTGGCTTGCCTCGACCGTGTTTGACGGCGCACGCTTCTTCGAGGGCATGGCGCCCGATCTCGACGAGCACTGCAAGCGCATCAACCGCTCGGCGCGGGCGCTTGGCCTTGAGCCGACCCATACGCCCGAGGAGATCGAGGCGCTGGTGTGGGAGGGGCTGAAACGCTTCAAGGGGGCGGAGGCCGTCTACATCAAGCCGATGTACTGGGCCGAGCACGGCCTTGCCGGCCTCGTGCCGCCCGATCCGGCCTCCACGCGGTTCGCGCTCTGCCTGTTCGAGACGCCGATGCGCTCCACCGTGCCGGTGCGTCTCACGCTGTCGCCCTTCCGCCGTCCTTCGCCGGAAGTGGCGATGACCCATGCCAAGGCCGGCAGCCTCTACCCGAATTCCGGACGGATGATGCTGGAAGCGCGGGCCCGCGGTTTCGACAATGCGCTTGCCTGCGACATGAACGGCAATGTCGCCGAAACGGCCTCCGCCAACATCTTCCTCGTCAAGGACGGCATCCCGATGACGCCGGCCGACAATGGCTGCTTCCTGGCGGGCATCACCCGCCGCCGCATCCTCAAGCTCTTCCGCGAGAACGGCATCCCCGCCGAGGAGCGCACGCTGACGGTGAAGGACTTCATGGAAGCCGACGAGCTGTTCATGACCGGCAATTACAACAAGGTGGTTCCCGTCACCAGGCTTGATGACCGTGACTATGATCTCGGCCCGATGGCGAAGAAGGCGATGGCGCTTTATATGGACTGGGCCCGGGCCAACTGCAAATAGGTGCTTCCGACCGGAGGCCGGATGGCGAAAGAAGCCCGGGCGCGCTTGTCCGGGCTTTTTGGTCTCAGGCGGGTCGGCTCTCGCTCCGGCTGTCGCAGCAGGTCCTCTCGCAGCACGCGTCTTCGGCAGGCGGGTTCGGCGCGCCCGCCTCTGCTTCGCCCGCGCGGAATTCCCGCCATGACTGGGCCAGGATCTGGAAGGCGGAGGAGAGGAACAGGCTGGCCATGACGAAGGCGACGGCGAGGTCCGGCCAGGCGGCGCTCGAGCCCCAGACGCCGAGGGCCGCGACCATCACCGCCACATTGCCGATCGCGTCATTGCGCGAGCAGAGCCAGACGGAGCGGACATTGGCGTCGCCATCCTTGTAGCTGACGAGCAGCAGCACCGTGGCGAGGTTGGCGGCAAGCGCCATCAGACCGATGACGCCCATCACCGGCGCTTCCGGCACGCCGGCGGCGAAAAACCGCCATACGGTCGACCCGAACACCCAGAGACCCATCAGCAACAGGCTCGCGCCCTTGAAAGCGGCGGCCACGGACCGTGTCTTCAGAGAGGCGCCGATCACCGCCATGGAGATGCCGTAAGTCAGCGCGTCGGCGAGAAAGTCGAGCGCGTCTGCCTGGAGAGCCTGCGACCGCGCCGCCTGGCCCGCCGCCATTTCGACGATGAACATCGCCGCGTTGAGAAGGATGACGATCTTCAGTCTTTTCTTGTAGGCTTCCGACATGCCGTCGAAAGTGGCTTGTCCGCAGCATGCGCTCATTGTCCGCGACCCGTTGCAATTGTCGATGCCGGTCACCATAATTGCTCCAGCGACTATAGGTTCAAGAGGTTTTCTGAAACATGTTTTCCATCGGCGAGCTTTCGCGGCGCACCGGCGTCAAGGTGCCGACCATCCGCTATTACGAGCAGAGCGGGCTGATTGCGCCGGCGGAACGGTCCGAGGGCAATCAGCGCCGTTACGGGCGGGAGGAGGAGAGCCGGCTCGCCTTCATCCGTCATGCCCGCGACCTTGGCATCTCGCTTGATGCGATCCGCGAATTGCTGGAGCTTTCCGCGCATCCCGAAACCCCGTGTGATCGCGCCGATGCGATTGCCCGCGACCACCTCGCCCTCGTGCGCGAGAAGATCGCGCGGCTGAAACGGCTGGAGACGGAACTGGCGCGGATCGCCGGTCATTGCGACGCCGACGCTGTCGGCGAATGCTATGTCATCCGTTCGCTCGCCGACCACGGCCTGTGCGCGGAGGAGCATGCGTGATTTTTCAATTGACAAGTCTGCCGTTTCGGCGCATCTGAAAATCCATGATCAAGACCGTTACCCACAACCACACGTATTTTTGGCTGTTCCGATAGGAGCGGCCGCGATTGATCATGTTCATCACCGGCCGCCAGGGGGCGGCTAAGGTGTTGAAGCAAAGTCCCCGGCGGTGCTCGAAACGAAGGCCAGGGACGACAATGACCGAAGACCAAGACGAAATCTCGCTGGAACGACCCGCACTGATGACCATCAGGAAAGCGGTCGAAACCGATATTCCCCAATTGCTCGACATGATCGGCCTTCTGGCCGCCTTTCACGGCGACGCCGTGGAGGCGAACGCCGAAGGGCTGAAGCGCGACCTGTTCGGGCCGGCGCCCTGGGTAACGGCGCTCGTCGCCGACGGCGGTTCCCAGCTTCTCGGATATGCGCTTCTGACCCCGCTCTACCGCGCCCAGCAGGGCCTGCGCGGCATGGACCTGCATCATCTCTTTGTGCGCGACGGCCATCGCAGCCATGGCGTCGGCCAGCATCTGATTGCCCGCGCGCGCGACTTCGCCAAGGCGGCGGGTTGCGCCTATCTCTCCGTCAGCGCCGCCACGGGCAACACCAAGGCGCACCAGTTCTACCAGCAGATGGAGTTTGTCGCCCGGCCGGTGACGGGCATGCGCTATCTGCAGTCGCTCGCCTGAAACCGGCCGGCCTCACTTTGCCGGCACGGCCTTCAGATAGGCGCCGATCGCCTCGAGATCGGCGCGCGTGAGGTGCGAGACATTCTGTTGCACCTCGACCATCGAGCCGCCGACCGTATCGTAATCGGGCGTGAAGCCGGTCTCGAGATAGTCTGCGATCTGGCTTGCCGTCCAGTCGCCGATGGCCCGCGATCCCGGCGTGATGTCCGGGATCATGCCTTCGCCGTCGGGGTTGGGCCCGCCGGCCAGCCAGTCGCCATATTTCAGGCCGCCAAGCGCATTGCGCGGCGTGTGGCATTCGCCGCAATGGCCCGGGCCTTCCACCAGATACTGTCCGCGCATGACCTCGGGCGCGGCGTCGGCAAGCGTGACGCGCGGCTGATCGGAAAAATAGAGTCGTTTCCAGAAGGAAAGCGCCAGCCGGATGTTGAACGGGAAGGCAATGTCGTGCGGCTTGCTCGGTTCGCTGCTCTTCGGCAGCGTCATGATGTAGCCGTGCAGGTCGCGCACATCCTGGTTCGTCATGCGCACATAGGACGTGTAGGGCAGGGCGGGGTAGAGGTTCTCGCCATGGCGCCCGATGCCCTTCTTCAGCGCATTGGCAAACTCGTAAAAGGTCCAGTCGCCGATGCCGTGGCCTTCGTCGGGAGAAATGTTCGGGGCATGAAACGTGCCGAAATCGCTTTCGATCGGCAGGCCGCCGGCGAGCACCAGCCTCTGGTCGCCTTCGGCGCCGGGGGCGGCATGGCAGCCGGCGCAACCGCTTGCCCAGAAGATTTTCTCGCCGTTTTGCGTGTCGGCGACCGCGGCGCTTCTGAGCGCTTCGGGGTCAAGCCTGGGCGGCGTGAGCGCAACGATGAACGCCGCGCCCATGAACAGCGCGGCGACAACCAGCACTCCGATCGTGATGCGTGGTCTCACGCTTCGGCTCCTTGAATACCCGTCTCAGCCCTGGTCCAGGGCTGCCGGGGTCAGTTCTTGACGCGATAGATTTCGTGGCATGCGCCGCAATTGGCGCCAAGCGTCTGCATCGCCTTGCCGACGGCGGCCTGGTCGGAGGGAAGGTCGGCGAGAAGCGCGTTCGCATCGGCGGCAAGCTTGTCGGCGCGGGCGGTGAAATCGTCCATGTTTTCCCAGATCGCCGGGCTTGCTTCCGTGTCGTTTCCGGTCTTGGAATCCGGCGGGAAATGCGTCGGAAAGTCCTTCGCATGACCGGCGATCGACGACAGGGCGCCCTCGACCACGACCGGATCGTAGCCCTTCTGGCCCTTGGCGATGGCGCCGAGCTGGCCCATGGCCTGGCCGATAGCCTTCATGTCATCCTGACGGAGCATTTGCGGGGCGTCCTGCGCGAAAACCGGGCCCGCGCCAAGACAGAGCGCCAATGCGACGGCGATCAGATAGTTCTTCTTCATCGAGACCTCCTTCTCGTTTCGCCTGTAGTATATCCAGCCGCCGACGGGATGCCAGTGGCGTAAGCGGCTGCGAAAGATCAATTCGCCCCGCGCGCGGACGTTAGGCATCACTATTTGTTGAAATCACGGCCAAAGGGCATGGAAGTGATGGGTGGGGCCGTGGCCGGAGCCGACGGACAGCCTGTCCGATGCCGCGATCGCGCCGGCGACATAATCCTTGGCGATGACGACGGCTTCGGCAAGCGCAAGCCCCTTTCCGATTTCCGCGGCGATCGCGCTCGACAGGGTGCAGCCCGTGCCGTGGGTGTTTTCCGTGTCGATCCGCGCGCCCTCCAGCCATTGATGGCCGAGAGCGGTTACCAGCAGGTCCGGGCAGTCGTCGCCCTCCAGATGGCCGCCCTTCATCAGAACGGCCTGGGCGCCGAGCCCGCGCAGCGCATTGCCCTGGGCGATCATCGCTTCACGATTGGTCGCGACGTCCGCGTCAAGCAGGGCCGCGGCCTCCGGCAGGTTCGGCGTCAGAACGGCGGCAAGCGGCAGGAGATGCTCCTTCAGCGCCTCTACCGCGTCCTCCGGCAGAAGCCGGTGTCCGCCCTTGGCCACCATCACCGGGTCGAGCACGACCGGCACCTCGACGTGGTGGCGCAGGCTGTCGGCAATGGTGATGGCGATACTGGCGTTGGCGATCATCCCGATCTTGATCGCGCTGACGGAGACATCGTCGAAGATCGCCGCGATCTGCTCGGCGACGAAAGCGGACGGCACCTCGTGCACGCCGGTCACGCCCTGCGTGTTCTGCGCCGTCAGCGCCGTCATCGCCGCCATGCCGTAGGTCCCCCGTGCCGAAAACGTCTTGAGATCGGCCTGGATGCCGGCGCCGCCCGAGGGATCGGAGCCGGCGATCGAAAGAATATTCGCAATCATGTCTTTGCCTTCCCGATGGACGTGGGCCATCGCTGCCTGTTGGTATGTTCGGCGACGGGGCCGCCTGCGGGACATGTGGAAAGGGGCTGCTCGCGTTTCAATCGGCCGATGCCGAGGCGCCCTGCGCCGTCACAGCCGCGCACGTCCCGCCTCACAGGAGTGTAACCCTGGCGCCGGCCTTCAGTTCCGCCGGGCCCGTTGCGGCGAGGGCGTCGAGAAACTGCGGGGCGAAGGTGCCGGGGCCTTGCGCCATTCCGTGCGCCTTGCCGCCGGCGACCGCATAGAGCGCGAAGGCGGCGATCGTTGCGGAAAAGGGATCGGCCGGGCGCGTGCCGACAAAGGCCCCGACAAGGCAGGTCAGCGCGCAGCCGAGCGCGGTGACCTTCGGCATCAGGGGCGAACCGCCCGCAACCCGCGCGGCGCGGCGACCGTCGGTGACGAAATCGGTCTCGCCGGTGACGGCAACCACCATCTTGCCCTCGGCGGCAAGACGGCGCGCGGTCTCTTCCGCCGCAAGAACGCCATCGCCGGCATCAACGCCCTTGCCGTGTGCCGCCGCGCCGGAGAAGGCGAGGATTTCCGAGGCATTGCCGCGCAGGACGGCCGGGCCGAGATCGAGGATCGCGCGCGCGGCCTTTCTGCGATAGTCGGTTGCGAAATGGGCGACGGGGTCGAACACCCAGGGCTTTCCGCCGTCTCTTGCGCCGGCAATGGCCGCCTTCATAGAGGCCAGTCGAGCGGAGGTCAGCGTGCCGATATTGATCGTCAAGGCGTCGGCGAGCCCGGCAAATTCGCCCGCCTCTTCCTCTGCCAGCACCATCGCCGGCGAGGCGCCGGCCGCAAGCAGGACATTGGCGGCGATGTTCATCGCCACATGATTGGTGATGCAGTGCACCAGCGGCGCTTTCTCGCGCATCTCGGTCAACAGAATGTCGGCGTCCGTCATGCCGGTTTCCCTTTTCTTGTTTCAGCGGGAAAGCCGGACGGGCCAGATCAGGAAAGGCCCGAGCGACTCCCTCCGCCGGTATGATCCGGATCAGGTTCCAAGGGTGCTTCTCAGCCCGTTTGATCGGGCGCCCCTGTCTCTCTTGTGACCGTTGGTATAGCAGAAAAAATCCGCCCGGTAAGGGGCGGATTGCTATTGTCCCGGGTATGCGGATGCCGCCTATTTCATCGTCGGCATGGAGAATTCGGCGCCTGAGCGGATGCCCTTGGGCCAGCGGCTGGTGATGGTCTTCATGCGGGTATAGAAGCGCACGCCCTCGGGACCGTGCATGTGATGATCGCCGAAGAGCGAGGCCTTCCAGCCACCGAAGGAATGAAACGCCATCGGAACCGGGATCGGGACATTGATGCCGACCATGCCGACCTTGATCTTGTGGGCGAATTCGCGGGCGGCATCGCCGTCGCGGGTGAAGATCGCCGTGCCATTGCCGTATTCGTGGTCGTTGATCCACTGCGCCGCCTCGTCATAGCTTGCGGCGCGGGCAACCGAGAGGACCGGACCGAAGATCTCTTCCCTGTAGATCTTCATGTCGGTCGTGACATGATCGAAGAGCGTCGCGCCGACGAAGTAGCCGTTCTCATAGCCCTGCAGCTTCAGGCCGCGACCGTCGACAACGAGGTCCGCGCCTTCCTCGACGCCCGAATCGATCAGGCCGAGGATCTTGTCGCGCGCGGCCGCCGTGACGACCGGGCCCATATCGGCTTCCGGATCGGTGCCGGGGCCGACCTTGAGGGCGGCGATCCGGGGCTTCAGCTTGTCGATCAGCCGGTCGGCGGTCTCGTCGCCGACGGGAACGGCGACCGAGATCGCCATGCAGCGCTCGCCGGCCGAGCCATAGGCGGCTCCCATCAGCGCGTCGGCGGCCTGGTCCATGTCGGCGTCGGGCATCACGATCATGTGGTTCTTCGCGCCGCCGAGCGCCTGGCAGCGTTTGCCGCTCGCCGTTGCGGTCGTGTAGATATAGCGCGCGATCGGGGTGGACCCGACAAAGCTGACGGCCTGGATGTCGGGATCGGCGAGGATCGCGTCGACGGCCTCCTTGTCGCCCTGGACGACGTTGAAGACGCCGTCGGGAAGGCCAGCCTCCTTCAGCCATTCGGCAATCAGAAGGGAGGCGGAGGGGTCGCGTTCGGACGGCTTCAGGACGAAGCAGTTGCCGCAGGCAAGCGCGACCGGGAACATCCACATCGGCACCATCGCCGGAAAGTTGAACGGCGTGATGCCGGCGACGACGCCGAGCGGCTGGCGCATCGACCAGCTGTCGACGGCGGTGCCGACATTTTCGGTGAACTCGCCCTTCAGAAGCTGCGGGGCGGCGGTGGCGAACTCGACCACTTCCATGCCGCGCTGGATCTCGCCCAGCGCATCGGAATGAACCTTCCCGTGCTCGGCGGTGATCACCTTCGCCAGCTCATCGCTCCGGTCTTCGAGAATGCCGAGGAACCTGTTCAGGATACGGGCCCGGCGCAGCGGCGTCGTCTCCGCCCAGGCCGGGAAGGCGGCCGTTGCCGCTTCGACGGCGGCGCGGACGTCGGCGCCATTGGCAAGTGACAGTTCGCCGCTCTGTTCGCCCGTTGCCGGGTTGTAGGTCGGCACGGTGCGGCTGCCGGAGCCCGCGGCGATCTTGCCGTTGATGAAGTGCTGGATGGATTTCATGGTGGTTCCTCCGGTTTTTCAGGCGACAGGACCCGCCGTCCCCTTCAGCGTCATCCTCGGGCTTGACCCGAGGATCCATTGTCGCGGAGCGGTTCCGCCTGGACCCTCGGGTCAAGCCCGAGGGTGACGCAAGCAAGAGAGCATCCTGTCGCATCTCGGTTTGACTGTCACCTGCACTCTTGCCTATTAATTTCTGCAAAGAAACAGGATATTTTACAAATCTGTTGTGCAAAAATTATAGGACATCGATGGACTGGGATCATTTGCGCGTTTTTCTGGCGGTCGCCCGCCATGGCCAGTTCCTTGCGGCCGCCCGGGCGCTGACGCTCAACCATGCCACGGTTTCGCGCCGCATCAATGCGCTGGAGGAGGCGCTCGGCGAGCCGTTGTTCGAGCGCACGCCAGCCGGCTCGACGCTGACGGAGGCGGGCGAGCGGTTGCTTGTCGTCGCCGAACGGGTGGAAACGGAAATTCTCGGGATCACGGAGGATACGCGGGCGCGCGGCGCGAGCCTTGCCGGCACCGTGCGCGTCGGCGCGCCGGACGGCCTCGGCACCTATTTTCTGGCCGGCGAGCTTGGCCGCCTGCAGGAGCAGCATCCAGCCCTTGTCGTCGAGCTCGTGCCGCTGCCGCGCACATTCTCGCTGTCGAAGCGCGAGGCGGACCTTGCGATCACGCTCGACCCGCCGGAGGAGGGCAGGCTGGTCGTCTCCAAGCTGACCGACTACACGCTCGGCGTCTATGCGGCGCGCGCCTATCTGGACCGGTTCGGCACGCCAAATGACGAGCACGCGCTGTCCGGGCATGTCGCGGTGACGGGCGTGGAGGACTACGCCTATGCCTCCTCGCTGAACTATGCCAACCATCTCGGCCGGTCTGCGGGCCGGCTGTTTCGCTGCGCCGGCGTCGCCGGTCAGATCGAGGCCGTTCGCGCGGGCATCGGCATCGGCATCCTGCATGATTTCGTCGTGCGCGACAGTCCGGGCCTTGTCAGCATTCTGCCGGAGATCAGTTTCCGGCGGTCCTACTACCTGCTGTCACACCCCGATACCGGCAATCTTGCGCGCATCGCGCTGGTGCGGGCCTTTCTCACCCGGCGGTTCCGGGAGGAACGGAGCCGCTTCATCGTCGATGCGGCATAGGCTTCCTCAGCTCGGCAGGCCGAAATCCTTTTCCAGCCGTTCCCAGGTCCGGTCCATGGCCCACGGGCCGGTCATCGGAATATTGAGGTGACCGTAGATCGGGGAGAGCTGCCATTCGGCCGTTTCCTCGTCAATGCCTGCCAGTTGCTGCAGATACATGACCGCGGCCAGCCCCGTGCGGTCTGCGCCGGCCTTGCAGTGAATGAGAAGCGGCTTTTCCGCGTCGCGCATCAGCGCCAGAAGCTCCAGGCTGCGATCGAGCGGCAATTCCCGGCTGTCGGACATGCCGAAGTCGACATGGGTGATCCCGAGCGCCTCGCTTGCGGCGATTTCCTGATCATACCAGGCCCGGCCCGGATGCGCGCCGCGCAGATTGATCACCGTCCTGATGCCGTGGCGTTTGGCGTAGTCAGTCAGATCGTCGGCGCTTGGCTGAGCGGAACGATAGAGCGCGCCGGCATGAACCTCATGGAAATTGCCGGTCAACTGCAGGCCGCCGAGATAAAGCCCCCCACAGAGAAGGGCTGCGCCGGCTGTCCAGGCGCAGCGCTTCAATACGGCCTTTACCCCCATCCACTTTCGCTCCCGTGTTTCGATCGCACCATTAACGCCCGCATTTCGGCGAAACTTAGCCCGGGTGAGGCTGGATATCCACCGACATGCTGTCGCAGTGCGGAAATTATGACGAAAATCAGGCAATTTTTGTTGACAATAATACTCATGTTTTATAGCTCCTAGGCACGAGAAGCCGGCGCCTGCCGGCACAGAATGCCCAGCCAGCCAGTTCGTTTCGGGGTTTCCCGGCGTCAGCCAGCCAGGTTCTGAAGAGAACAAGAGGATTGGGTGATGCGTATGGGACTTTCCCGCACCTTCTTGCTGGCGTCGTGCACCGCACTGGCGTCGGCTGTTTTGACACATTCCGCGATCGCGCAGGATGCCACAACGGATGCTGAGGCCACGGTTCTGGCGCCGGTCAATGTGACCACGACAGGCGGCAAGGATGGCATCGCGGACACGCCGCTTGCCACGGAAACGACGCGCGACGCGCTCGACGCCAACATCGTCACGGATTTTGCCGATTTCACCCGCGTGCTTGAGCCGGGCGTCACCTTTGTCGGCGACGATTCGGGTTCGGTCAATATTCGCGGCATGCAGGGGCCGCGCGTCTCGACCGTCATCGACGGCATTCAGCTTCCCTATCTGGACGACACCGCGCGCGGCGATGCCGCCGGCAATATGGACAGTTTCAGCTTCGATTCGATCGCGACGATCGACATCGTCCGCGGTTCGGACTCCTCGCGCTCCGGCAGCGGTTCGCTCGGCGGCACGGTCGTCTTGCGCACCCTGGAGCCTGCAGACCTGATCGACCCGGAAAAGGGCTGGGGCGGACGCACCGGTCTCATGTATGACAGCGCCGACCAGAGCATCAACGCCCAGGGCGCCTTCGCCATTCGCTCCGGCAACACCTCCATGCTGTTCCAGGGCGACCTCGGCTCCGGAAGCGAGACGGAAAACCAGGGCACGGTCGGCGGCTATGGCGCGACCCGCAGCGAGCCCAACCCGGCAAGCTTCGACGAGAACAATCTCCTGTTCAAGCTGCGCCAGCAGTTCATGGGCGCCCACACGCTCGGCCTGACACTGGAACGCTACGACCGCGACAAGGATGTCGAACTCCTGACCGAGCAGGGCAGCACCTATGCGCAGGATGACTGGAACGGCAGCGAGATCAAGCATCGCGACCGGGTCTCGATCGATTACAACTACGAGGCAATCGCCGCCGACGGCCTGTTCGACAGCGCCTTCAGCACGTTCTACTGGCTGAAGAGCGAGCGTGAGAGCGGCACCAGCGGCACCCGCCTGCCGGGCGCGCGTCCGACCCCGCCCTATGGTCCCTATTCGCGCACGTCGAAGACCGAGGACGAGCGCTACGGCTGGTCGGGCTGGGCTCAGAAGGGCATTGAAACCGGCTCGCTCTACCACAATTTCACCATCGGCGGCGATTTCTACTATTCGCAGACGAGCCAGTATTCGAGCGGCGAGGACAATTGCGGTCCCGGACCCTATTCGCCCTTCAGCTCCTGCAATTTCCTCCACACCAACCAGGCGGATACGCCGGATGTGGACGGCTATGTCCTCGGTCTCTACGCCCATGACGAGATCCTCTTCGGCGACAGCGGCTTTGCGCTGACCCCCGGCGTGCGCTTCGACTGGTACCAGTATGACCCGAAGGAAACCGAGGCCTATACCAACAACCCGAACTACAACGGCTTGCCGGACGGGCAAAGCGACTGGCGGATCTCGCCGAAGATCCTCGCCACCTACGACCTCACCGACTTCACCCAGCTTTACGGTCAGTTCTCCACCGCCTTCCGCGCGCCGACGCCGGGCGAGCTTTATGTCGATTACGGCGGTCCGGGCACCTACCTCAGGATCGGCAATCCCGACCTCAAACCGGAAACGAGCTGGGGCTTCGAGCTCGGCGCCAATTTCGGCGATGACGACGACGGCGGCCGGATTTCGGCCTTCTACAGCCGCTACAAGGACTTCATCGATACCCAGTCGGTCGAGCCCGGCGATGTCGGCATCGCGCCCGGTCTCTATCCCTTCGGCATCACCCAGACCGTCAATATCGACAATGTCGAGATCGCCGGCCTCGAGGCGAGCTTCCAGAAGTCGTTCATCAACAACTGGGACATCCACGCTTCGCTCGCCTTCGCCCGCGGCTTCAACATGGATACCAACGAAATCCTGGGCTCGGTGGCGCCGCTCAAGGCCGTCATCGGCGGCGGCTATAACGACGAGACCTGGGGCGTGAATTCGAACTGGATCCTGTCCGCCAAAGTGCCGGATGGCTCGACGGCCGACTTCAAGGCGCCGGGCTACGGCATCGTCGACGTCACCGCCTGGTGGGCGCCGGAGCGCTTCGAGGGCATGACGCTGCAGGCCGGCGTCTACAACCTGTTCGACCAGACCTATTACGACGCCCTGGAACTGCAGGACGCGACGATAGACCAGCCGCAGAGCTTCTATTCGGAACCCGGCCGGACCTTCAAGATCTCGCTGACGCAGACATTCTGAGGTCAGGCGACAATACGAAAGAAAGGAGGCCGGACGCGAAAGCGCCCGGCCTTTGGTTTGTTGACAGAAGTTACTGCACCCTCATTCGTCAATGCTTGGGCCTGTCCGAGCATCTGAGCACGTCTCGCCGCGACAGGCTTTTCGGCTGGAAAGACGAAACAATTCAGACTGATGCAAAACAGAAGCTCCGCATATGTGGCGATGTGGCTGGATTCTCGGCACAAGGCCGAGGGTGACGTCCGTAGAATGGATGGGTTTGTCAGCAGTCCGAGATCGGAAACGACGGCGCCCGGCCTTTTCTGATGGGCACAAGGACGCTTCTGATTTCTCCGCCGCAGGGAGAGAGTGGCAGGCCGCTCTCTACCGCCGTGCAAACGCCGTCTGCAGGAGGTCGATCTGGGCGATGACCTGGTTGTTGGCGGCTTCGGGGGCGGCGTTCTCGCGCATCAGGCTTTCGTCCAGCTTGCGGATGCGGGTCTCCAGCCGGGTCGCATGGTCGGCGAGATCGCGGAAGCCGGGCGGCAGTTCGCTCCAGGCGGAAATCCCGTCCTCGTTTCCGCCGCCGCCGAGCCTGAGCTTGCGGCGCTCCTGGACCACCTGCTCGCGCGTCATTTCACCGGAATTGAGCGAACGCTGCAGCAAAAGCCAGGAGGCAAGCTGCATCAGCCGCGTGGTCAAACGGATCGATTCAGCGGAATAGAGCGCTGCAGCCTTCGGGGTCAGGTGCTTCGAAGCAGCCCGGCCGGGGCCGTCGAGATAGGCGGCGGTCTCCTCGACCAGCGACATGCCCTCGGCATAAAGGGCCTCGAACTGGGGTGAATTGGCGGCCCGTCCCGCGAAATTGATCGGATTTGCCCCGGTACTGCTCATCTGCACACTCTGGCTACGCCGACCGCCGCGATACGCTGTGCGGCAGGTCTTCAACAACGTCGACAACACTTATACCTGTAGCGCATTTCCGCAACCCGTTTCTTAATGAAGGGTTAATACCCACGGCCGATTGCGCGGGACGCAAAAAAAAGAGCCGCGAGGGGCGGCTCATAAGTCAAAGGGTGATGATCGGAATAAGACAGAAATCCCGACTCCGCATGGCGGATGCCCTATAACACCTTGGAAAGGTTAATATCTGCTTAACGGTCTTCGGCAAAGGCGGGTCATTTCTTCCTGAAGAGGCTTTCGGCGGTCTCGCGGCCGCTTCCCTTCTTCGAAATGGCAGCCTCGATGCGCTCGATCTCGCGGCGCAGATCCGCGACGAAGCCGTTGAGCGCCTCGACGGAATGCTCTTCAAGGTCGGCGCCGATGATATACTGGCCTTTCGGTGGTTTACGTTCGTCGTTGTCATCGTCAGGCGGCATGGTCTTCCCTCCTTTCCTGGTCGTCGGGCGCGGGGGCGTCGCGATTGGGGTTTTTCAGCGCGACGCCCTCGGTGGTGGAGACCGGCGTCGCCGCGTCCGGCATTGCCATGAAGGTGTCGCGTTCGTCCACCGGAATGGCGGCGCGGATGCGAGAGCGGATGATGGCATAGACGAGGATCAGCAGATGGGCGCTCGCGGTGACGACAAACAGCGCGTAGGGGCCGAATATCGTCATCACCGGGCCGCTGACCGTCGGGCCGATGATCGTGCCGATGCCGAACAGGAACAGCAGGCCGCTGGCGATCTTCACATAGTCTTCCGGCCGGGCAAAGTCGTTGGCGTGCGAAGCGGTGATCGGATAGAGCACGTTGGCCGTCGCGCCATAGATCGCGATCAGCACGATCAGCGTCGTGCTGCCGGGCCTGAGGATGAGCGTGGCGATGGCGGCGGCGGCGGCAATGCCGGCAAGTCCCGCGATCACATGGCGCCGGTCCATCCGGTCCGACAGCCGGCCGACCGGCACCTGCGCCAGCGCGCCGGCGAGAATGGCGCCCGTCACCAGAAAGGCGACCTGATTGTCCGGCAGGCCCGCGCGGGCGGCGAACACGGCCACCAGCGTGCCGAAGGCGCCGTTGGCGATGCCGGTGAGCAGAACCCCGAAAAAGGCCACCGGGGAGTTGCGGTAGAGCAGTTTCAGGTCGATCCGCACGGCCTGGAGCGGTCGCGGCGAGGCGGCGTTGGAGACTGTCGTCGGCAGCATGGCGATGCAGTAGACGATGCCGGCGACCATGAACAGGATCGGCGTGTTGGGGTTGCCGAAACCGACGGCGAGCTGGCCGCCGACGACGCCGAACAATGTGATGCCGGTGTAGAAGGTAAAGACCGTGCCGCGGCTCTTGTTGTCGACCCGCTCGTTGAGCCAGCTCTCGATGATCATCTGCGTGCCCGCCATCGCAAAACCGGTGGCGGCCCTGAGCCCGATCCAGGCATACTGGTTGACGAAGACGCCGGTGATCAGCGCCACCATGCAGATCAGCGCGATGAAGCCGGAAAAGGCGCGCACATGGCCGATGCGCATGATCAGCTTCGGCGCGAACAGGCAGCCGAGCACGAAACCGGACGCCCAGGACGTGCCGATGAAGCCGAGGGCCGTGTCGCTGTAGCCTTCCGCGGTGCCGCGCAGCGGCAGGAGAAGACCATGGAGACCGTTGCCGAAAAACAGGAAGAGCGTGCCGAGGAGCAGCGCGAAAACAGGGAAGAGATTGCGTTTCATCAAGTCGCCTGGGTGAATGAAAGTCATAGAAAGGGTTTAAGCGCAACGCGGCACGGCCCGGCTTGTTCCGGCAATATTACCACCGCGTAGCGGGAATGCACTGAAGAAATCAATCCGTTACGGGTGACGCGCCGTTTCCTGCGCGCTATGACGGGGCAAAGCTCACCACAAACCGCCCGCGACAGGGCGGACAGGGACGTTGATGGCCAAGCTGATATCGCTGCTTCTCATCGCCGCCATGGCGGTTCAGATCATCAGGCCGCTCGGCCTTCCGGGCCTGAGAAAACGTATGGATTTCTGGAAGATCGCGCTCTTTGCCTTCGCGATGACGGCGCTGGTGGTGATGATTCGTCCGTCGTGAGGCAACAAAAAGGCGGCCGCGCGGGCCGCCTCATTCGTCATGCCATTGTCTGTCGCGACGCTTACTTTTTCAGAATGTCGACGCCCGGCAGAACCTTGCCTTCCATCCATTCGAGGAAGGCGCCGCCGGCGGTCGAGACATAGCTGAATTCATCCTTGACGCCGGCATGGTTCAAGGCGGAAACCGTATCGCCGCCGCCGGCAACCGAGGTGAGCTTGCCGGCTTTGGTCTGTTCGGCGGCGAATTGCGCGGCGGAGACCGTGGCAGCGTCGAAAGGCGCGATCTCGAATGCGCCGAGCGGGCCGTTCCAGACCAGCGTTTCCGCCTTGCCGATCCATTCGTTGACGACCTTGACCGATTCGGGGCCGACATCGAGCATCATTGCATCGGCGGGAATGGCATCGATTGCCACCGTCTCGTTTGCCGCATGGGCCTTGAATTCGCGGGCGACGACGCCGTCGACCGGAAGAACGATCGTGCAGTCGGTCTTCTCGGCCTTCGCCATGATCGCGCGCGCCGTATCGGCAAGATCATGCTCGCACAGCGACTTGCCGACATCGATGCCCTTGGCGGCGATGAAGGTGTTGGCCATGCCGCCCCCGATGACGAGCGCGTCGACCTTCTCGATCAGGTTTTCCAAGAGGTCGATCTTGGTGGAGACCTTTGCGCCGCCGACAATGGCGACGACCGGACGCTTCGGATCCCCGAGACCCTTCTCCAGCGCCTCGAGTTCGGCCTGCATGGTACGGCCGGCATAGGCGGGCATGTGGTGGCCGAGACCCTCGGTGGAGGCATGGGCGCGATGGGCGGCGGAGAAGGCGTCGTTGACGTAGATGTCGCCGTTTTTCGCCAGTTCGGCCACGAAGTCGGGATCGTTCTTCTCCTCGCCCTTGTGGAAGCGGGTGTTTTCGAGAAGCAGGATGTCGCCGTCATGCATGGCCGCGACGGCCTTCTCGGCATCCGGGCCGACGCAGTCATCGGCGAATTTCACATCATGGTCGAGCACTTCCTCGACGGCCGGGATGATGAGCTTCAGCGACATGTCGGCCACGACCTGGCCTTTCGGACGGCCGAAATGGGCCATCAGGATGACCTTGGCGCCCTTGCCGGAGAGTTCGAGGATGGTCGGGGCGACCCGCTCGATGCGCGTGGTGTCGGTGACCCGGCCTTCGCTGACGGGCACGTTCAGGTCGACGCGGACCAGGACGCGCTTGCCGGTCAGGTCCGAAAGGTCATCGAGAGTCTTGAAGGCAGGCATGGATGTCTTCCTCTTTTGCGGTTGGAAGGGCCGGCAGACCGGCGCTTCGGGATTTTTCGGGCCGGCAGGGGTCTGTCCTCGATCCTCGGCATGCCGGCCTTCGACGTCGGGTGCGAACAGCATCGCCAAAATCAATCTTGGGCGCATCGATTCCTAGTCAAAAACGCTGCCGGCGGCAATGACAGAGGTCAGAAAAGCCAAAAGGCAAAACCGCTCCCAGGGATGCGCGGCATCGGCTCAAAGCCCCTTGCGCAGCAGGCGCCGCACGGCGCGCTGCCAGAAAGGCGGGAAAAACTGCGACGCCTCCTCCTCCAAAGGTTCGCGCCAGACGCCGACGGACACCACATTGTGCGCGTCATCGGTCTCGCGCACGATCAGCGACAGGGGACCGAGATGCAGTCGGTCGGCGACTTCCGGCTTGCCGCCGAGCCTGTCCTTCATGAAGTCGGCAAGCGGCGTTTCCTCCTGGCCCGGCGGAACGGCGACCCCGGGATCAATGGCGGCGAGTTCGCCGAGCGGGCGGTCGGGCATCAGCACTTCCGTGCCGAGCATCGGCTCCTCGCCTTTCTCTCCGATCTTTTTCGGATCGGCGAAAAGCTGGTCCAGCAGATAGGACATGCCGGGCACGACGAACAGGTAGAGATAGTCCCCGGCCCTGAGGTTGCCGGCATAGAAATAGCGCATGGACAACCCGTCGCGCACGACGAGCGAGGGGATCGCCCAGCGCGGAATGAGCGCGCCTTCCAGCACCGGCGCGCCATCGGCGAGGCGATAGACGAGCAGCTCGTGCTTGGCATTGCCGGGCAGGTCGATCTCGACGGTCTCCAGCGCGCCGCTCGCCTTGGGCTGAACGAGTTTCAGCAGACGGGCGACGGGGCCGAGCAGCCAGCCCTGCAGGACGAGCGAGACCAGCACCATGATGAAGACGATGTTGAAATAGAGCCCGGCATCTTCCAGCCCGTAGATTGCCGGCAGGATGGCGAGCAGGATCGAGGCCGCGCCGCGCAGGCCGATCCAGGCAATGAAATTCGTCTCGCGCGGGCGATAGTCGAAGAAGGAGAGACAGAGCCAGACCGCGAGCGGACGGGCGATGAAGACGAGGAACAGCGCGAGCCCCAGCGCCGGAACAAGGATTTCCGGAAAATTGCGCGGCGTGGCGAGAAGGCCCAAGAGCAGGAACATGATGATCTGGGCAAGCCAGGTCATGCCCTCCTGGAAGCGGCGGATGGAGCCGGAATAGCGCACCCGCTGGTTGCCCGCGACAAGACCGGCGATATAGACCGCCATGAAGCCGCTGCCGCCGGCCGCGCCCGTTGCCGAGAAGACCAGAAGCGCGACGGTGAGCACCAGGATCGGCGCGAGGCCGCGATTGAGCCCGAAGGAATTGGCGATCAGGATGGTCAGCACGCCGCCGGCAAGCCCGAAGAGGAGGCCGAAGCCGATCTCGCGGACAAAATGGAGCGCCATGGCAAGCGTTTCCTCCGCGCCGGACCCCTGCACCGAAAGCATGGATACGAGCGTCATGGTGAGGAAGATCGCCATCGGGTCGTTGATGCCGGATTCCACCTCGAGCGTGGAACTGACCTTGTCGACCACGTGAATGCCGCCGATGCGCATCAGGAAAAACACCGCAGCTGCATCCGTCGAGGCGACGATGGCGCCGAGCAGGAAGCCCTCGAGCAGGGAAAGGCCGAGGATGAAGCTGGCCGCGAGCGCCACCAGACCGGCGGTTAGAAGTACCCCGACCGTTGCCAGCAGGATCGCCGGCGCGGCCGTTCTGCGAAAGGTCTTGAAGGAGGTGCCGAAGCCCGAATCGAACAGGATCACGGCAAGGGCGAGCGAGCCGACATAGAAGGTGAGCGCATCATTGTTGAACTCGATGCCGAAACCGTCGGTGCCGCCGAGCAGGCCGACGCCGAGAAAGAGCAGCAGCAGCGGCGCGCCGAAGCGATAGGCCAGCGCGCTGGACAGCGCGGCGATGAGGACGAGCGCGGAAAAGACCATCACCGCGAGATAGAATGTCGTCAATTGTCTTCCCTTCCGGCCGGCGGCCGGCACGCTTTGCAAATCCCTGATTTGACAGGCCAGATAGTGCGCGGGGGCCGGCTTTTAAAGTCCGGGCGGCGTGCGGCAGTCATGGATGTTTTTGTTTTGTTCACTTTTCTCTGGAAGGCTTGGGGCAACATCGATAGGGTGAGACGCATGGAAAAGACGATTCGTATTCTCGGCATCGATCCGGGCCTTCGCCGCACCGGCTGGGGCGTGATAGAGACGCTCGGCAATTCGCTGAAATTCGTCGCCTCCGGCACGGTAACGACGGATGGTCAGATGGACCTTGCCTCGCGTCTCAGGCAGTTGCATGACGGGCTCTCGGAGGTCGTGCACGGGCAGCGGCCCGACGAGGCGGCGGTGGAGCAGACCTTTGTCAACAAGGATGCGGTGGCGACGCTGAAGCTCGGCCAGGCGCGCGGCATCGCGCTTCTGGTGCCCTCTCTTGCCGGCCTGCATGTTTCCGAATATGCGCCGAACGCGGTGAAGAAGGCGGTGATCGGCGTCGGCCACGGCGACAAGGAGCAGATCCACATGATGCTGAAGGTCCTGATGCCGAAGGCTCAGTTCAAGGGCAGCGACGCGGCGGATGCGCTGGCGATCGCCATCTGTCACGCGCATCACCGCGGCGCGAACCGGATGATGAAGGCGGCATTGGCCGGATAGGAACAGGCGAGCATGATCGGCAAGTTGAAGGGCGTGATTGACGAGATCGGCGACGACCATGTGCTCGTCGATGTCCATGGCGTCTGTTATGTGGCTTTCTGTTCGGCGCGCACGCTCTCGCGCATCGGTTCGCCGGGCGAGGCCGTGACGCTGGTGATCGAGACCTTCGTGCGCGAGGATCAGTTGAAGCTCTATGGTTTCATCAGCGCCGAGGAGCGCGGCTGGTTCAACCTGCTGCAGAGCGTGCAGGGGGTCGGAACCCGTGTGGCGCTCGCCATCCTGTCGACGCTTTCGGCAGGCGAGGTGGCAAACGCCATCGCGCTTGGCGACAAGACAGCGGTCTCGCGCGCGCCGGGCGTCGGGCCGAAGGTCGCGACGCGCATCGTCAACGAGCTGAAGAACAAGGTGCCCGCCGGGCTTTCCATGGGCGACAGCGAGGGCGTCGCCTTCCGCCAGGATGTGGGCGAGGGAAAGGCGCCGGCGGCCGTCTCCGACGCGATTTCCGCGCTCTCCAATCTCGGCTATTCGCGCGACCAGGCCGCGGGCGCGGTTTCCGCCGCGCTGAAAAAGGCAGGCGAGGACGCCGACAGTGCCGTCCTTATTCGTCTGGGGTTGAAGGAATTGGCGAGTTGATCCTTTCATGCTAATGCTGTCCTTGCAGGGTGTTAAATGTAAGGACACGTGGCGATGAGCGTCTACTACGGCACCATGACATCGAAGGGGCAGACGACTGTTCCCGCCGAGATCCGGGCGATCCTCAATCTCCATCCCGGCGACCGCATACGCTATGTCGTGCGCGACGGCGAGATTGTCATGAAGGCCAAGAATAAGCGGGCGATCGACCTCAAGGGTCGGTTTCACGACCCCGAAAGGGAGACGATTTCGACGGAAGAGATGGAGGATATCGTCGGAGAGGCAATTGCAACGCATGTGGCCGAGCGTTCATGATCGGTCTCGATACGAATGTCCTCCTGAGGTTGGTATTGCAGGATGACGAAAGTCAGTCGCAGGCCGTGAACGACCTGATCCGGCAATTGCCGGAGAAGGGGCCAGGCTTTATCAATTGTATCACGCTGATGGAGTTTGCCTGGTTTCTGCGCAAGCGCCTTGGCGTTTCGCGCGACGATGTCTCGCTGGCGATCGGCGACCTTCTCGAGGCGGGCGACATTGAAATGGAAGATGAACGTCTGGTCGAGAGCGCCCTTGATCTGATGCGGCAGACGAGTGCCGAATTTGCCGATATCCTGATCGCGCTCAGGAACGAACAGGCGGGATGTCGCGTCACTATGACGCTAGACAAGGCCGCCGCGGCTGCAATTCCGGGAATGGAACTTTTGAAATGAGCGAACCCGAACGCCTGATATCGCCCGAGACCCGCGTCGAAGATCTCGATGCCGCCATGCGGCCGCAGACGCTGGATGATTTTACGGGCCAGGCGGAGGCGCGTGCGAACCTGAAGATCTTCATCGAGGCTGCCAAAAGGCGCGGCGAAGCGCTGGATCACGTTCTCTTCGTCGGCCCGCCGGGGCTCGGCAAGACCACGCTGGCGCAGATCATGGCCAAGGAACTCGGCGTCAATTTCCGCGCCACCTCGGGGCCGGTGATCGCCAAGGCCGGCGATCTGGCCGCGCTTCTGACCAATCTAGAAGAACGGGACGTGCTGTTCATCGACGAAATCCACCGGCTGAACCCGGCCGTCGAGGAAATTCTCTATCCGGCGATGGAAGATTTTCAGCTCGACCTGATCATCGGCGAGGGGCCGGCGGCCCGCTCGGTCAAGATCGATCTGTCGAAATTCACGCTGGTGGCCGCCACCACCCGGCTCGGCCTTCTGACGACGCCGCTGAGGGACCGGTTCGGCATTCCCGTCCGGCTCAATTTCTACACGGTCGAGGAGCTCGAGAGCATCATCCGTCGCGGCGCGCGGCTGATGGGGCTCGGCATGAGCGATGACGGCGCGCGCGAAATCGCCCGTCGGGCGAGGGGGACGCCGCGCATTGCCGGACGGCTGCTCCGCAGGGTGCGCGACTTTGCCGAGGTGGCCGACGCCACCGAAGTCTCGCGCATAATTGCCGACGAGGCGCTGACGCGGCTCGAGGTCGATCATATGGGCCTCGACCAGCTGGACCGGCGCTATCTCAACATGATCTGCCAGCATTTCGGCGGCGGTCCGGTCGGCATCGAGACGATCGCGGCCGGGCTTTCGGAGCCGCGCGATGCCATCGAGGATATCATCGAGCCCTATATGATCCAGCAGGGCTTCATCCAGCGCACCCCGCGCGGCCGGGTGATGACGGCGACCGCCTGGAAACATCTCGGCCTCAATCCGCCGAAGGAAGTCGACCAGTTCCGGCTGTTTGACGAGGGCGAGTAGCGATCGGGGACGAGAGACCGGCCTCAGACCGCGATCATCTCCACCTTCTTCTCGACGAAACGCAGCGCGACTTCGCCGTTGAGAAGTTGCAGGGCCGGCTCGCCGAAAAGCTTGCGTCGCCAGCCCTTCATCGCTTCGACATCGGCCTCCTCGCCCTCCGCCGCGATCCTGTCGAGATCGTCGGACGAGGCGATGACGCGGGCGGCGACCTGGTTCTGCTCGGCGACGATCTTGAGCAGCACCTTGAGAAGCTCGGCTGCCGCGGCGGCGCCCTCGGGCAGTTGCGGCTGGCGCGGTATGCGCGGCAGTTCCGCCTTGGGGATGTCGAGCGCCGATCTGACCGCCGCCATCAGCGCGGAGGCCGGCTGCGAACGCTCCCAGCCCTTCGGGATCATGCGCAGCCTGGCGAGCGCTTCCGGCTCGGTCGGGTGCTGCTGGGCGATCTCGTAAACGGCGTCATCCTTCAGCACCCGGCGGCGGGGCACGTTGCGATCGCGCGCCTCGCGCTCGCGCCAGGCGGCGACGGCCTGCATCACCGCGAAATCGATCGGCTTCTTGATCCGGAGTTTCAGCCGCGTCCACGCCTGCTCGGGCGGCAGATCGTAGGTTGCCGGCGATTCCAGGATCGCCATTTCCTCGTCCACCCAGTCGGTCCGGCCTTCGCGGGAGAGTTCTTCCTTCAGTTTCAGGTAGACGTCGCGCAGATGGGTGACGTCGGCCAGCGCATAGGACAGCTGCTTGTCGTCGAGCGGACGGGCGCGCCAGTCGGTAAAGCGCGACGACTTGTCGATATGGGCCCCCGTCAGCCGTGAGACGAGCTGGTCGTAGGAGATCGAATCGCCGAAGCCGCAGACCATGGCCGCCACCTGCGTGTCGAACAGCGGCGCCGGCAGCAACCCGCCCATATGATAGACAATCTCGAGATCCTGGCGGGCGGCGTGGAAAACCTTGACCACGGACGGGTCGGCCATCAGTTCGAAAAACGGCTTCAGGTCGATGCCCCTGGCCAGCGGGTCGACGAGCACCTCCATGTCCGGACTTGCCATCTGGATCAGGCAGAGTTCCGGCCAGAAGGTGCTTTCGCGGATGAATTCAGTGTCGACGGTGACGAATTCGGATCTGGCGAGCTTGGCGCAGGCCTCTTCAAGTGCGGCAGTGGTTTCGATCATCAGGACATATCGGTCGTTGGGTTTCGCCATCTTTCCTTGGCCTTTAGGGCGATGATGTCAAGGCATGGCGAAAAATGGCGCAGGGAAAAGGGCGCTTGCGGGCCTCACGCCGGCGGTAAAGCTTGCTGTTGCGCGCCCGATGTGGTTTAGCAGCGTCCAAACGGCTTTGCCTTGACAAAGAGGGCCTGCCATGCGCTTTTCCGCCGGAATTCACCGCGAAGCCCGGCGCGGAATGCCGCCTGCCTGCCTTCCAGAACCTTTTACGGATAAGACTATGCACCGCTATCGCAGCCATTCCTGTGCCGCCCTCAAGAAGTCCGACGTTGGCCAGACCGCCCGCCTTTCCGGCTGGGTGCACCGCGTGCGCGACCATGGCGGCGTGCTCTTCATCGACCTTCGCGACCATTACGGCATGACCCAGGTGGTCGCCGATCCGGATTCGCCCGCCTTTTCCAATGCGGAGAAAGTGCGCGGCGAGTGGGTGATTCGCGTCGACGGCAAGGTGCGCGCACGCACCGAAGAGACGGTGAACCCGAGCATGGCGACCGGCGAGATCGAGCTTTACGCCGAGGAGATCGAGGTTTTGTCGGCCGCGAAGGAGCTGCCGCTGCCGGTTTTCGGCGAGCCGGAATATCCGGAAGACCTGCGTCTGAAATACCGCTTCCTGGACCTTCGCCGCGAAACGCTGCACGCCAATATCGTCAAGCGCACCAAGATCATCGCCGAAATGCGCAGGCTGATGGGCGAGGCCGGCTTCACCGAATATTCGACGCCGATCCTGACGGCCTCCTCGCCGGAAGGCGCGCGCGACTTCCTCGTGCCGAGCCGTATCCACCAGGGCAAGTTCTACGCCCTGCCGCAGGCGCCGCAGCAGTACAAGCAGCTGCTGATGGCCTCCGGTTTCGACCGCTATTTCCAGATCGCGCCCTGCTTCCGCGACGAGGATCCGCGCGCCGACCGCTTGCCGGGCGAATTCTACCAGCTCGACCTGGAAATGAGCTTTGTCGAGCAGAATGACATTCTGGAAACGATGGAGCCGGTGCTGCGCGATGTGTTCAAGGCGTTTGCCAACGGCAAGCCGGTGACCGAAGAGTTCCCGCGCATTCCCTATGACGTTGCCATGCGCAAATACGGTTCCGACAAGCCGGACCTGAGAAACCCGATCGAGATGGAAGCCGTGACCGAGCATTTTGACGGTTCGGGCTTCAAGGTCTTCGCCGGCATGATCGCCAAGGATCCGAAGGTCGAGGTCTGGGCCATTCCGGCCAAGACCGGCGGCTCCCGCGCCTTCTGCGACCGGATGAATTCCTGGGCGCAGTCGCAGGGTCAGCCGGGCCTCGGTTACATTTTCTGGCGCAAGGAAGGTGAGGACGTCACCGGCGCCGGTCCGCTCGCCAAGAATATCGGTCCCGAACGCACCGATGCGATCCGCGTACAGCTTGGCCTGGAAGACGGTGACGCCTGCTTCTTCGTCGCCGGTCGTCCGGACCAGTTCGTCCGCTTTGCCGGCGAGGCGCGCACGCGCGTCGGCGACGAACTGGGCCTGACCGACAAGGACCGCTACGCGCTGTGCTGGATCGTCGACTTCCCCTTCTACGAATGGAACGAGGACGAAAAGCGGATCGACTTTGCCCACAACCCCTTCTCCATGCCCCAGGGCGGCATGGAAGCGCTGAAGGCGGCCGATGGCGACGAAGGCCTTCTGGCGCTGAAAGCCTTCCAGTATGACATGGTCTGCAACGGTTTCGAGATCGCCTCGGGCGGCATTCGCAACCACTCGCCGGAGACCATGGTTGCGGCCTTCGGCCACGCCGGTCTCGGCGCCGATGTGGTCGAGGAGCGCTTCGGCGGCCTCTACCGCGCCTTCCAGTACGGCGTTCCGCCCCATGGCGGCATGGCGGCCGGCATCGACCGTATCGTGATGCTGCTCGTCGGCGCGAAGAACCTGCGTGAGGTCACGCTGTTCCCGATGAACCAGCAGGCGCAGGATCTTCTGATGTCCGCCCCCGCCGAGGCGAGCCCGGCGCAGCTGCGCGAGCTTGGCCTGCGCATCCTGCCGCAGAAGAAGGACTGACCGAAAGGGGCGCTTCCATCGAAGCGCCCGGGTCTGTATCCTGCGCGGATGGATGACGACATCTGCATCATGAGCGGGTTCCCGCCGTTCCTGCGCAAAGAGGCGGCGGCGCTTTATCTCGACGCCTTCGGCGACAAACTCGGGATCGTTTTGGGGCGTGACGGGCGCGCGGCGGCTTTCATCGCTGCCGTGCTGGAGCCGGAATTTGCGGTGAGCGCGGTCAGCGCCGACGGGACGAGGCTTCTTGGCATCGCGGGCTACAAGACCGGCAAAGGCGCCATGGTGGGCGGCGGGATGCGCGATCTCGCCGCGGTCTACGGCTGGCCCGGCGCCTTGTGGCGCGCACCGCTCTCGCTCCTGTTCGAGCGCGAGAACCGCAACGGGCAACTGCTCATGGACGGCATCGCCGTGCGGGACGATGCGCGCGGCCGAGGCATTGGAACGCGTCTGCTGACGGCCGTTTGCGAGAAAGCCTCCGTCCTTGGCTGTACGTCGGTAAGGCTTGACGTGATCGACACCAATCCGCGCGCGCGGGCGCTCTATGCGCGAAACGGGTTTGTCGCAACAAAAGACGAAGACCTTGGCCTTCTGCGACATGTTTTCGGCTTCTCCAAGGTAAGCCGAATGGAGAGGACGCTCTAACGATGCGCTAGAGCATTTCGCAGTCAGATGGAAACATCTGGCGTCCGCGAAAATGCGTCCAAACAAATCGATAGGGCGGTCCCGCGTTTCCATGACGGGCGGAACCGGTTTGGCTGTGTCTTGCTGCCGGGCGGGCAGGCCCGAGAAACGCGATGAAGCGGGAAGAACGGCTTGGCCGTGGCGCGAAAGCCGCGCCCCCATTGCCGGCATATATGAAAACCGGCGGGCCCTCCGCCGGTTTTCGGGACTGTCCTATTCGTTCGCCGTGACCTGAAGGTTC
This sequence comes from Martelella sp. AD-3, assembly GCF_001578105.1. Taxonomy (GTDB): domain Bacteria; phylum Pseudomonadota; class Alphaproteobacteria; order Rhizobiales; family Rhizobiaceae; genus Martelella. The sequence goes on along the minus strand of NZ_CP014275.1, from coordinate 2,861,233 downwards.
AGGAGCTTCGGGATCGATTGCGGCGCGGCCGCTCCCGCCATGACGACAGCGAGGATCGGCATCTGCATCTGCGGCTTGATGGAGACGGAGAAATTCTGCGGATCGGCGAAGTAGGCGCCGACGGCGGTCGTCACCATATCCGCAAGGTCCGGAACATTCATCTCCGCAAGGCTCTTACCGAGATCGACCTCGATCTTGTCGGCCATTTCCTCGGCCGTCAGATCCTCCTTCTCCGCTGCATATTGCAGTGCCCGCGTGGTGATCGAATCATCGACGAAGCTGATGGCGAGTTCCGAAAGACCGATCTTCTGGCCGAGCTCGAGGAGGTATTGCTGATAGGGGCTTTCGGCCTCGCCGTCTTCCGCGGCCTGCATGTCCTGCGGGTCGGCGGGCGCTTCCGCCGCGAGCCGTTGCAGGGTCTCGATAGTCTCGAGCGTCAGCCCGGTCATGGCGAATCGGATATTGAGCGCGCCGACATCCTCGACCGCGATCTCATAGGTTGAAAAATCGAGATCGCCGGACGTCGTGTCCCAATCGCCGATGATGGTGACGTCGGCGTTCATCGTCATCAGGTCGAGCGCGGTCAGCGTCGCGCGCGCATCCTCATCCATGTCGTCCAGCCCGGAAAGATCGATCGCGATGCCGGCCACATTGGCAAGGAAGCTTGCCTTGCTGTCATCCGCGCTGAAAGTCTGGTTGCCGGTGGCGCTTGCGATGGTGACGATCTGATGGCCTTCGCTTGTGAAGGTGATGTCGGACGCTTCCGTGGAGCCCGCATAGCTCCAGCCGGCGAAGGCCTCCAGATCGGGCGTTGCCGGGACCTTGATGTCGCCCTGGATCAGAGATCCGATGGCGATCTCGAAGTCGTCGCCGGCAAAGGCCATGTCGAAAGCCGAAACCTTGTCGATCGTGTAGCCGCCGCTGCCGTCTTCCTTCACGCCTTCGAAATTCAGCGTCATCGGCGCGACCTGCTCCATCTCGCTGAACTCCTGCGCGCGCTCAGGGTCGGCGCTGTAGACCACGCCGGAGACCGTCAGGCCGCCGTCAGGGCCTTCCTCGACATCGTCATAGGTGAAAGTGACGCCGCCCTGCGCCTTCGAGGCGGCATTGAGCTTGGCGAGCATGTCCTCTCCATCGAGCGCGAAGGCGGGAACCGACATCGCTGCGAGGACGCTGCCGGCGAGAAGAAGGTGGCGGAAAGGCGCTTTGTGCATGGTGTCACTCCCGGGATTGGTCTGATTCTCGTTGATGTTATTCGGCATATAAGACTGAAATGCAATTGTGCCAGAAAAGATGTGGCCGCAGGCCGCCGGCTCGCCCGGCGCAAGGGCGGGTTTTGTGGCCGGAGGCCCTTGTTTTCAGGGGATTGGCCGCCTTCCCGCCTTGCGGGAGCCGGTTGCATCCTCTAACACAACCCCTATGGGAAACGAAATTCTTCCGCCGGATGACGGCGACAACCACATCGATGCCGTGGACCTGCGCAAGGCGCTGGAAGAACGCTATCTCGCCTATGCGCTGTCAACGATCATGCACCGCGCCCTGCCGGATGTGCGCGACGGGCTGAAGCCCGTGCACCGCCGCATCATCCACGGCATGAGCGAGATCGGCGTGCGGCCCGGCTCCGCCTACAAAAAATGCGCCCGTATTGTCGGCGATGTCATGGGTAAGTTCCACCCCCATGGCGATGCCTCGATCTATGATGCGCTGGTACGTCTGTCGCAGAGCTTTGCCCAGCGCTATCCTATGGTCGACGGCCAGGGCAATTTCGGCAATATCGACGGCGATAGTGCCGCGGCCATGCGCTACACCGAGGCGCGCATGACCGATGTGGCGGCGCTGATGCTGGAAGGCATCGACGAGGACGCCGTCGATTTCCGCCCGACCTATAACGAGGAGGACGAGGAGCCGGTGGTGATGCCCGGCGCCTTCCCGAACCTGCTCGCCAACGGTTCCACCGGCATCGCCGTCGGCATGGCGACTTCCATTCCCCCGCACAATGCCCATGAATTGTGCGAGGCGGCGATCCACCTGATCAAGCACCCCGACGCCACCGTCGAAGACCTGGTGACGTTGCCGAACGCCGACGGACCGAAGGCGAACATGATCCAGGGGCCGGATTTTCCGACCGGCGGCATCATCGTCGAGGATTTCGACTCAATGGTCGAAACCTACAGGACCGGGCGCGGCGGCTTCAGGGTGCGCGCGCGCTGGGAGAAGGAAGATCTCGGGCGCGGCAACTACCAGATCGTCGTCACCGAAATACCCTATGGCGTGCAGAAATCGCGGCTGATCGAGAAGATCGCCGAACTCTTGATCGCCCGCCGCCTGCCGCTTCTGGAAGACATCCAGGATGAATCGGCGGAGGATATCCGCGTCGTCCTGGTGCCGAAGTCGCGCGCCGTCGACCCCGCGCTTTTGATGGAATCGCTGTTCAAGCTCACCGATCTGGAAAGCCGCTTTTCCATGAACATGAACGTGCTCTCCCAAGGCAAGGTGCCGAAGGTGATGGGCCTCGTCGATGTTCTCACGGAATGGCTCGGCCACCGCCGCGATGTGCTGCAGCGCCGCTCGCGCCACCGGCTTGCGGCGATCGACCGTCGGCTGGAAATCCTCGGCGGCCTTCTGGTCGCCTATCTGAACCTTGACGAGGTAATCCGGATCATCCGCGAGGAGGACGAGCCGAAACAGGTGATGATCGAACGCTTCGGGATCACCGACGTGCAGGCGGAAGCCATCCTCAACATGCGGCTGCGCGCGCTGCGCAAGCTCGAGGAAATCGAGATCCGCAAGGAATTCGACGCGCTGACGGCGGAAAAGGCCGAGATCGAGGCGCTGCTTGCCTCCGACGACAAGCAGTGGCAGACGGTGGCCTGGGAAATCGGCGAGGTGAAGAAGACCTTCGCCAAGGCCACCGAACTCGGCCGCCGCCGCTCCACCTTCGACGATGCGCCGGAGACCGATGTCGAGGCCATCCAGCAGGCGATGATCGAGAAGGAGCCGGTCACCATCGTCATCTCGGAAAAGGGTTGGGTGAGGGCGCTGAAGGGCCATGTCGACGCCTCCGGCCTGTCGTTCAAGGATGGCGACAGCCTGAAGCTTTCCTTCCCGGCGCAGACCACCGACAAGCTTTTGATCGTCACCACCGGCGGCAAGGCCTTCACGCTCGGCGCCGACAAGCTGCCGGGCGGGCGCGGCCACGGCGAACCGCTGCGCATCATGGTCGATATCGACGCGGACCAGGACGTCGTCACCGCCTTCGTGCACGAGCCCGGCCGCAAGATGCTGATCGCGTCCACCGCCGGCAACGGCTTCGTCATCGACGAAGACCAGATGGTTGCCAACACCCGCAAGGGCAAGCAGGTGATGAATGTGACGATGCCGGTCGAAGTGAAGCTGCTGACGCCCGCGACCGGAGACCACGTCGCCGTCATCGGCGAGAACCGCAAGCTCCTCGTCTTTCCGCTGTCGCAGATCGCCGAGATGGCGCGCGGCAAGGGCGTGCGCCTGCAGCGCTACAAGGACGGCGGCCTTTCGGACGCAAAATGCTTCGCGCTGGAAGACGGCCTCACCTGGACCGACAGCGCGGGGCGGACCCACACCCGCAGCGTCGACGAACTGATGGAATGGCGCGGCGACCGCGCCACAGCCGGCCGGATCGCCCCGAAGGGCTTCCCGAGGAACGGGACGTTCCGGGGGTAGTGTGGGAAATTCGGCCGCACTACCTCTGCTACGCCACGCTGTTTGATCCTCGCTGGGTTCTCCGATCTTGTTCCGGTCAATCTCCCCCCTCGAGGGGGAGATGCCCGACAGGGCAGAGGGGGGTGAGCCATTTCCCAAAGCACGGAGTTGGCGGCCAATGCCGATACCCCTCTCTGTCGCGTTCGCGACATCTCCCCCTCAAGGGGGGAGATTGTTCTGGAGGGGGGCATCGTCGTCGCATCCCTCTAATTTTCCAAGTCATCGCTTGACATATTTGCGGCGATGATTTTCAAAGGCATTGCTTGTTAAATAACCGTCGCGCTTCGGCGCGCCATCACGGGAGACATAAAATGGCCTTTGAACTGCCCGCTCTGCCTTATGCCCATTCCGCCCTTGCCGACCGCGGCATGGGGCAGGAGACGCTGGAACTGCATCACGGCAAGCATCACCAGACCTATGTGACGACGCTCAATGGCTTCGTCGAGAAGAATGCCGATCTGCAGGGCAAGTCGCTGGAAGAGATCATTGCCTTTTCCAGGGACAAGGCCGATCTCGCGCCTGTCTTCAACAATGCCGGCCAGCACTGGAACCACCTGCATTTCTGGAACGCGCTGTCGCCCGATGGCGGCGGCATGCCCGGCCGTCTGGAAGCCAAGATCACGCAAGATTTCGGCTCGGTCGATGCCTTCAAGGATGCCTTCAAGGCGGCCGCCGTCGGCCAGTTCGGCTCCGGCTGGGCCTGGCTGGTGCTGGGCGAGGACGGCAGGCTGAAGACGGTGAAAACGCCGAACGGCTCCAATCCGTTGGCAACGGGTGAGGGCAAGGTCCTGCTCGGCCTCGATGTGTGGGAACATTCCTACTATCTCGACTTCCGCAACCGTCGTCCCGATTATGTCGGCAACTTCCTCGATCATCTCGCCAATTACGAATTCGCCGAAGCCAATCTCGGCTGATGAAGGGACGGGCGCCGCGCCTTTGTTGAACAGGCGCGGCGTTCGCTGATCCGATGACTTATGCTGTTGCCCAAGACTGCGGCGGCCTCTTCTTCGAAAAACCGGGAGAGGGAGCATGACGGTCGATGCCTTCGCCGCAAGCGGGGCGCGGGCCATGCCGCTTGGCGCGCCGGCGCGCCCGCCGATCGACAAGGCTGACTTCCGCGATGCGATGGCCTCGCTTGCCGCAACCGTCTGCATCGTCGGGGCGGCCACCGAGGGGGAGCGCTCCGGCCGCACCGCGACCGCGGTCTTCTCCCTCAGCGGCTCGCCGCCCTCCATCCTGGTGTCGATCGACGCAGGCGCGCATCTGGCGGGGTTGATTGCGGAAAAGGGCGCGTTCTCGCTCGCCATGCTTTCGGCGACGCAATGGACGGTGGCGGATGCCTTTGCCGGCCGCATCGCGCCGGCTCATCGCTTCAAATGCGGCACATGGACGGCGTGGCCCTCCGGCAATCCGAAGCTTGAGGGCGCGATGACGGCGCTCGATTGCGATGTGATCGGCCGGATCGATACCGGCACGCATGTGCTCTTTGCCGGTTCGATCGCCGAAATCGCGCGGAAGGCGGGGGCGACCCCGCTGATCTGGCACGGGCGCGGTTACAGGCGGCTGGGTTAGGGGCTCAGGCCTTCGTGAGCTTGCGGTGCAGCACCTGCATTTGCCGGGCGGCCTGCAGATCGCCCTTGCGCGCGGCAACGTCGGCGCCGATTGCAAAGGTCTCGATGGCGTTCGCGGTGTCGCCCTTGCGCTGATAGGCCTTGCCGAGCGCCGAATAGGCGGCGGAATAATCGGGGTCGAGTTCAAGCGCGCGGGTCAGGTGCGCGATCGCCTCGTCCAGCCGGTCCTCGCCGGCCAGAATGCGGCCGAGCGTCAGCCGGCAGAGCGCGTTGTCCTTGCCTGCGGCAACCTGTTTTTCCAGCGCCTCGCGAATTCCGGCGGGCATGCAGCTTTCCTTTCCCATCTCTAGCGCGTCTCGCTCACGACATAGGTGCAGCGCCTGCCGCCCTTGACGATATGCTCGTCGCGACGAATGTCGACAGAGGGGCCGAGAAGCTGGCGGAAGATCGCGAGTTCCGAGCGGCAGAACCCCTGGCAGGCGGTGGCCGCCGCGCAGATCGGGCAGTGGTGCTCGACAAGGCGCCGCGTGCCGTCCTCCGCCTCGTACCAGTCCGCCATATAGCCTTCGGCAGACCGCAGCCGGGTCAGAACTGTGAGCTTTTCATCCAGACTGTCGCAGCCCTCCATCGCCGCCCGGTAGAGGCTGCCGGTGCGCCGTTCGCGTGCGGCAATCACCGTTTCAAGCGCAGCTTCGCCAAGCTCGGCGCGGATGTTATCCAGGAGCTCCACGGTCAGCGACGCATGGGTGTCGGGAAAGCGCCCCTCTCCGGCCGGCGTCAGGCTCCATAGCTGGCGCGGGCGACCGACGCCCGAACGCCGGCTTTCCGCCGCAACGAGCCCGGTTTCGGCCAGCCGTGAGAGCTGCTGGCGCGCGGCCTCGCCGGTGGTGCCGGTGCGTTTGCCGAGATCGGCCGCCGTCAGGGGCCCGTGCATTTTCAGTTGCATCAGAATGCGGTCGGCGGCGCTGCGGGTCATATAACCGGCGCTCGGGCTGCTCGTCTGGGGATCGGTGTCGCTTGCCATGCTTCATCGGGTGTTCTGTGTCGCCCGACCCGTATAGCGGGCCGGTCTTTTCAAAGCAATGGCTTTGTAAATCGGATCGGCATGTCCGTGCTTCCACCAAAGGCGGAACCGCTCTAGCGCGAACCCGGGTTGTCCGGGTCGAAGTCGAACCGGTCGGGCACGGCCATGCCGGCCTCAAGGTGTTTTTCGATGGCGCGCAGCGACACGCCGTCGCGATAGAGCCACGGATCGCCGGTCTCCCGCTGCCAGGCCTCGGTCGCGGCGCGCATCGCAAGCAGGCGATCGCGATGGGCCGGGTCACCGGCCAGATTTTTGACCTCGTGCGGGTCGGCCTCCAGATCGTAAAGCTCCTCCGGCGGACGGCGGACATAGTCCTTGACCGAACGGTCGCCGATCATCGCAGGGGTCTGGTTGCGAATGCCCTCCCAGGTCAGCGAGCCGTAGAGATCGCCGGAAAAGGGAAAATCCAGCTGCCAGGCGACATTGCGGTGATATTTGTAGCGCGTGGTGCGCATGAAGCGCGTCGGCCAGTAATTGGTGATCTCGTGGAAGGTGTGCGAGCCGAACACGGACTGCCAGTCATCCTCAAGCGTTTCTGATTCGAGGATCGGCAGCAGTGAGCGGCCCTTGCGCGGGCCGGGCGGGGCTGCGTGGCCCGCCCAGTCGAGAAAGGTCGGCAGGATATCGGTGAAAGACACCAGATTGGGGTTGGCGACGCCACCGCGTCCGCCCGGCTTGCGGATGATCAGCGGCAGGTGCACGCCGGCATCGTAAAGCGTGGTCTTGGAATTGAGGAAGGGGGAGCCGTTGTCGGAGAGGAAGACGACGAGCGTCTCATCGGCAAGGTCCGCTTTCTCTAGTCCATCCAGCACCATGCCGACGCCCTGGTCGAGGCGATGGATCGAGCGATAATAATCGGCGAGTTCCCGGCGCACTTCCGGCAGGTCGGTCAGGAAGGGCGGCACGGTGACGTCTTCCGGCGCAAAGATGCGATCCTCGACGCCGGGATAGGAGCGGTCATTGCCGAAGCCGCCGCGGGTCTCGTCGCGGTGCGGATCGATGAAGCCGATGGTGAGGAAGAAGGACTTCTGCTCAGCCTTGGCGCTGTCGAAAAAGGCTGCCGCGCGGTCGGCCGTCCGGCGCACGTCACGTTCCCAGCTTTCCGCGCGCACCTGCCAGGGATAGACCGCGTCCGGCCCCACATGGATCTTGCCGACGATCCCGGTCTTCATGCCGGCGGCGTTCAGAAGCGCCGGCGCGGTCTCCACATGATCGAAGGTCATGAAATGGTGGTGGTCGTGGTTGAGGCCGTATTGCCCGGTCTCATGGGTGTGGAGCCCCGTATAGATCACCGAGCGGCTGGCCGAACACGAGGCGGTCGAGGTGAAGGCCATGTCGAAGCGCGTGCCGCTTGCGGCCAGACGGTCGATATTGGGCGTCGCGATCGCCGTCTCGCCGTAGCAGCCGGTCATGCGCCCCAGATCGTCGGCGATCAGAAGGAGGATATTGCGCATGATGGCTGGCTCCGTTGAAGACTGAGGGGGGCGGAACTGCGAGGAAATTCGCTGATCACCGCGCCGGCCACATCAATGCCGCGTCGAAGCGCCGAACGGTCGGAGGCCCCTTCCGCGACAGCGCTCAGATAGCCGGCATTGAAGGCATCGCCGGCGCCGACCGTGTCGATCACCGCGAGCGGCGCGGCATGTTCGACCAGATAGTTGCGGGCATGATAGCAGGCAGCACCCTCCGCGCCGCGCTTGACGACGAGGGTGGCGTCGGGGCGCATATCGGGGCTGAGCGTGCGGCAGGCGGCATGAACGGTCTTCTCGCCGGAAAGGCCAAGGACTTCCTTGTCGTTCAGCAGGATATGGTCGGCGAGGCGGGTCCATTCACGGGCTTTGGCGATTGCGGCATCGCTCCAGCCCTCGCCCGGCCAGCCGGGGTCAATGGCGATGGTGGCGCCGCGCGCCCTGAGCCGCTCAAGAAAGGCCGTATGCTCGTCGAGAAGTCCTGGCAGGGCGAAACCGCCGGAGACAAGCGCGATCGCGCCTTCAAGCGGCCAGTCCTCAAGGGCTGAAGAGAAGAAGGCCGCATCAAGCCCGTCAAGATGGCCGTTGGTGGAAAAGAAACTGCGCTCGCCGCCCGTCTGCAGCACGCCGACGGAGATCGAGGTTGGACCGGGCCGGGTCGCGATCCTGTCGAGCGGGCCGGAGAACTGCCGCGTGATCATTGCGCCCGCGGCATCGCTGCCGGTTGCCGAGACGAGGCCGACGGTCTGACCGAGCCGCTGCAGCACGAGCGCGGTATTGGCCGCCGAGCCGCCGATGCGGAAGTCGGACTTTTCCAGAAACACTTCCGTGCCCCAGTCCGGCCAGTCATCAACGCTGCCGGTGACGAGATCGAGATTGGCGTTGCCGATGACCGCGATCGGGCGCGGCGCGTCGGATGGCCTGAAGCTGCTGTTCATATCGCCCGCCTCCTAAACCGCGACGCCCGCCTTGTCGAAACGGTGCAGCGCCGCTTCGTCCGGCGTCACATAGACCGTCTCGCCGGCTGAAAAATCCTGCGCCCCGAGAGCGCGCACGTTCAGCATGCCGGCCTCATCGGTCTCGACATGAATGAAGGTGTCGCTGCCGAGTTCTTCGGACAGCAGCACCTTGCCGGCCCAGCGGCCGTCTTCACGGGAAATCGCGAGATGTTCCGGCCGGATGCCGCAGGCCGCCGCGCCGAACCCGTCAGCAATCTCACCCTCGATCACATTCATGCGCGGCGAGCCGATGAATTCGGCGACGAAGCGGCTGGCGGGCTTCATGTAGAGCTCCATCGGCGTGCCGACCTGCTCAACCCGTCCGGCGTTCAGCACCACGATGCGGTCGGCAAGCGTCATCGCCTCGACCTGGTCGTGGGTTACATAGATCATGGTGACGCCCTTCATGCGCTTGTGGAGCGCCGCGATCTCGATGCGGGTATCGACCCTGAGTGCCGCGTCGAGGTTGGAGAGCGGCTCGTCGAACAGGAAAATCCGCGGCTGGCGGGTGATCGCCCGGCCGATGGCGACGCGCTGGCGCTGGCCGCCGGAAAGCTGGCGCGGCTTGCGGTCGAGATAGGGGGTGATCTGCAGCATCTCGGCCGCCTCGCGGATGCGCTTGTCTGCCTCGGCCTTGTCGAGCCTGGCCTGTTCCAGGCCGAAGGCCATGTTCTCGTAGACCGTCATATGCGGGTAGAGCGCGTAGGACTGGAACACCATGGAGATGCCGCGCTTTGCCGGCAGCACATTGTTGACGCGCTCGCCGTCGATCATCAGGTCGCCACCGGAAATATCCTCCAGCCCGGCGATCAGGCGCAAAAGCGTGGACTTGCCGCAGCCCGACGGGCCGACGAAGACGACGAATTCGCCCTTTTCGAGGCTGAGGTCGATATCCTTCAGCACCTCGACATGGCCGAAGGACTTGCAGATCTTGTTGAGTTCGATGGAGGCCATGAGACTATCCTTTCACGGCGCCGGCTGTGAGGCCGGAAACGATTTTTCGCTGGAAGACGAGGACGAGCGCGATCAGCGGCACGGTGACGATCACGGAGGCCGCCATGATATTGCCCCACGGCACCTCGAATTCGGAAAGGCCCGAGATCATCGCGATCGCCACCGGCACGGTGCGCTGGCTGTCGGTGGAGAGAAAGGTGAGGGCGAACAGGAACTCGTTCCAGGCATGGATGAAGGCGAGCAGCCCGGTCGTCACCATCGCCGGCCACATCAGCGGCAGGAAGATGCGGCGGATGATGGTGAACGCCGAGGCTCCGTCCATGATCGCCGCCTCCTCGATCTCGATCGGCATGTCGCGCATGAAGGTGGTCAGCACCCAGACCGTAAACGGCAGGGTGAAGATCATGTAGGAAAACACCAGCGACCACAGCGAGTTGAAGAGGCCAAAGGCGCGGATCAGCTCGAACAGGCCGGAGAGCACGGCGATCTGCGGAAACATCGACACCGACAGAATGGTGAAGAGCAGCATCCCGCGTCCCCTGAACCGGATGCGGCTGAGCGCAAAGGCTGCCGTCACGCCCAGGAACAGCGAGAAGATGACGACCACGGTGGCGACGAACACAGAATTGAAGATCTGGTGGCCGAAGACGCCGTCGGTCAGCATGTGCTGATAATTGGCGAAGGTCAGCGCCTTCGGCAGATAGTTCACCTCAAACAGCGCCTGACCATTCTCCAGCGACGTCAGGATGGCGTAGTAGAAGGGAAACAGGGCCTGGGCGAGGATAACCAGAACCAGGGCATAGAAGGCGATGCGTTTGATCGGTGCGGGGACGGTCATCTGTCGCCTCCAAGGTTCATGCGGGTGGCGCGGATGAAGCCGATCGTCAGAAGCGCGATGATCAGGAACAGCAGCGTGGAGGCCGCCGAGCCATAGGCGAAGCGATCGAAATCGAACAGGTTCTCGCGCGCGAAAACCGACATGGTGGCCGTATTGGCATTGTTGGGGGTCAGCACATAGACGATGTCGAAGACGCGCAGCGCATCGAGCGCGCGAAAAACGATCGCCACCAGCACGGCCGGCATGATCAGCGGCAGGGTGACCTTGCGGAACACGCGGACGGGATGAATGCCGTCGAGCTTGGCCGCCTCATACATGTCCTTCGGCACCATCTGCAGGCCGGCGAGGATCAGAAGCGCCATGAAAGGCGTGGTCTTCCAGATGTCGACGATCAGCACGGCAAGCATGGCGGTATCGGGATCGGCCGTCCATGCCACGGGCTCGGCGATGATATGCAGCTTCATCAGCATGTCGTTCAGAATGCCGAACTGGTCATGCATCATCCAGGCCCACATCTTGGCCGAGACGATGGTGGGGATCGCCCAGGGGATCAGCACGGCGGCGCGCACCAGCGAGCGGCCAAAGAACTGGGTGTTGAGCACGAGCGCGATGACCATGCCGAAAATGGTTTCGAACAGCACCGAAAAGAAGGTGAAGCGCAGCGTGTTCCACACGGCCCGCCACCAGTCCGGGTCGGCGAGCAGTCCGTAATACTCGCCTTCGCCGCCGCCATAATCGAGATATTCGAGATAGTTTCGGAAGCCGACCCATTGCGCCTGGCCGGGAAAATCGATCGAGGCGTCGGTAAAGCCGAAATAGATCGTCTTGACCAGCGGATAGACCGCGACCACGGCAAGCACCGCGAGCATCGGCGCCAGGAAGACCCAGGCGGAAATCACCCGCTGTTGTGACAGGGTCGATTTTTCGACCGGTTCTGCCATGTTCCGTTCCCTTCTTGTCATTGGTTGAGACGGCGCCGCGCGCACATTAACCGCACGGCGCCGACTGATCTTACCAGCCGTTGCCGCGCAGGCGCTTCAGCTTTGCTTCCAGCTTGGCGAGGTTCTGCTCGGCGGTGCCGTCGCCGGCAAGCGTATCATGCACGGCGGTCCAGAACTCCGAGGAGACTTCGTTATACTTGCGCTTGGTTGCGGCGGAAGGACGCGGCAGGGCGTTGAGCACGACCGGCTTCCAGCGCGGAATGAAGGGCTGCGCCTCGGCCACTTCCGGATCGTCGTAGACGGCCGTCACCGTCGGCGGACGCGAGGTCTCGATCGCGCGTTCCTTCTGGTTTTCGAAATTGTTGAGGAACTTCACCAGTTCGATCGCCTCGTCCGGATTGGGCGAATATTTGGAAACGGCGAGATGCCAGCCGCCCAGCGTCGCCGCCGAACTGTCGCCTTCGCCGCCGACGGGCAGCGTGGTCACGTCGAACTTGCCCTTGACCGGGGAATCCGGACCGTCGGCCAGCGCATAGGCGTAGTTCCAGTTGCGCATGAACACGGCATTGCCGGACTGGAACACGCCGCGCGCGTCCTCTTCCATGTAGTTGAGCACGCCCTGGGGCGCGATCGTGCCGACCCAGGATTTCGCCATGTTCAGCGCTTCGGCCGCTTCCGGATTGTTGATGCCGATCGAGCCGTCAAGCTCGACGATGCGGCCGCCGCCATAGGAGTAGATCCATTCCTGGCCGTTGCAGGTCAGCCCCTCATAGGGGGCGCCCTGGAAGACGAAGCCCCACATGTCTGCGTTGCCTTCGGCCCGCTCGCCATCCATGATGACCTTCGCGGTTTCGGTCATCTGGTCCCAGGTCTCGGGAACCGGCTGATCGTATTTTTCCAGGAGGTCCGTGCGGTAGTAGAGCGCCGGGGCGCCGAGGAACATCGGCAGCGCGACGAGCTTGCCGTCGACGGTCTGCGATTCAACGGCTGCCGGCACGAACTGGTCGATGATATCGGCGGTCGCCTCCGTCAGGTCGATGAAATGGTCGGCCAGCTGCGGCGCACCGATGACGTCGATGCGGTAGACGTCGATATCCGGCGACTTGGCCGAAAGCCAGAGCTTGTACTGGCCGAACTGGTCGGTGGTCGATTCCGGCATGGAGACGATGTTGACCGTGTTGCCGGTCTTCTCCTCATAGCGGTCGAGTTCCTTGCGCAGGACCTCGTTGTCCTTGCCGATCGCGCCATGGACGATGTTGAGCTCAACCGCGCCGGCCGAAACCGACATCAGGGTGCTGGCGGCCAGCAGCACGCCGGTGAATGTCTTGAAATACTTCATTGCCTGTTCTCCCTCCGGTCGCTGTGCGGACCGGTTTTGAAAAGTTCCCGCTTGTTGGAATACCGCCCGTTTCGGTCGGTCTTTCCTTTCTGATGGCAATCCGGCGATATCCCGCCCCGATTGCCTGGTTCACGCCGGTACGAAGACCCGCGAAGTCTGACTGGTCCGATTACGCCTCCTTTCTGCAGAAAATCGGCGAGGTCCAGGCCATCTGGCCGGTTTTCTCGCGCAGTCGCACATAGATATTCTCGCCGGCCTCAAGCGCGCCGAGGGCCACGCTGCCCTGCCATTGCCATTGATGCGGGCGGGGCAGGGCGTGAAAACGGTAGGCGGGGCTGTCGATCGGGCCGAGATTGCCCGAGACCGCGCCCTCGAAAAGGTCCTCAATCGCGATGTCGAGCTGTTTGCCGGAGAGCTCGGCCTTCAGCCTCGCACCCGGTTGCGCTTTGAGCCGGATGGCAAAGCCCTGCGTCGCCGGGGTCACATTGTTGGGGTTGGCGGCGGCGGTGACGGAAAAGGTCACCCTGCCGCCGGTCAGGTCGAGCGTCGGCAGCACCGCCGCCTCGTCCTCGCCCTCCAGCGGCGAGACGATCTCGGCGCCGCGGAAACGCGGCTCCACGCTCAGGAATTCGCCGCCTTCGAGGTTGAGCGTCCCCGCCCAGTCATGGCTCTTGCCGCGCGCGCCCCAGCCGAGTTCGACATAGAGAATGGTCTCCGTCGTCGCGCCGTCGCCGGGGTCCACCGGGGCGGGCTCGAGTTCGGGCGAGATGCGGGCGAAAAGCGCGCCGTTGCGGGAGACGTCGATCACATCGATGAAACCGCCGCCAATGGCCTCGATATCGAGCACAGCCTTGTCCGAAGGAGCGGCGATGCCGCCCTGAACCGTGTCGCCGATTGCCGTCAGAAGGTGAATATTGTCGCCGGTCAGCGCATTGGTGCGCCGCGCGCGCATGGCCGCGAAGATTGCGTCGCGATCATCCGCCCCGGCATAGACCGCCATGCGGCCATGGCCGTAAGAGCCGGGAAAGGCGGAGTGGTGGTCGGTATTGCCGATAATGCCGAAGACCGCGCCGCGCTTCAGCCCCGCCCGCATGGTCGAGGCGCCGTTCACCGGGCCCATGGAATGCAGGTAGGAGCGTTCCGACTCCGACTCCTCGGCGCAGCCATGCATGGAAAACATCTCGACGAAGGGCGACAGTTCGGGATCAAACGTGTCCCAGTTGATGCCGCGCGCGCCCTGCCGGTAGCCGATATGATGCGGGAAGGCGAGGGCGCGGTCCCCCTTGGCGGCCGTCAGCGCGGACTTCAGGTCTTCCGGCGTGTCGGCCAGTTCCGGCTCCGCCACGTCAAGATCGGCATAGACGATGGTGTAGTCGCCATGCGCGCAGGAATGAATTTCATAGCCGGGGAAAACGGCGAAATTTCCGGGATTTTCGTAAGTCGAAAGCGTCTCGAAATGGCCCTTCCAGTTGGCCTTCAGTTTGGCGAAACCCTTGACGTGGAAGTCGACGATATGGGCCACCTCCGGCACGTCGATAGGCATGTCCGGCCAGGCGGCGTGACCGGTGACGGAGACGAAGTCGAGCTGCAGCGCCGCGCGCGCCAGCGCGTCCTCCAGCCGTCCATGGCCATAGGACAGCGCCGAGTGGTTATGGATATCGCCATAGAGCGGCTGCAGGCCGAGCCGGTTGGCGAGCGGCGTCAGGCGTTCGGGAAAGCGTCTGGTCATCGGGCAAACTCCTGTGTTGCCGGATCAACCGGCATGCCGCCGTTCGTCATGGATTTCTGCGCGGCGAGCACGAGGCGCAGCGAGGCCAGCCCGTCTTCGATGCCGACCGGCGGGTTTTCGCCATCCATGAAGCGGCGAAGCGTCCTGACGAGTTCGAGATCGGCGCCGAAATGGGTCGAGGTCCGGTCCGGATTGGTAAAGCCGAGCGTGCCGTGCTTGCGGCCGAAATCCTCGACGATGTCGATTACGCCGGAATGGCGTTCCATGCGGATGCGGCCGGACGAGCCGACGATCTCCAGCGTTTCCTGGTCCTCCGCCCAGGGCCCGAATATGGCAAAGAACAGACAGGCCGTGACGCCATTCGCGTAACGGATGGTGACGATGGCGTGGTCGTCGATATCCGCGCCCGGTTGGTAGACGCAGGTGTCGTTACGGTCCTCTATCAGCGACGCCTCGCTCCAGCTCGCATTGGCGACTGCGCCGGCGCCCTCGAAACGGTCGACGAGGGTTTCGTGCCGGCGATAGGGACAGTCCCGGTCGCAGATCGAGCAGCGCTCCGGCGCGTTCGGATCGGGCGGGAAGACATTGCTGCGGCCGCCGACGGCGGTGACGGAAACCGGCCGGGATGCGGCGACCCAGTTCAGCACGTCGAAATGATGCGAACACTTGTCGTTGAGCGCGCCGCCCGACAGCGCCTGCTTGCGGTGCCAGAGCTGCAGATAACGCGTATAGGGTATGACCGAGCGCAGCAGGATCATCTGCGGGTCGCCGACGCGGCCTTCATGGGCAAGCTTCACCGTCTCCACCCAGGGCTTTTCGTAACGCCGGGTAAAGGCCATCAGCATCGGCTGTCCAGCCTTGGTCTCCGCCGCCAGAATGGCCTCGGCATCCTCAAGCGTCACCGAGATCGGCTTGTCGAGATAAACCCGTTTGCCGGCGGCGATCGCGGCTTCGACCGGGGCGCGATGGGCGTTCGTATGGGTAGTGACCACCACGAGGTCGACGGCGGGATCGGAGACGGCATCCTCAAGGCTCGCAAACACGCGCACGGCGTGACGGACGCCCGCCTTGCCGTAAAGCGCGTTCAGGTGGTCGGCGGCGTAACCCGCGCGGTCCTCCAGCCGGTCGAACACGCCGACGATGCGGAAGCCGGTTTCGCCGGCGATCTCGGCCATGCGTGAGCCGACATAATAAATGCCGCGTTCGCCCGCGCCGATGATGGCGACGCCTGTTGTTTTTTGCTGGACCGGCTCGTGGAGCATGCAACGCCTCTGGACTTGATCATTGTCATCGGCATCGGATGCTATTTGAGTATATATATGGCTACAATATCGTCTATACTCAATCGATCGTCAGATCGATCACGGAACCATGGCGCACATGCGAGATCGGCAGGTAGTGCGTCTGCGGTTCGCGCGGGCCGTCGGCGATCCGCTCCGTGATGATCCGCTCGAAGACGGCGAGTTTTTCGGCGTGACTGTTGCCGACGACATCGAAACGGCCGAGGTGTTCTGACTGGAAATCGATGCTGCCGAGCATGATGACGCTGAGGTCTCGTCCGGCATCGAGGCCGAGTTCGGAAAGCGCGCGCTCCAGAATGAAGCCCTCGACCACGCCCCAGACGATGAGCGCTGTAAAGGGGAGCCGCCCCCTGTCGTCTGCATGGCGTCCGATCGCCTTGGCGATGTCGTCGATCTGGTAGCTGCCGGGAAGGGCGTTGAGTTCGATCAGCCAGCGCTGGGAAGGATCGGGAAGCGCGCTGCCGAGCAGTTCGAACTCGCGCCGCGCCATGGCGATCTGGCGGGCGTGATGGGCGGACGTCAGGAACGCGATTTTCTCGTGACCGTCATTGCGCACTGCGCGGAAGGCGATCGACAGCGCCTCGCGCCAGTTGGTGCCGATCGCATCGACGTCGATGCCGGTTGCCGATACGCCGTCGATGACGATGTGGTCGGCCTGCCTGTGGAGCGCGGCCAGAAAGGCAACAGTCAGGATCTCGAAATTGACCTGGATGAGGCAGGTACGGAACCGGCCGATCCGTTCCAGCACATCGATTGCCTGGGCGTCGCCCGAAAAGCCGAGCTGCAGCACAGAGGAGCCGGAGGCCTTCAGCCGTGCCGCGACCTCCTGCAGGGTCACCCGCGCCAGCCGGCTGTCGGAGTTGCGGTAGAGAATCAGCAGGTCGGCGGCATAGTCGGCGCGCGCGGTCTCCACCGGATTTCCGGCAACGACGATGCCGGCGCCGGGGCGGGCTACGAGGCGCCCGTCTTCGAGGAACGGTTTCAGGGCCGTTTCGACAGTGCGCTGGGCGGTGCCGAATTCCCGCATCAGATACCGTATGGTCGGAAGGCGTTCGCCCGGTTCGGCGTTCGCGATCTTCCGCTCCGTCCATCGTTCGATCGCGGCGATGACCTGTCTTGTCCTGGTTTGCATCCGGGTATTATGAGTATAAAATAAACCCGAGGCAAGCGGGACGACCCGGCGTCATGGCCGGACGCTCTAACCTATTGAACTGCTGAATCGAAGCACGATGCGCTAGACGATCAGCGACAGCGCGAAGGCCGCCGCAGCGGCCAGCACCGCCAGCGTCAGTATGAGCCAAAAGCGGAGACGGTTGTAGTATGGCGTCGGCTGATAGCATTGCGAGCACGCTGATTGCCTGAAGCGGAGCTTGTGCCCACAATAGGTGCAATGAAAAAGTCTCATGAAACAATCTTTTTCTTGATAGTCGATTATTCTGGTCTTTAAATTTGCGAATTATCGAATACCCATACGCGAAGATCGTGCGAATATTCGGGCCGGCGACAGAAATACCAGTGAGAATCGCCGTAATCTGCGGCGCGCCCACGGCGCCGAAATAAAAATAATCTACGATTGGCCGTTTGTTTACGCAGGCTCCTTTTGCGGCGGCAAGAAAGGCAATCCCTCTTCGGCTGTGCATCCCGGTTGTTTTTGGTAAGATGAGACTTTCATAAGATGGTTGCGGTACCAGATCAAGTTTAATTTGCCGACCATTGGAAAATGAACGGTGTTTTTTTGGGATAATTAAACCAAAACGTGTATTTTTGATGACAGTCGCGCAAAAGGTAAATGCGCGGTCCGCACGCGCATATCAGGCTGTCCGCTCGCCCGGCAGGGTGACGGTCACCCGCAAGCCGCCTTCCGGACGGTTCTCAAGGGTGATGCCGCCGCCGTGGGCGATGACGGCGGCGCGGGCGATCGAGAGGCCGAGGCCGACCCCGCCCGTTTCGCGAGAGCGCGATGTCTCGAGCCGCACGAAGGGCTCGAACACCCGCTCCAGTTCACGGGCTTCAATGCCGGGACCCTCGTCATCAATCCGGATCACGACCGAACCGCCCTGCTTCCTTGCCGAGACCGCGGCGCGGCCGCCGTAACGCACGGCGTTCTCGATCAGGTTGCGCAGCGCGCGGCGCATGGAAAGCGGCCGGATCCTGAGTTCGGCATCGTCGATCTCGCCCGTCGTTACGGCCAGTCCCGTTTCGTCGAACTCCCTTGCAAGCCCGCCGATCAGACCCGCAAGGCTGACCGTTTCGACGGGCTCGTTCGTCGCCATGCCGCGCGAGAAGGCGAGCGTGGCCTCCACCATCTCCCGCATTTCCTCGATCGTGGCGATCATGCGCTCGCGGGTCTCCTCTTCCTCCACCATTTCCGCGCGGACCCGCAGCGCCGTCAGCGGCGAGCGCAGATCGTGGCCGAGCGCGCCGAGCAGTTGCGTGCGCTCGCGCACAAAGCGGTCGAGGCGCGCCTGCATATCGTTGAAGGAGAGGGCCAGACGGCGCATTTCCTCGGGCCCGGCGGCGGCGATCGGCTCGACGTCCTCACCCCGGCCCAGCCGGTCGGCGGCGCCGGCAAGCGAGCGGAGCGGCCCCGTCAGCCTTGCAAGGGCGAACCACAGGACAATCGCCAGAAGCCCCGCCGTCAGCGCAAAGGGCAGCGCCTCCGACCACACCCACTGATAGGGCGGGTCGCGAAAGCGGGAGGTGACATTGAGCCAGCTTCCGTCAGCAAGCGCTATCGAAAGATCGAGCGCCGTCGTGCTCACCGGCGGCTGGCCGGGCGGGGCGCGCATCTGGCCCATGCCATGCATCTGGCCCGCGCCGGGGCCGGCGCGCGGCGGCGGGCGCGGCTGGTCGGTGTGCAGATCGACGCGGACGGCGCGCGGATCGTCGGTAGCAAGGACGGCGCGGATGCGCCGCTCGATCCAGTTCGGCGCATTGCCGGTCTCGCCCGTGACCAGCGGCGTCGGGCCGATGGCGAAACGCACCAGCGAGGAGCTTGCCGCCTGGAGGATTTCTGATCTCAGATCCGGCGGCGCATCTTCGAGCAGGCGCGCCGTGCTGCCGGCCCGGTCCGCCGCCTCGATGGCCAGCGCCGAGCGCACGGCGAGCGCGCGCTGGTCAACGAAAAGCCAGAGCGTCAGCGCTTGGGCGATCGCCAGCGCCACGACGATGAGCGCGATGATCTGGCCGCGCAGGGTGCGGGGGAGCAGGCCTCTCACGAGACATGCTCCACATCGCAGGCAAGCGAGTAGCCGCCGCCGCGCACCGTGACGATGATCTCGGGGCTCGCCGGATCCGGTTCGATCTTGCGGCGCAGGCGGCTGATCTGGTTGTCGATGGTGCGGTCGAACACATGGGCGCTGCGGCCGGAAGTGGCGTCAAGAAGCTGCTCGCGGCTCAGGACGAAGCGCGGACGCGCGAGAAGCACGGTCAGGAGCCGGAAATCGGCCGTCGTCAGCGCCTCCTCGCGGCCGTCATCGGCGGTCAGGCGGCGCGTGTCCGTGTCGAGCGTCCAGCCGGCGAAGCGCAGAATTTCGCCGGCCGGCGCGCCGGGTATTTTCGGCTGGCGCTCCGCGCGCCGCAAGATGGCGCGGATGCGCGCCAGAAGCTCGCGCGGGTTGAAGGGTTTCGGCAGATAGTCATCCGCCCCGACCTCCAGGCCGATGATCCGGTCGGTCTCCTCGCCGAGCGCGGTCAGCATCAGGATCGGTACGCTGCCCTCCGCGCTGAGACGCCGGCAGACGGAAATGCCGTCCTCGCCGGGCATCATCACGTCAAGCACGATCAGGTCGAAACAGCCGCCGCGCAGCTTTTCGTCCATTTCCTGTGCATCGCGCACGGCGGTTGCCCGGTAGCCGTTCTTCTGCAGGTAGGTCTGCACGGCATCGCGGATGTCCCTGTGATCGTCAACGATCAGGATGTGCGGTTCGTTGTTCATGATCTCACCATAGCCCAGCCGGGCGACCGGTTGCGCAAAACTGTGTCACGTTTTGTATCAGGCGGCGGGCCCTGCGACCAATGGATACAACAAAGCGTGATTACGGCATCGTGCTGCGACAGAGACGCGTCAGATTGGCGACATCGACAGATCGAAAGGAGCGATGTCATGAAACGCAGAACACTCTTCGCAGCAGGACTGGTTGCAGCACTCATCGGCGGCGCTGCCGTTCCCGCACTCGCGGCAGGGCCCGACGACAGCTGGGGCGGCCGCGGCCAGGGGCCCCGGCAGATGATGACCGATTGCAACGGCCCGCAGGGCGCAGCAAGAGGCCCCGGCGGCCGTCAGGGCATGATGCAGCGCGGCTATGACCAGAACGGCTTCGCCCAGGACAACAGGGGCTCCGGCCGGATGGCGATGCGCGGCAATGACGACGGCGCCTATGGCCGCGGCATGATGCAGGGGCAGCGCGGCGGTCCGCAGGCCGATTTCGGGCCCGGCGGCATGCGCGGTCCCGGCACGGGGCCCGGCAATGGCCCGCGCGGCGCAGGCCAGGCGGGCGGCCCGCAGATGATGGGCGACCTCGGCCAGTACGACAAGAATGGCGACGGCTATCTTTCGCTGGACGAGTTCGAGGCCTTCCAGGTCGAGGTCGGACGTCCGATGTTCGCGCGTCACTTCCAGTATCTCGACAGCGACGGTGACGGCAAGGTCGCGGTTTCGCAACTGCCGGTTCCCGGCGCCGGTCCGCAGCAGCCCTTCGCGCAAGGGGCGGCCGGCAACCAGGGCCAGCAGCCGCCGATGCCGCGCGGCGCGGGCAACCCGAACAACTGAGCCCTTCGACAGACGGTGTGCGCCGTGCTGGAACCGTCGCCCTTCGGGGCGGCGGTTGTCTCGTTTTGTCCTTGGGCGGGCGAATAAGCCGCCGGCCTTCACGTCAGAGGTCGGACTTGCTGATCAGCGCCGAAAGCTTGTCGGCGGCCGTATTCAGGCGGTCGACATTGTTGATCGCCTCGTCCAGCGAAAGCCGCTGCAGCGGCGCATGGAATGAAAGCGCGGAGACAAGCCGGCCGAAACTGTCGCGGATCGGCACGGCGACGGCGATCATGCCGTCCATGAATTCCTCGTTGTCCGTCGCATAGCCCCGCTCGCGCACGCGATCGAGCTCGGCGACGAGATCGCCGGCCGAGGTGATCGTGTTTGCCGCGCGCGGCGAAAGCGCCGTCGCGCGCAGATAGTTTTCCAGATGCTTGCGCTCGAGCGAACTCAGATACATCTTGCCGCTCGCCGTGCAGTAAAACGGCACGCGCGAGCCGACCGGAAGCTGGATGCGGAGCGGCCATTTGGTTTCGACGCGTTCCAGATAAATCATCGCGTCGAGATCCGGCAGCGAGATGTTGCAGGTCTCGTTGATCGCCTCGGCAAGCTCGGAGAGGATCGCCACGCGCGCGGTCCTGATCCTGAGCGAGGACAGAATGCCCGCCGACATGACCCGCAGCCTGCGCCCGGGGCAATAGCCGCGCCCGTCGATCTCGCGCTGGATGAAGCCCTCGGCCTCAAGCGTGGCGAACAGCCTGTGGATCGTCGGCTTCGGCAGGCCAAGCGTCTGGTTCACCTCGGTCGGCGTGACGGGCGATCCGGCTTCCGCTAGTGCTTCGAGCACCAGCAGAAGACGGAGGTTTGTCGGTATCTGTCCGTCCCTGGCTTGATCGTCCAATATCGTCTCTCAAACGCGTTTCATCTCATCTGGCGAAATGCCGGCTTATCGCTGCGGGATTAGCATTGTCGAGAGCGACGGGACAAGCGCGACGAGGACCCACACCGCAATCAGCGCGACGATATAGGGGTAGATATAGCGCAGTATGCGGA
Source organism: Martelella sp. AD-3 (assembly GCF_001578105.1). Classification (GTDB taxonomy): domain Bacteria; phylum Pseudomonadota; class Alphaproteobacteria; order Rhizobiales; family Rhizobiaceae; genus Martelella. Next base: position 2,839,465 of record NZ_CP014275.1, on the reverse strand, counting down.
AATAGGACACGCCGGTCACGCCCGAGGCGACATAAAGATTGAGGCCGTAGGGCGGGGTAATGAAGCCGATCGAGGCGCCGATCAGGAAGACCACGGCGAACTGGATCGGATCAACGCCGATGGAGGCGGCAATCGGCGCCAGGATCGGCGCCATGATGATCGTCGTCGGCAGGCTCTCCAGCACCATGCCGGTGATGAACACCAGCGCCATGGCGGTGAAGAGAACCGGGTAATAGCCGCCCATGGAGCGGACGAAATCGCCAATCGCCTGTTCGGCGCCCAGAACCGAGAGGATCTGCTGCATGACGACGGAGATCGCGATCAGCGGCGCCAGAATGCCGGTGATTTGGGCCGAGCGCAGGGTGATCGACGGGATGTCGATCGGCGTGAAGCCGCGCACCACCAGCATTTCCGCGTAGCCGCGCTCGTTCGGGGGACGGTCTTCGGAAGGCGAGCCCATCATCCGGTGCAACGGCAGCGACAGGAAACCGACAAGCACGCAGAAGCCGACGGTAACGGCAGCCGCCTCGGTCGGCGAGAATTTTCCGGTGTAGATGCCCCAGAGCACGATGCCGATGGCGAAGAAGCCAAGCCAGGAACCGATGCCGGTCTTCAGGATGCGGGACGGCTCCAGCGCGATGATGTGGCCCCAGCCGTTCTTCCGGCAGATCAGCCAGCAGAAAAACATCATCGAAAGCCCCATCAGAAGGCCCGGAATGATGCCGGCGACGAAAAGGTCGGAGATCGGCAGGTTCATCAGGAAGCCGTAGACGATGAAGATGATCGATGGCGGGATGATGATGCCGAGCGTGCCGCCGGCCGCAGCCGTTGCCGCCGAAAAGCGCTCGTCATAGCCGCCCTTCTTCATTTCCGGATGCAGCATGGCGCCGATCGTGGCCGTGGTGGCCGAATTCGAGCCCGAGATCGCAGCAAACAGGCCGCAGGCGCCGATCGCCGCCATGGCAAGGCCGCCGCGCAGCCAGCCGAGGCAAGAATAGGCGAAGTCGGACATGCGCCGGGCGATGCCGGACTGGTTGATCAGGTCGCCGGTGAGGATGAACAGCGGCATGGCCAGAAGCGCGAAGCCGTCGGTGAAGACATCCGAGAGCGCGGAGCCCAGATTGTCGAGCGGCAGGCCGAGCATCATGCTCATGCCGATCACCCAAAGGCCGATGACGAGGAGCACGGGAACGCCGATGAGAAAGAAGCCGGTGGCGCCGAGCGAGATCAAGGTAACCAGAAGAGAGTCTGACATGGGGCCTCCTCAATCGCCGAATTGCGCCGACGCGGAGATGAGGTCGGCGCCGTTTCTGTATTTGCGATAGTCGATCGCAAGGTTCTCGATCGCCCGTCCGGCAATCAGGATGAAGCTGATGGGCACGGAGATGAGCAGCCACCATTGCATGACATTGTCGGTGCCGAGCAGGATCTGGAAATTGGCCGCCGAGTTGAATACGACGCGCGTCGAGGTGACGACGACGACCCAGGAGAAGGCGAGCCAGAGCATGGCGTCGATGACGAGGCAGGCGAACTGGGCGTTGCGCGGCATCATCGAGCGGAACTCCGCGAAGCTCAGGTGATTGCGGAATTTGAGATTGTAGGCGCAGCCTGCCCAGCTCATGATCAGGAACAGGAAGGGCGGCAGCGTCGTCGACCAGGGCGCCTGCACCGAAAAGACGAAGCGGCGGATCACCTCGACGCCGATGATCGCGGCGATCAGCAGATAGGACCAGATCATCACCGATTTTTCGAAATGGTTTTCGAGCGCGGGAAAGCGCGCGTAAAGAATGGCGACCAAGAGGCCGCCGAGAAGCGTGACGACAAGGCCCACCAGCCAGGCGCCATTCGTGCCCAGGGCCTCGCTTATCGTCCAGGAATCCCAGCTCGGAATTGCCGCGATAATCGACCAGGCTTCGTTCAGCAACGTCACCAACCTCATCTCCTCCCAAAGAATGTCCTCGCCGACCTTGCTTACCGAAGGGGCAGGCGGCGGCAGTCGCAAACAGCCGGCATCCCTCCCGAATGCCGGCTGTTTTCATGTCATGGCCGATCAGCGATCAGCTTTTCCACCAGCGGCGGGGCTCGACATTTTCAGGCTTCATGTCGGCCGGCACTTCGCGCGCGATGGCGCTGATTTCCGCATAGGTGTCGATGCCGCCGGCCCAGTTGTTGAGCCGTTCGCGCCACTGTGCCCAGGGCTCGGGATTGTATTCCGGCGAGCACATCTCCTCCGCCATCTTGATCTGGTCGTCGGCCAGGAAGGCCGGACGCACATTATATTCGTCAAAGATGGTGCCGGGCAGCTGCGGATCGGAGAAGCCGACGGTCTTGACCAGGGCTGCCTCATTTGCCGCCTGGATCTGCACCTGCGTCAGATAGGACGATTCCATCACCGCGTCCTGCACGTCCGGCTCGAAACTGTCGAACACCTTGGATGACATGGAGGTATGCTCCGTGCCGCAGAAGAATTTGAGGTCGACGGACTGCGAGACCACCGGCGACATGTTGGCGTAGGCCACGGCCGAAGCCCAGGTTTCCGCGCCGTCGATCAGGCCTTGCTTCAGGCCGTCGAGCGTTTCTTCCCAGGCGATCGGAACCGGATTGAGGTTCAGAAGCTGCATGGCGATGCGGCCGAGCTGGGTGCCGGTGACGCGGTTCTTGGTGCCGAAAAGCTCCTCCAGTTTCGTCACCGTCGGCTTGTCCTGATATTTGAGGCCAAGCTGGATGCCGCGCAGTTCGCAATGCGAGAACAGGAATTTCAGCCCGTGGCGCTTTTCCAGCGGGTCGCGCAGGATGCGCTGGGAACCGGGGCTGTAAAGGAAGTGATACTGCGAGGCCCGGCCCGGGAACATGTAGGCATAGTCCAGCACGTTCAGATAGGGCGCGCCGCCGGCCGAGTTCTGGGTCGAGGCGGCATAGATGTCGATAATGCCGAGCTGGGTCTTCTCAACGCAGTTCAGCTGTCCGCAGATCTGGTTGTCGCCGATGAATTCGACGCGCACGAGACCGTCGGTGCGCTCCTCGAGGTCGCGGGCAAATTCCAGGCAGCCGGCGCGCTCGATCATGAGGTTGCGCGCGTTGAAACCCGATGCGCCGTATTTCAGCGTGTATTTCGGCTCCTTGGAAAAACGCTTCTCATAGGTTGACTCGACCGCCTGTGCCAGGCGCGGCAGCGTGACTGCGCCTGCCATCGCGCTTGCTGCCAGAAGCGTCGAGCTCAATCCGAATTTCCCTGAAAGCTTGAAAAGATCGCGCCGCGAAATGCCGCGGAGTTTCTCATTCAGTCCCGTCATTTCTTCCCTCCCTCTGAAAAAATGAGACTTGCAGTATCGATTTCAATCATATATCGACTCTTCTTGCAAGGAGATTTCGTTGCATTTTGTCAATTCGGGGCTTGAGGGGGGCTCATGGAGCGGCTGGAAGCGGATTATGTGATTGTCGGCGCGGGCTCGGCTGGCTGTGTGATCGCCAACAGGCTGAGCGCCGATCCGAATGTGCGCGTCGTGCTGCTGGAGGCCGGGCCTTCGGACTGGAACCCGTGGATCCACATTCCCGTCGGCTATTTCCGCATGATGCACAATCCGTCCGTCGACTGGTGCTACAGGACCGAGCCGGATCCGGGCCTCAACGGCCGTTCGCTCGACTGGCCGCGCGGCAGGGTGCTCGGCGGTTCGTCCTCGCTCAACGGCCTGCTTTATGTGCGCGGCCAGCAGGAGGACTATGACCGCTGGGCGCAAATGGGGAACGCCGGTTGGAGCTGGGAAGACGTTCTGCCGCTGTTCAAGCGCTCGGAAAACCAGGAGCGCGGCGCGGACGACTATCACGGCGCGGAAGGCGAGCTTTCCGTGTCCAACATGCGCCTGCAGCGCCCGATCTGCGATGCCTGGGTGGCCGCTGCCACGGCAGAAGGCTATCCGTTCAATCCGGATTATAACGGCGCCACGCAGGAAGGCGTCGGCTATTTCCAGTTGACGGCCCGCAAGGGGCGGCGCTGCTCGTCGGCCGTTGCCTTTCTGAAGCCGGCAAGGAAGCGGTCGAACCTCACGGTCGTCACCGGCGCGCTGGTCGAAAAGGTGGTGATCGAAAACGGCAGGGCCACGGGCGTGCGCTATCTTTCGGGCGGCAGGAGCGAGGCGCAGGTTACGGCGCGGCGCGAGGTGATCCTTTCGTCCGGCGCAGTCAATTCGCCGCAACTCCTGATGCTCTCCGGCATCGGCGATGCCGAACAACTGAAGAAGAACGGCATCGAGGTCGTTTGCCATTCGCCGGATGTCGGTCGCAATCTTCAGGACCATCTTCAGGCCCGCCTCGTGTTCAAATGCAACGAGCCGACGCTGAACGACGAGGTGCGTTCGATCTTCAACCAGGCGCGCATCGCGCTCAAATATGCGCTTTTCCGCGCAGGCCCGATGACCATGGCGGCAAGCCTTGCCACGGGCTTCCTGCGCACCGGCGACCATGTGGAAACGCCCGACATCCAGTTTCACGTCCAGCCCTGGTCGGCCGACAGTCCGGGCGAGGGGGTTCATCCCTTTTCCGCCTTCACCATGTCGGTCTGCCAGTTAAGGCCGGAAAGCCGGGGCAAGATCGTGCTGAACGGCCCGGACCCGCGCACCTATCCGAAGATTTTTCCCCATTATCTGTCCACCGAGACGGACCGCCGCACCGTCGTTGAAGGCGTGCGCATTGCGCGCCGCATCGCCCGCCAGGTGCCGCTCAACTCGAAGATTTCCGAGGAATTCAGGCCATCAAGCGACCTGGCGATCGATGACTACGAGGGCACGCTCGCCTGGGCGCGCGACTATTCGACAACGATCTATCATCCGACCGGCACCTGCCGCATGGGCCAGGACGAGCGCGCCGTGGTGGACGAGCGTCTTCGGGTTCGCGGCGTTGACGGCCTGCGCGTCGCCGATTGCTCGATCATGCCGGAAATCGTCTCCGGCAACACCAATGCGCCGGCAATCATGATCGGCGAGAAACTGAGCGATCTCGTGCGCGAAGACGCGCGGCGCACCGCCTGAAAGGCGACCGACAACACGATTTCGAAAATTCGGAGAGGAGAAACCCAATGAAAATGACTACCGAGGAAGCCTTCGTCAAAGTCCTGCAGATGCACGGCATCCAGCATGCCTTCGGCATTATCGGCTCGGCGATGATGCCGATTTCGGACCTGTTTCCGCGCGCCGGCATCACGTTCTGGGACTGCGCCCATGAGTGCAATGCCGGGATGATGGCTGACGGCTATTCCCGCGCCACCGGGCGCATGTCGATGGTTGTGGCCCAGAACGGCCCCGGCATCACCTCGCTGGTGACCCCGGTGAAGACGGCCTACTGGAACCATACGCCGCTTCTGGTCGTCACCCCGCAGGCCGCCAACAAGACAATGGGGCAGGGCGGCTTCCAGGAAGTCGAGCAGATGGCGCTGTTCAAGGATATGGTCGCCTATCAGGAAGAGGTGCGCGACCCGACCCGCATCGCCGAAGTGCTGAACCGCGTGATCCTGAAGGCCAAGCGCGCCTGCGGTCCGGCGCAGATCAACGTGCCGCGCGATTTCTGGACACAGGTGATCGATATCGAACTGCCGGCGATCGTCGAATTCGAGCGTCCCGCCGGCGGCGAGGAAGCGGTTGATCGCGCGGCCGAGCTTCTCAGCAAGGCGAAATTTCCGGTCATTCTCAATGGCGCAGGCGTCGTTCTCGGCGGCGCGATCGAAGCCTCGAAGGCGCTTGCCGAACGGCTCGATGCACCGGTCTGCGTCGGCTACCAGCATAATGACGCCTTTCCGGGTTCGCATCCGCTGTTTGCCGGGCCGCTCGGCTATAACGGCTCCAAGGCGGCGATGGAACTGATCGCCAAGGCGGATGTGGTGCTGGCGCTCGGCACCCGCCTCAATCCGTTCTCGACGCTGCCGGGCTATGGCATTGATTACTGGCCGAAGGATGCGGCGATCATCCAGGTCGACATCAATCCCGACCGCATCGGGCTCACCAAGAAGGTGACCGTCGGCATTGTCGGCGACAGCAGGAAGGTTGCGACCGGCATTCTCGACCGGCTCTCCGGCACGGCGGGCAATGCCGGCCGCGATGAACGCAAGGCGCTGATCGCCAAGACCAAGTCCGCCTGGGCGCAGGAGCTGACCTCGCTCGATCACGAGGAAGATGATCCCGGCACCACCTGGAACGAGCGTGCCCGCGACCGCGAACCGGAACGCATGAGCCCGCGCATGGCCTGGCGCGCCATCCAGAAGGCAATGCCGAAGGATGCGATCATCACCTCGGATATCGGCAATAACTGCGCCATCGGTAATGCCTATCCGACTTTCGAGGCGGGCCGCAAATATCTTGCTCCCGGCCTCTTCGGCCCCTGCGGCTACGGCTTCCCGGCCATCACCGGGGCCAAGATCGGCCAGCCCAATACGCCGGTGATCGGCTTTGCCGGCGACGGCGCCTTCGGCATCTCCATGAACGAGATGGTCTCGCTGAAGCGCGAGCACTGGCCGGCGATCACCATGGTGATCTTCCGCAACTATCAGTGGGGCGCGGAAAAGCGCAACACGACGCTCTGGTTCGATGACAATTTCGTCGGGACCGAACTCTCGCTTGACGTGCGCTATGCCGAAATCGCCAGGGCCTGCGGTGTCGAGGGCGTTCAGGTTACGACGATGGAGGCGCTTTCGGCCGAGCTCGACAAGGCGATCGAGCGGCAGATGAAGGAGAAGAAGACCACCTTCATCGAGGTCGTGCTCAACCAGGAACTCGGCGAGCCCTTCCGTCGCGACGCGATGAAGAAGCCGGTCTCGGTGGCCGGCATCGACCCCGCCGACATGCGCGCCGACGCCTGAGATCAGACGTTGGGAGGGCCGGTCTCCGGCCCTTCCTGAATCTTCCGGGGGAGGGAAGAGCATGGCCGATGATGGCCCGGCTGCCGGCACGCTCACTCGTGTCCGCAGGTTTTTCGATATCAACAAATACGGGCTGCTGGTCTGCGCGCTGATTGCGACCGCAGCACAGTTCCTCGCGGAACATTACGGCGCGCCGGCCATGCTGATGGCGCTTCTGATCGGCATCGCCTTTCACTTTCTCACCGAGGATCAGCGCATGGCGGCCGGCATTGATCTGACGGCGAAGAAGGTGCTGCGCTTCGGCGTCGCCATCTTGGGCGCGCGCATCAGCGCCGACATGCTGATCGGGCTCGGCTGGCAGATGGTCCTGCTTCTGGTTCTGGCGGTGGCCGGCACCATCCTTTTCGGAGTCGCGGTGGCGCGACTGATGGGCAGAAGCTGGCATTTCGGCGCGCTTTCCGGCGGCTCGGTGGCAATCTGCGGCGCCTCTGCCGCCATGGCGATTGCCGCGGTCCTGCCCAAGGACGAGGATTCGGAGCGCAATCTGATCTTCGTCGTCATGGGGGTCACGATCCTGAGCACGATCGCGATGATCTTCTATCCGATCCTGACGAGCATGCTCGCCTTCACCGATCTTCAGTCGGGCACCTTTCTCGGCGGCACGATCCACGATGTCGCGCAGGTCGTCGGCGCCGGATTTTCCGTCTCGGTTCCCGCCGGCGAGATGGCGACGCTGGTGAAGCTGATCCGGGTGACGATGCTGGCGCCGGTCATTCTCGTGCTCTCGCTCGTCATCCGCAAACAGATGTCGGGAGACGTGTCGGAGGCGGGCCGTCCGCCGCTTCTGCCCCTCTTCGTGATCGCCTTTCTGGTGCTGGCGGCGGCGAATACGTTCGGGCTCGTGCCCGAAGCGCTCGGTCGCCTGCTTGCCGAGATTTCCCGCTGGGCGCTGCTCTTCGCCGTCGCGGCGGTGGGCATGAAGACCTCGCTCAAAAGCATGCTGCAGGTCGGCGGTCAGGCCATCCTGCTCATCGTTCTGGAAACCCTGTTCATCGGCGCGATCGTGCTGGTGGGCACAATCGTAATCGTGAGGTGAACGCATGAAACCGCTTGAAAAGATCATGGCCGCGGCAAAGCGGCTCGACAAGAAGATCGTGCTTCCCGAAGCCGACGATCCGCGCATTCTGGAGGCGGCCTGCAAGGCGGTCGAGAGGGGGCTTGCGCGGATTGCTCTTGTCGGCAACCGCGAGAAGATCGCCGCGCGCTGTCAACAGCTGGGCCTCACGCTGCCGGCGGCGATCGAGACCGAGGACCCGCAGAATTCCCCGCTTCTGTCCGAACTGATCGCGCTCTATTTCAGGCTGCGCAAGCACAAGGGCATTACCGAGGAGGATGCGGCGCGGATCGCGCGCGAACCGCATGTGTTCGCCGCGCTGATGGTCAAGGCCGGCCATGCCGATGGCACGGTCGGCGGCGCCCATCATGCGACGGCTGACATGGTGCGCACGGCAATCCAGGTGATCGGACCTGCGCCCGGCACGCGTCTGGTCTCCAGCTTTTTCCTGATGCTGATGGAGGCGGAGCACCACCCGAAGAAGGGCGCCTTCATCTTCTGCGACCCCGCCCTCGTGATCGACCCCAACCCGGGCGAGCTGAGCAAGATCGCGATCGCGGCCGCCCATTCCTTCGATGTGTTGACCGGGGAGACGCCGAAGATCGCGATGCTCTCCTTTGCAACGCGGGGCAGCGCTTCGCATCCTTCCGTCGAGAAAGTCGAGGCGGCCGTCAAGCTCCTGAAGCTCAACCGTCCCGATCTCCTGGTCGACGGGCCGATCCAGTTTGACGCTGCCTTCGTGCCGGAGATCGCCAGCGCCAAGGGCGCGGGCGAACCGCTCGGCGGCGATGCCAACATCTTCATCTTTCCCAATCTCGAAGCCGGCAATATCGGCTACAAGATCGCCGAGCGGATCGGCGGCGCCACTGCCGTCGGCCCGGTGCTTCAGGGGCTGGCGAAGCCCGCGAACGATCTTTCGCGCGGCTGCTCGGCCGAGGATGTGCTGGACATGATCGCGGTGACGGCCTGCCAGGTGGACGCGCATCTATGAGGATGGCGGGCAACGGAAGCCGGCGGCGGCTGCGGCCCGGGCGGGCAGATGCCTGAACTTGCCTTTTCCCTGCCCGTTTATATCGGGTTTGCGTTGATCCTTTCGGTCGGCGCCTTCTTTCGCGGCTTTGCCGGTTTCGGCATGGCGCTGGTTGCCATGCCGCTGCTCATTCTTCTGGTGCCGCCGCAAAGCGCCATCCTGGCGCTGATGGTGGTCCAGATCGTGCTCAGCAGCTTCGACATGCGGGAGTGCCTGGGCTTTGCCGATCGCAGGGCGGTGTTCCTTCTGGCCGTCGCCGCCTTTCTCGGCACGCCGATCGGGCTCATCGCCATCGGCTTCGTGCCGCTTTACATGGCGCAGATCATCATCGGCGCGATTGCCGGCGCGGCCGCGCTCGTCCTGTTCTTCAGGTTCTCGCTGAAGTCCGACATGGGGATGGTCTCGACCGCTTTGGTCGGTTTCCTTTCGGGCCTTTTCGGCGGACTTGCGGCCGCGCCTGGACCACCGGTGGTCGCCTATTTCCTCGCCCGCAAGATCTCACCGCGCGAAAAACGGGCCTCGATGATCCTGCTGTTTGCGATCATGGCGGTGTTCGCGCTGCTGACGGCGGCCGCGCGCGGCACGCTCAACCTCGATATCATCCTGCTCGGATTGATTTCCTCGCCCGTTTGTTACGCCGGATCGGCCCTTGGGGCGGCCTGTTTCCGCCGCGGCTCGGATGACGGCTATCGCGTGCTTGCCCTTGCCGCCATGGAGTTTTCGGCGCTCTTCAGCATCGCGCTCGGGCTCTACGGAGGGTTTGGCGGGTAGGCGCGTTCTACAATTCCGTCTTCTCGTCGGCGTCGGGCCGCTCGAGCCGGCCGTGTTCAAACAGGCCGGGATAGGCAACGCCGATCTTCGCATGCAGGCCGCGCCACCATTTGCGGTTGGCCGGGCAGTTGATCGGGTGCTCCAGGTCGGCCAAGCCGTTGACCCGCTTCTTGCCGGGGTTCTGGCGGGCGAACGTCATCAGCGGGCCGAGAAAGAACGCGCGGCTCGTCAGGAACGGGCGGTTCGACCAGCTGATGCAGTCGGACCGGGTCAGGTAGAGCTCGTCTTCGAGCCTGGTGATGTATCGGTTGCCATTTGCGGGGGTCGTCGGCATGGCGAAGGATTCATGCACGCGAAACCGCGCCGCGCCCGGCCGCAGAACGCCGCGCAGCGTTTTCCTCAGCGGTTCATCCGGTTTCCAGTAGCGCAGGAACCGGCTGGAAAGCGTGTGATTGCGCCCCGAGAGCTGGAAGGCGGTCATCTCGTGCGCATCAAAGAGCAGGAATGCACGGATCATCAGGTCGCGCACGCCGTCTTTCCCGACGAGCGTGTTGTCACCCTCGACGATGACGATGCGCTCGGTGGACAAAACCTCCCCGCAACGGGCGAGCCCCTCCTGGATGCCGAGATTATGCTCGGTGGCGACCGGCTCGAACCCGAAGGCCCGGGCGATTTCCATCTCTTCTGGGCTGCCTTCCTGGCAGACGACCTTCCGCTCGGCGAAGAGATCGCTTACCGGGCCGAGAGAACGAAGGGTGCGCTCCAGCGTTTTCGGCGATTTCCAGGTGAGGACGGAAAGGCCGACTTCCGGAAGCCCGTCATCGGGTCTGTTCGAAAGAGAAGACATGGTATCGGCGTCCGATGAGAAGCGTCCGGCGCGGGCAGGGGATGGGCTGTTTGGCGGGCATGGCGCATGGCCTTCCCGCCAGCCTCAACGCCACAGGATTTCGAGAACTTCGTAGGCGCGGGAACCGCCCGGCGCGTTGACCTCGATCGAATCGCCGACTTCCTTGCCGATGAGCGCGCGCGAGATCGGAGACGAGATCGAAATCCTGCCCGACTTCACATCGGCTTCCTGGTCGCCGACGATCTGGTATATCTTTTCTTCTTCCGTGTCCTCGTCGACAAGCTTCACCGTCGCGCCGAACCGGACCTTGTCGCCGGTCATCTTGGCCGGATCCACGACTTCGGCGCGGGTGGTCACGTCCTCAAGCTCGCTGATGCGGCCCTCATTGTAGCTCTGGGCCTCCTTGGCGGCATGATATTCGGCGTTTTCGGACAGGTCGCCATGGGCGCGCGCTTCCGAGATCGCCTGAATGATGCGCGGACGTTCCTCCTGCTGGCGCCAGCGAAGCTCTTCCTTCAGCTTCTCCGCGCCGGCCTTGGTCATCGGTACTTTTTCGACCATATTCTTGTCCTTCGGTCATTGGCAAAGCGGCGGGCGGGCCCGATGGGAGGCCTTTTCGCGCCGCCGCCTCTTCAGTTCATGCGTTCTGTCGTGAGACAAACAGCCCTCCACTTAGGAAGTCCCAGGCCGTTTTGCCACAGAAAAAGAAACAGGTTCCGGAGCGTTGACCCCGGAACCAGTTTCAAACCTGATCCGCGTTATAGCAGATGGGCGGTCGCCATTTCCAGATAAATCGAAAGCGCGACAAAACGCGTGCATGCATCCGTGGGTCGCATTTTCGTCCTGCAAGACGGTCAGTGGCCGGTCGCTTCGACCCGGGGCTCGTGCCTGCCGTAGATACGTTGCGCGGCGAGTGCGAGGAGAACGAGGGCGACGGCGGCGACGCCCGAGCAGACCGCGAAACTCAGGCTGAATGCGGAGCGGGCGGTGGCAAGCCAGAGCGGAGCGGACAATCCGAGCTCCCGGGCGCCGTCGACGGCGCCGGCAAGCGTCTGGCCGGCCGCCGCCGCGATTTCGGCGGGAAGGTCCGAAAGATCGGCCCTTGCCATATCGAGCCGGTAGACCATCGTCGCCAGGCTGCCCAGAATGCCGACGCCGAGCGCGCCGCCGAGTTCCGCGCTGGTTTCCGACATGGCCGAGGCCACGCCGCCGCGCTCGGGCGGGGCGGAGCCGACGATGAGGCCCGTCGTCGTCAGCATCACCGGAATGAACCCCGCGCCGAGAACGGCATTGGCGAGAAGAACGCCCGCAAGGCTTTCCGCATAGGCGGCAAATCCCATCAGCGCGGCGCCGGCCGCAAAGATCACAAGGCCGCCGAGGACCGTTCTCACCGGTCCGAAATGATTGGTGACGCGATAGGCCTGAAGCGACATGACCGTGTAGAACAGGCCGGGAATCGCGGCCCAGAGCGCCGCCTCAAGCGGCGTCAGGCCGATCACGAGCTGGAAGAACTGAGTCTGCATCAGGAACAGGGCGAAGATGAAGAACACGCCGCAAAGATTGACGAGCATCGAGACGGTGAAGGCCGGCGCGCGGAACAGCGCCAGGTCCACCAGCGGCTCGGCAAGTCCGCGCTGGCGCCTGACGAAGAACGCTCCGAACATCAGCCCCGCGGCCACCGGCAGAAGGTAGGGCGCGTCGAAGCCGTAGATTGCCATGTGCTTGAAGCCGTAGATCACCGGCAGAACTGTCGCAAGCGAGAGGACGACGCTGGCTAGGTCCAGCCGCGGGCTCTCGCCGGAGCGGTATTCCGGCAGCAGGAAGGGCGCGCAGGCAATCAGCAGCGCCATGATCGGCACATTGATGAGAAACACCGATCCCCAGTGGAAGAAATGCAGCAGGACGCCGCCGATCAACGGCCCTACAAGGCCGCCGAGCGCGAAGGCTGTGCCCCAGACGCCGATGGCGCGGTTGCGTTCGCCCTCGTCGCGGAACATGTTCATGATCAGGGAAAGCGTCGAGGGCGCGATGGTGGCGCCGGCGATCCCCAGAAGCGCGCGGGCGAAGACCAGCATGCCCGCGCTCTGGGCAAAGGCGGCAAAGGCGGAAGCGGCGGCGAAGGCGGCGGCCCCCAGGACCAGCAGCCTGCGTCGGCCGATCCGGTCGCCGAGCCCGCCCATGGTGACGAGAAAACCCGCGACCATGAAGCCGTAGATGTCATTCATCCAGAGCAGTTCCGTGGCCGACGGCTCCAGCTCGCGCACGATCGAGGGAATGGCGAGGAACAGGACCGACAGATCCATGGAATAGACAAGGCAGGCGACGGACAGGGCCACGAGGCCCGTCCATTCGCGTCGCGTGGCTTTTGCGGGGACCATTTCAGTCATGGGGTATTCTCCGAACCTGCGCCGCGTCAGCGGCAGACGGAATTTGCGCCGGAGATGTCTCCGGCGCAACCTGTGTTTCTTCAATTTCGGGGAGGAGCGGGCTTTGGTCTATCGGCTGTCGGAGACCAGGCAGAAATAGGCGCCCTGCGGATCGAGGCACTGGGCGATCACGGCGCCGTCCGGCACATCCATCGGTCCGTTGAGAAGCTGTCCGCCGCCGTTCTTCACCCGCTCGATGGCGGCGTCCAGACCGTCGACATAGATGTAGTAGGCCCATGCCGAAACCGGCATGTCGTCCGGTTTCTTCATGATGCCGCCGATCGGTTCCTCGCCCGGGCCGAAGAGGTGGTATTTGCCCATCGGGCCCATATCCATCGTCGACGTTTCCTTCCAGCCGAACATTTTTTCGTAGAAGGCGACGGCCGCTTCGGCGTCGCTGGTGTAGAGCTCGCACCAGCCGAACGTGCCGGGCGTTTTCGCCGGCGGCGCCTCCGGCATGCCGCCTTCCGGCATAATGGGGTTGAACAGGCAGATCACCGCGCCCTGCGGGTCTGAGACCACGGCGAAGCGTCCGACCGAGGGGATATCCATGGCAGGAACGTTGATGCTCCCGCCCTCGGCGGCAAACGCGGCGGCCTTGGCGTCGACATCCTCGACATAGACATAGCCGGACCAGTTCGGCGGGACATTGCGGGCCAGCATCTCCTCGTTGAGGGCCATCATGCCGGCGGCATAGGTCTCAAAGCCGGAAACGCAAAAGAGCGTGTAGCTGAAATCGGGCATGCCGCCGTCGCGGGCACTCCAGCCGATAACGTCTTTATAGAAGGCTTCGGCCGCAGCCGTATCGGTCGTCAGAAGTTCGTACCAGACGAATTCGCTGCTCATGTCGCTCTCCTTTTGAAGGTATTCCGGAAATCGCCGCCTATTTAAGTTGATATCAACCTAATTGATCGTCGTCAATCCCGTTTGTCGCACGACTGAGTAGCGTTTTCATGACAGATGGCCGGCGGCGGGATCGGCCTGGCCGCACCGGTTTCGCCTGCTACGCCTCCAGTCCGGCGACGTAGCGCTCGAGCTTTGCCAGGGTCTGCCGCCCGCCATCGACGGCGCCGAAGTCTACGGTCGCATCGCGGGCCTCGGCCGTCTCGAAGATCAGGATCAGCGAGACGCGGGTCTTTCCGCCTTCGTCCTCGAGCAGGATCAGGCCTCGGAAATGGGCGGGCTCGCCGCGTTCGCCGCCATGGTCGTAGGCAATGCGGGCCGGAGGGGTGATCTCCGTGTAGCGGATCCAGTTGGGCCAGTCCTTGCCGTCGGGTCCGTGCATCGTGTAGTGCCACAGCCCGCCGACGGAAAAGTCCATGGCGTGGGTCTCGTTGACGAACCCTTCCGGCCCCCACCACTGGTCGAGGTGCTTCTCATCGGACAGCGCCTTGAACACCAGTTCGCGCGGGGCGTCCATGACGCGCTCCAGCCGGATGATTCTTGCGGGATCGAGGTCTGCGGTCATTGGTTTTCTCCCTCTAGAAACTGTGCGAGACGGTCGAGATTCTGGTCGTTGGCGGCCTTCAGAAAGTGCGCCATAGCCTGGTTTTCCTCGGTCGGCTCGAATTCCATTATCCAGACAAGGCGGCTTCCGCCGGCGTGATCCTCGAACCGCATCTCCAGCACGAAATCATGCATCGGCAGATGATGGCGGGCGCGGACCATGCGGCCGTCCTCGATCGCGAGAAAACTCCAGTGGTTGTCGAATTCATCGCCGTTCGAGGCGGTCATGACGATCCGCCAGCGTCCGCCGGGGCGAAAATCGAACGCCGTGATGCGGTTTTCGAACCCGTGCGGCCCCCACCATCGCGCGAGCTTTTTGGGATCGGCCACCGCGGAGAACAGCGTATCGCGGTCCTGCGGAAAGCGTCTTTCGTTGTGGATTTCGAGGCTTGCGTTGGGCTTTTCCTCGCTCATGGCATTTCCTCCTTCTGGATTTTCGCGAGATGGGCTTCCAGCCGGTCGAACCGCTGTTCCCACAGCGCCCGGTAGTCCGAAAGCCAGCCATCGACCGCCTTCAGCGTCTCGGGCTCGATCCGGCAGGGACGGGTCTGCGCCTCGCGACCGCGGGAGATCAGCCCGGCGCGCTCCAGCACCTTCAGATGCTTGGAGACCGCCGGCAGCGACATCGCGAACGGTTCAGCCAGTTCATTCACCGTCGCTTCGCCCCTGGACAGCCGGGCCAGGATCGCGCGGCGTGTCGGATCGGCGAGGGCGGAGAGCGTCTGGGTCAGCGGATCGGACATCTTGTGTTTATCCCATCGGTTAATTAACCTATCGGATAAATAAAGAAGGAAAACCTTTGCGTCAAGCCCAAAGAAAAGGGCAGGCGCCGGGCCTGCCCTTCATAAGGTGTCTCAGTCCGATACGGTTCAGGCGTAGCTTTGCAGCGGCCGCACTTCGAGCTGGCCCTGTTTCAGCGCCTTGATCGCCTGCGCGGCGGCAAGCGCGCCGGACATGGTGGTGTAGTAGGGCACCTTCTGGGTGAGTGCGGCGCGGCGGAGCGACTTCGAATCCGAGATCGTCTTGTCGTTGCTGGTGGTGTTGAACACCAGCTGGACCTGACGGTTGCGGATCGCATCCTCGATATGCGGACGGCCCTCGCGCACCTTGTTGATCTTGGTGGCGGAAATGCCGTTTTCCTCCAGGAAGTCGCGGGTGCCGCCGGTCGCCATCACGGTGAAACCCTGTTCCACGAGAAGCCTGACGGCGGGCAGCACGCGCTCCTTGTCTTCCGACTTGACCGAAACGAAGACGCAGCCATCGCGCGGCAGGTCGACGCTGGCGCCGAGCTGCGACTTGGCGAAGGCAATCGCGAAGTCCTTGTCGAGGCCGATGACCTCGCCGGTCGAGCGCATTTCCGGGCCGAGCAGCGTGTCGACGCCGGGGAACTTGGCGAAGGGGAAGACCGCTTCCTTGACCGCGATATGGTTCAGCTTGCGCGGGTTGGGGCGCTCGCCATAGGACGCGATCACATCGTTCAGCCTTTCGCCGGCCATCACGCGGGCGGCGATCTTGGCGATCGGCGCGCCGATGGTTTTGGCGACGAAGGGCACGGTGCGCGAGGCGCGCGGGTTCACTTCGAGGATATAGACCGTGCCGTCCTTGATGGCGAACTGCACGTTCATCAGGCCCTTGACGTTGAGCGCGAGCGCAAGGGCGCGGGACTGTTCCTCGAGCTCGTCCAGCACCTCCGGCGAAAGCGAATGCGGCGGCAGCGAGCAGGCGCTGTCGCCCGAATGGATACCGGCCTCCTCGATATGCTCCATGATGCCGGCGATGAAGACATCCTCGCCATCGCAAAGGCAGTCGACGTCCACTTCGGTGGCGTTGGTCAGGTAGCTGTCGAACAGAAGCGGGTTCTTGCCGAGCATGGTGTTGATCTGCCCAGTCTTGTCGTTCGGGTAGCGCTGCTTGATGTCCTCGGTGACGAGTTCCGGCACCACTTCCAAGAGGTAGTGCGAAAGCCCGCCCTCGTTGTGGACGATCTCCATGGCGCGACCGCCAAGCACATAGGAGGGGCGCACCACCAGCGGGTAACCGATCTCGGCGGCGACGAGGCGGGCCTGCTCGACCGAATAGGCGATGCCGTTGTTCGGCTGGTTGAGGTCGAGCTTGATCAGGAGCTTCTGGAACCGGTCGCGGTCCTCGGCAAGGTCGATCATGTCCGGCGCGGTGCCGAGGATCGGGATGCCGTTCTTTTCCAGCGCTTCCGCCAGCTTCAGCGGCGTCTGGCCGCCGAACTGGACGATGACGCCGGCAAGCGTGCCCTTTTCCTGTTCCGCGCGCATGATCTCGATCACGTCTTCGGCTGTCAGCGGCTCGAAATAGAGCCGGTCGGACGTGTCGTAGTCGGTCGAGACCGTTTCCGGGTTGCAGTTGACCATGATCGACTCATAGCCGGCCTCCTTCAGCGCGAAGGCGGCATGGCAGCAGCAATAGTCGAACTCGATGCCCTGGCCGATGCGGTTCGGTCCGCCGCCGAGGATGACGACCTTTTTTGCATCGGAAATGCCGGCTTCCGAGCGGGCTTCGCCGTCAAACGGCGTCTCGTAGGTGGAGTACATATAGGCGGTCGGCGAGGCGAACTCGGCGGCGCAGGTATCGATGCGCTTGTAGACCGGGCGCACGCCGAGCTTGTTGCGCAACTGGGCGACTTCCTTGGGCCGGCCATGGGTGAGGCTTGCCAGCCGCTGGTCGGAAAAGCCCATGGCCTTCAGCATGCGCAGGTTTTCGGCATCCTGCGGCAGGCCGTGCTCGCGCACCCGCGCCTCCATGTCGACGATGGCGCGCAGCTGATCCAGGAACCACGGGTCGATCTTCGAATGTTCGTGGATCTCGCTCTGGCTGACGCCAAGACGCATGGCCTGCGCGACCATGCGCAGCCGGTCCGGCGTGCCGGTGCCGATGGCGGCGCGGATGGCATTGCTCGGCTCGCCGTTCTCGATGCCGGGAATTTCGATCTCGTCGAGGCCGGTCAGGCCGCGTTCAAGGCCGCGCAGCGCCTTCTGCAGCGATTCCGGGAAGGTGCGGCCAATGGCCATCACTTCGCCGACGGATTTCATCGCGGTGTTCAGCGTGTTTTCCGCGCCGGGGAATTTTTCGAATGCAAAGCGCGGGATCTTGGTGACGACATAATCGATAGAGGGCTCGAACGAGGCGGGCGTCGCGCCGCCGGTGATGTCGTTTTCGAGCTCGTCAAGCGTGTAGCCGATGGCAAGCTTGGCCGCGACCTTGGCGATCGGGAAGCCGGTGGCCTTGGAGGCCAGCGCCGAGGAGCGCGACACGCGCGGGTTCATCTCGATGACGACGAGCCGGCCATCGGCCGGATTGACCGCGAACTGCACGTTCGAGCCGCCGGTCTCGACCCCGATCTCGCGCAGCACCGCCAGCGAGGCGTTGCGCATGATCTGGTATTCCTTGTCGGTCAGCGTGAGCGCCGGGGCGACGGTGATCGAATCGCCGGTATGCACGCCCATCGGGTCGACGTTCTCGATCGAGCAGATGATGATGCAGTTGTCCGCCTTGTCGCGGACCACTTCCATCTCATACTCCTTCCAGCCGAGCACGGATTCCTCGATCAGCACTTCGGTGGTCGGCGAGGCATCGAGGCCGCGTTCGACGATCTCGAAGAACTCGGAGCGATTATAGGCAATGCCGCCGCCCGTGCCGCCGAGCGTGAAGGACGGACGGATAATCGCGGGCAGGCCGATCGTGTCGAGCGCCTGGGCGGCGATCGCCATCGCATGCGACATGTAGCGCTGCTTGCGGTCGGTATTGCCGAGGTTCCACTGGTTCTCCAACTCGTCGAGAGCGTTGTCCAGCGCGTCGCCCGAAAGCGTCTTCTTCAGCTCGGCCCGTTTTACCTCATGCTCCTGACGGTGCTGGTCCTTGATCTCGGTGGCGTTGGCGAGCATGGACTTCGGCGTTTCGAGGCCGATCTTGGCCATCGCCTCGCGAAACAGCGCGCGGTCCTCGGCCTTGTCGATGGCATCCGGCTTCGCGCCGATCATCTCGACATTGTAGCGCTCCAGCACGCCCATGCGCCTGAGCGACAATGCGGTGTTGAGCGCGGTCTGGCCGCCCATGGTCGGCAGCAGCGCGTCGGGCCGCTCCTTGGCGATGATCTTGGCGACGACTTCCGGGGTGATCGGCTCGACATAGGTGGCGTCGGCAAGCTCCGGGTCGGTCATGATCGTCGCCGGATTGGAGTTGACCAGAATGACCCGGTAGCCCTCTTCCTTCAGCGCCTTGCAGGCCTGAGCGCCGGAATAGTCGAATTCGCATGCCTGGCCGATGACGATCGGCCCCGCGCCGATGATGAGGATGGATTTGAGGTCTTGGCGCTTGGGCATGGGCGGTATCCGTCGTTTTATTCTGCATCAAAAACCGACACGGAAAACCGGGCCGGGTGCGGGACGTCAGAAGGTTTAGGCTAGGAGGGCCTTATAGGGAAGTTGCGGGGCGAACGGAACCCCGAAAATGACGCGATCACACAGCCGTCAACGGCAATGTCTTGATGATAATCGTCAGGCCGGATGTGAACCTTTTCCTCACATGTTGCGTTATGCTCTCAAACGGGGAGTTAACAATGTTTGAATATCTGCCGCTTTTCGCTTTTCAGACCGTGTTCGCCGCCGCCGGGCTGACGATTCTCTATCGGATGGTGGGCGGTCGGCTTTCCGCCGCGCCGGCCTATTTGCAACGCAAGCCCTCCGCTCACGATCGCCGGGGGCTGTCCGCCCGGCGATGAGCCACGGCGGGAAACGCCTGTGCCGCAAATAGAGCGAGGCGCCTGTCTGCCGACCCCATGGCAGGGTCAGCGTCGATCCGCCGTCAGGCGCGCGGCCTCGGTGTCCGGCAACGCCGAACGGCTATAGGTGAAGGTTCCTTTGTTCAGCACTTCCTCGGCCGCCTGCCGGAGCGCGCCGAGTGCCGCCCGCGCAAAGGAGCCGCCGACGCTGACGCGACGGACGCCGGCCCGCGACAATGCGTCGACCGAAAAGACCGGGCCGCTGAGCCCCATGACGACATTTACCGGCCTGCTCACCGCGTCGCAGACTGTCTTGATGGCATCGAGATCGGGAAGCCCGGGCGCATAGAGCACGTCGGCGCCGGCCCGTTCGAAAGCCTGCAATCGTCTGATGGTATCGTCGAGGTCAGGCCGTCCCCACAGAAAATTCTCCGCGCGTGCGGTCAGCAGAAAGGGCAGATCCCTGACGGCTTCGGCGGCTGCGCGCACGCGCTCGACGGCCGGCTCGAAAGCGTAGATCGGGTCGTCGCTCCGGCCTGTCGCGTCCTCGATCGAGCCCCCCGCAAGACCCGTCGCGGCGGCAAGCCTGACGGTTTTCACGCAATCCTCCGGCAGGTCGCCAAAGCCGTTCTCCAGATCGGCGGATACCGGCAGGTCTGTTGCCTCGACAATGGCGCGGGCGTTTTCAAGAACCTCCCCGCGCGTCAGCGCCGCAGCCGAGTCGCGTTTTCCAAGCGAAAAGGCAAGCCCCGCGCTGGTCGTCGCCAGAGCGCCGAAGCCCAGATTGGCAAGCATCTTCGCGCTTCCCGCGTCCCACGGGTTCGGCATGACGAATGCGCCCTCCGCTTCATGCAAGGCTTTGAACGCCGCATATTTTTCGGTCTGAGAGGTCATGATTTCACACCTTTCCGGAACATAAAGGGAACGATAATCGATGTCGCGCGGCAGGGCAAGCGCGGCCAGCCTGTTCGTTTGCCGGATTGAACAAAGGTCCGGCTGGCGCGTTGCCTGAACAACACGGAGAGCAGAATGAATTTTGAAAACCTGTCGCTCGTCTGGCTGGTGGCGATCTTCGCCGGCGCCGGTCTCATTATCCTCGCATGCGGCGTGAGGATCACCGATGTGGCCGACCGCATCGCCGACCGCACCGGCCTCGGCGAGGCGCTGATCGGGGGCCTGCTCCTGGGGGCGGCCACCTCGCTGTCCGGCACGGTGGTGTCGGTCACGACAGCGTTCGAGGGCAGGGCGTCACTCAGCTTTTCCAACGCCGTGGGCGGCATTGCCGCGCAGACGGCCTTTCTGGCGCTCGCCGACATGATCTATCGCCGCGTCAATCTGGAACATGCGGCGGCCGACCTTTCCAATCTCTTCCAGGGCGCGCTTCTGGTGCTGCTGCTGTCCATCCCGCTGATCGCCTATGTCTCGCCCGATATTTCCTTTTTCGCGGTCAGCCCGTTTTCGCTCATCCTGTTCGGTATCTATATCGCCGGCGTCGTCGCTTCCAAGCGGGTGCGGGACGACCCGATGTGGCGGCCGGTCGGCACACGCGAGACCCGCACCGACACGCCGGACGAGGACAAGCAGGATGCGCGCGGCAATGTCACGATCTTCGCCGTTTTCGGCGCGCTGATGCTGCTGATGGGCATTGCCGGCTACGCCATCTCTGGCGTTGCCGGCGTGCTGACGGACCGATACGGCATTTCCGCCTCGGTCGTCGGCGCGCTGATGACGGCGGTGGTCACCTCGCTGCCGGAACTCGTGACGACCCTTGCCGCCGTCCGCCGCGGGGCGCTGCAGCTTGCCGTCGGCGGCATTATCGGCGGCAACACCTTCGATACGCTGTTCCTGACGCTTTCCGATGTCGCCTATCGCGACGGCTCGCTTTATCACGCCATCAGCAAGGATGACCTGATCTGGCTTTCTGTCGGCCTCTCGGCCACGGCGATCCTGCTGCTCGGCCTGATCGTGCGGCAGAAGGCGGGGCCGGGTCGGATCGGCTTCGAGAGCGCCGGCATTCTTGCCCTTTATGCGGGGGCGGTGGCGCTGACCGTTTCCTGACGCCTGAGCGTTCTTGAATGCGGGCGGCGATCCGCATGGTTCGCTCCTGCGTAAACACTTGTATCCCGTCCCGACGCAAGCCATCTAGACCGGATCGCCCGGTCTCTTTCAGGAGTTTCCCATGCTTTTGGTTCATTATCTCGAAGATTCCCGCGCCCACCGTATTTTGTGGCTGCTGGAGGAGCTCGGGGTCGAATACGAGATCAAGACCTACAAGCGCGGCCAGGACATGAGCGCGCCGGACAGCCTGAAGAAAATCCATCCGCTCGGCAAATCGCCGGTGATCGAGGATGACGGGACGATCATCGCCGAGAGCGCGGCCATCGTCGAATATCTGATCGACAAATACGGCGCCGACAGCGGGCTTCGTCCGGCGCCCGGAACCGATGCGGCGCTGCGCTACCGCTACTGGCTGCATTATTCGGAAGGCTCGGCCATGCCGATCCTGGTGATGAAGCTCGTCTTCCAGAAGATCCCGGAGCAGGGTCCGAAGCTCGCGCGCCCGCTGCTGAAGGCGATCTCCAACGGCGTAATGAAGAAGCTCACCGATCCGCAACTCAAAACCCACGGCGCATTCTGGGAGGCCGAGCTTCAGCGCGACGGCTGGTTCGCGGGGAAGGATTTCACCGCCGCCGACATCATGATGAGCTTTCCCGTTGAAGTGGGCATGGAGCGCATTCCCTTCGACCAGCGCCCGCAGGCCCTCCTCGACTATCTCGTCGCCATCCACGCCCGTCCGGCCTACCGCCACGCCCTGCAACGCGGCGGGGCCTATCGCTATGGGGGCAATCCGATCTCGTGATGGCCCGTCATTGCGCCGAGGGTTGCGCGGACTTGTGATCGAACGTGAAGAATTCGGGGCAGGTTTGTGCCTCTTTTGCCGCCCCTCACACTGGCAATTGCCTAAAAATCAGGCTAGAGAAACTGGCCGCCGGAGCCCCGCTATTGTCTGGCCCCGGCGTGTCAGCCTCTGGTGAAATCATGTCTGTCACAATGCCTCCTGCTTCCGCAGCCGGTCATTCGTGGTTGTCCCATTTCCGGGAAACCTTTGCTCTTGGAATTCCGCTCATCGGCGCGCAACTGGCCCAGCAGGGCATCAATGCCACCGATATTTTCATTCTTGGACAATTGAGCGCGCTGGATCTCGCGGCGGCTGTCCTTGCAACCCAGTATTACTTTACGATCTTCATCTTCGGCATGGGGCTCGCCATCGCGGTGATGCCCATGGTCGCACAGGCCTATGGCCGCGGCGATGAGGTCGCCGTGCGCCGCTCCATGCGCATGGGCATGTGGGCTTCGATCATCTACAGCGTCTTGTCTCTGCCGTTGTTCTTCTGGGCCGAACCGATCCTTCTGGCGCTCGGTCAGGAGCCGGATGTGGCGGCCAAGGCGGCGCAGTATCTTTTTGTCGTCGGCTTCGCGCTGTTCCCGGCGCTGCTGTTCCAGGTCCTGCGTTCGCTGGTGAGCGCGACGGGTCACGCGCGGGTGGTTCTGTGGGTTTCGATGCTGACGCTGGTCGTCAATGCCGTGGTCGCCTACGGGCTGGTGCTCGGCGGGTTCGGAATGCCGCAACTGGGCATTCGCGGCGCGGCGATCGCGACCTTTGTCGGGCAGGCGTTTGGCTTCCTGTATCTGGTCGCCTATATCGGCCGCGACGCGATGCTTGCCCGTTATGCGCTTTTCGTCCGCTTCTGGAAACCGGACTGGCAGGCGCTGAGAGAGGTGGTCCTGCTTGGCCTGCCGATCGGGATTTCCGTTCTGGCGGAAGTATCGATGTTTACCGTTTCGTCGGTTCTGATGGGCCAGTTCGGCACTGTGCCGCTGGCCGCCCACGGCATTGCCATCCAGCTGTCCTCGATCACCTTCATGGTGCCGCTGGGCTTGTCCCAGGCGGCCACGGTGCGCGTCGGCGTGTTCCACGGCGCGAACGACCGGGCCAATGTGACGCGGGCCTCCGCCATTGTCATGGTGGTGGCGATCGGCTTTGCCGTTGCAAGCGGCCTGGCCTTTGCGTTCGCGCCGCGCGCGCTGTCGTCGCTCTTCATCGATGTCAGCCTGCCGGATGCGGCAGCCGTGATCGCCTATGCCGCGCCCTTGATCGTCATCGCGGCGCTGTTCCAGCTGCTCGACACGGCGCAGGTGATCATGAACGGGTTTCTGCGCGGTCTGAAAGATACCCGTATCCCCATGGTGCTGGTGCTGATTGCCTACTGGATCATCGGGCTGCCGGTCGCCTGGCTGCTCGCCTTTCCCGCCGGCCTCGGCGGGATCGGCATCTGGATCGGCTTTCTCTGCGGTCTCGGGGCTGCGGCGGTGATGCTCAGCATCCGCTACTGGCGGCTGCTGCAAAAGACGCAAGGTTAGGCTGAACGGGCCTTTTTCCTTTCGTTTTCGCTAAAACAGGTCGATAGTGACGGGGCCGGCGCGAGCCGGACCTGTCACTGCGGACGGGAGGAAAGACGATGCGCAACGACATCATTTTCGGGGCTGTCCTGCCCTGGCTGACCTATCTTCTGGCCAAGCACTACGATTTTTCAACGGTCCACGCCCTGGCGCTCGGCTCGATCTTCCCGATCGCGGTGATTGTCGTGGCCTATGTCCGCAGCAACCGGCTGGCGGCGATCGGCGTCATTACCCTGGCCGCCACCGTGGCCTCGCTGGTCGGCAGCCTTTATTTCGACAGCCCGTATCTGGCATTGCTGAAGAACTCGCTGATCACCGGATTCATCGGTCTCGTCTTCGCCGGCTCGCTTCTCATGCCGCGCCCGCTGGTGTTTCATTTTGCCACGGAGGGCGAGGGGGAAGACCGCAAGCGCCTGAACCGCCTCTATGCCGCCTCGGCCGATTATCGCGCGCTGATGCGTTTCATGACGCTTGTCTGGGCGGCGGTGCTGATCGGGGAAGCCTCTCTTCGCGCGCTGCTCATCCCGCTGCTGCCGGTCAGCGTCTTTCTGGTGGTTTCGGAGGCGATGTGGATTGCCGTCTTCGCGCTGATGATGGCGTGGAGCTGGCGTTATGGCGGGCGAAAGGGCAAGGCGATCGCCGATGCGGAGGCCGCTCGCGAAAAGCATGCCTTTTCACGCCACCCACGCAACAAAAAAGGGCCGCGACACGCGACCCCTTGAAGCGATCTCAAGACCCTTGGTCCCTCAGGCGCGCTCTTCCAGGAGTGCCTCGCCCTTCGTCTCGCGCACCAGATTGATGAAGCGGCGGAAGAGGTAGTGGCTGTCCTGCGGGCCGGGAGAGGCTTCCGGGTGGTGCTGGACGGAAAAGACCGGCTTGCCGGCAAGCGAGATGCCGCAATTGGAGCCGTCGAACAGCGAGACATGCGTTTCGGTGACGCCGTCCGGCAGCGACGCCGAATCGACCGCAAAACCGTGGTTCATCGAGACGATCTCGACCTTGTTCGTGGTGTAGTCCTTCACCGGATGGTTCGCGCCGTGGTGGCCCTGATGCATCTTCACGGTCTTTCCGCCGAGCGCCAGCGCCAGCATCTGGTGACCGAGGCAGATGCCGAACACCGGCAGGCCGCTGTCGATCAGCGCGCGGATGACCGGAACGGCATATTCTCCGGTCGCCGCCGGGTCGCCGGGACCGTTGGAGAGAAACACGCCATCGGGCGAGAGCGCCAGAATGTCTTCCGCCGAAGTCTTGGCCGGCACGACGGTGACCTTGCAGGAAAGGCCGGCGAACAGGCGTAGGATATTGCGCTTCACGCCGTAGTCGATGCAGACGATGTGATATTTCGCGTCCGCCTCACCCAGCGTGCCGTAGCCCTCGTTCCAGACCCAGGGCGTTTCATCCCATCCGGAGGACTGGCCGGAGGTGGCGACGACGGCAAGGTCGAGCCCTTCGAGCCCGCCCCAGGCCCTGGCGTCCGCCTTCAGCGCGTCGAGGTCGAAATTGCCGTCCGGATCATGGGCGATCACCGCGTTCGGCGCGCCATGCTCGCGGATCCATGCCGTCAGCGCGCGCGTGTCGATGCCGCAAAGGCCGATAATGCCGCGCGCCTTCAGCCACGCGTCGAGATGGCCGGCGGAACGGTAGTTCGAGGGCTGGGTGATATCGGCCTTGAAGATCGTGCCGACGGCGCCGCGGCGGGCTGCCGGCGTCAGGTCCTCGATATCCTCGCCATTGGCCCCGATATTGCCGATATGGGGGAAGGTGAAGGTCACGATCTGCCCGAGATAGGAAGGATCGGTGAGGATTTCCTGGTAGCCGGTCAGCGCCGTGTTGAAGCAGACTTCCGCCTGCACGCGGCCCGTTGCGCCGATACCCTTGCCGAAAATCGTCGTGCCGTCGGCCAGAACCAGAACGGCGGTCGGCTTTTCAGTCATCCATGCGGAGGAGGTCGTCATCTTAATCCCTGTCGTGTTCCTCGCCGGCCTCACGGCCGATTGAACGAGACCTGCCCTGCGCTTATATATGACCCGCACGAACGGGTTCACTCTTCGGTCCGGCGAGACGCCGGTGGTCAGAGAGACGGGCAGACCTTTTTTTGATGCGGTCGCGGGAAAATAGTCAAACGCTGCTTGCGGGTCAATTGCTCTCGGTGCAGACTTGTGGCATCTGCTCAAATTATATGACGGACCCGTTTTTTAATTTGATCGCAGTCCACGTTTTCGGTAAACGCCGCCGCTTGTCGACATGTGTCGGCGAAGGTTCTCAAAAAAACTGGCGTTGCCAGGAGTAGGTTGATGTTGCGCGACAAACTCGCACTTGCACTCAAAGATAGCTCGAAAGCCGACGATCCGGTCCGTTTTTGCACGCTGCGGCTGGTTCACGCCGCCATCAAGGATCGTGACCTTGCCCACCGGGCGAGCGGGAAGGATCCGGTCAGCGACGATGATATCGGCCAGATCCTGTTGAAGATGCTGAAGCAACGCAAGGAATCGTCCCGTCTCTACGAAGAGAAGGGGCGTCATGATCTCGCCGCCCAGGAGCGCGAGGAAATGGCCGTGATCCGCGAATTCCTGCCGGCGCAGCTGCCCGAGGAAAAGATCCGCGAGGTCTGCGCCTCCGTCGTCGAGGAGACCGGCGCCCAGGGCCTGCGCGACATGGGTAAATGCATCGAGACGCTGAAGGACCGCTATTCCGGCCAGATGGATTTCTCCAAGGCCTCCGGCGTCGTCAAGGAAATGCTTAAATAACAACCGCGCCACAAGGCTGTGGATAACTCCTTGGATATGGAGGATAACCCGCGCTGACGGCGTCGCTTGAGGGCGCGCGCCTTTCGGCGGTGCAATAGTGCCCGTTCAGGTGTTCACCCCGCAGTCCGGCTGCTCTGCCGGCGCAAACGAGGGCCAGATGCGCTTTCCGTCGTCATTTCTGGATGAAATCCGAGACCGTGTGCCGATTTCGAATGTCATCGGCCAGCGGGTGACGTGGGACCGCAGAAAGACCAATGCGGGGCGCGGCGACTTCTGGGCCTGCTGCCCTTTCCATGGCGAAAAGACCCCGAGCTTTCACTGCGAGGACGGCAAGGGTCGCTATCACTGCTTCGGCTGCGGGGTCTCCGGCGACCATTTCCGCTTTCTGACCGATCTTGACGGCATGAGCTTTCCCGAAGCGGTGCAGCGCATTGCCGACATGGCCGGTCTGCCGATGCCGGAAATCGATCCGCAGGCGCAGAAGCGCGAGGAGAAGCGCCGCACGCTGATCGATGTGATGGAGCTTGCGGCAGGCTTCTTTCAGGACCGGCTGCAATCGGGCGACGGGGCGAGGGCGCGGGCCTATCTGCGCGAGCGCGGATTGTCCGCCCGCACGATCGACACGTTCCGCCTCGGCTATGCGCCCGAAAGCCGCAATGCGCTGAAGGAGTTTCTGGCCGCCAAGGGCGTGGAGAAGCGGGAGATCGAGGCCTGCGGTCTCGTGGTCCACGGACCGGATATCGCTGTTTCCTATGACCGTTTCCGCGACCGGATCATGTTTCCCATCCTTTCTTCGCGCGAGAAGGTGATTGCCTTTGGCGGACGCGCCATGCGCCCGGATGCGCTGGCGAAATATCTGAATTCCAACGAGACGGAACTGTTCCACAAGGGCAATGTTCTGTTCAACTTCGCCCGCGCGCGGCGCGCGCTTTCAGGCGCGGACGGCGCCGGAACTGTGATCGCCGTTGAAGGCTATATGGACGTGATTGCCCTGCATCAGGCCGGCATCGAAAACGCGGTGGCGCCGCTCGGCACGGCGCTGACGGAAAACCAGTTGCAGCTTCTCTGGCGCATGACCAGCGAGCCTGTTCTGTGTTTTGACGGCGACAGTGCCGGCCAGCGCGCGGCCGAAAGGGCGGCAGGCGTCGCGCTGCCATTGCTGAAGCCAGGCCATTCGCTGAGATTCGCCTATCTGCCGGAGGGCAAGGATCCGGATGATCTCGTGCGCGAGGGCGGCAGGCAGGCCTTCGAGCAGATCCTGCGGCAGGCGCGGCCGCTCGCCGACACCGTTTTCGAGCGCGAGGCGGGCAGTGATGACAACGCGACGCCCGAACGGCGCGCGGCGATCGAGGCGCGGATCAATCAGCTTGTGCAGACCATCGGCGACGAGAATGTGCGCCGCCACTACCAGCAGGATTTCCGCAATCGCCTTTTCCAGCGTTTTCGCGGCGGCAGCCCGCGCGGCGGCAGTTTCGTTCCTGGCAAGGGGCGGGGCAGGGGCTTCGAGGCGCCGAGGGGCGGCGGTTTCTCGCCGTCCGAACGGCTGTCGCGCTCGCCGCTTGCGAGCATCCGTCCGGCCGGCGCCGCGCTCACCTTTCGCGAATGCCAACTGGTTTTCTGCCTTCTGACCCACCCGGAACTGGCGCGCGAGGATTTTGACAGCATCGCCGCGCTTTCCTTCGACGCAGCCGAGATGCGGGCCTTCTGGCCGGTCTTCCTTGCCGAGGCCTCGCGGCCGGACGCCGGCCGGGAAAAGCTTCATCAAAGACTGGAGGATCAGGGCTTTGCGCCCTTGATCGGTCAGCTCAAGAGCCATGTCAGCCGCAATGTCGGCTGGATCGCGGGGCCGGATGCGGCGCTTGAGGACGTGCGCGAGGTCTATCGTCAGGCCTTGTCGCTGCACAATCGCGCCCGCTCGCTTGCCCGCCAGAAGGCCGAGCTCGAGCGCGAGCTTGGCGAGGCGACCGAGGAGGGCAATCTGGAGCTTCTCGAAGAATTGATGCCGGCGCTGATTTCAGTGCAGAACGAAATCAGCCGGATCGACAACCAGGAAGCGGAGATCGAGGGGTTCGGACTGATGTCTGGCCGCGGCGGGCGCTCCGGCGCGACGGGTTAGCATGGCGCGCCGATGAAGGATTCTCGGGCGCCGGTCCTGGCCGCACCTTGTATTTCCTTCACTTCGTTCTAAATGTAGTCTCGCGGGTCGTCAGGAAGGCTGCATCGGTCCGGACATCGATAGAAGCGTCACGCGGGTGGCATTTGGAGCGCATTTACGATATGAAATCGCGCGATCCCCGTTTTGACGCTTGACGGATGGCGAAAATCTGGGAATCACCAGTTAGAATGGCACAACGCAGCGCAATTTCATGATCTGGACAGTGTTCACCCGGGGTGACAGGCTCCGCGATGGTGAAGTCTGTCCTGTTCATGGTTGAAGTTTTGAAGCCGACCGGAACGGACCTCTAAAAAGGTCCTTAATCATTTGTCGGTAATGCCGCTCGAGAAACTACGGCATAAGCGTCAGGGAAGCAAAATCTATGGCAACAAAAGTCAAGGAAAACGAAGAAGCCGAAACCGAACGCGAAGGCGGAACCGACGGCCCTCTTCTGGACCTTTCCGATGATGCCGTCAAGAAGATGATCAAGGCCGCCAAGAAGCGCGGCTTCGTGACCATGGACGAGTTGAACTCCGTCCTGCCCTCTTCCGAAGTGACCTCCGAGCAGATCGAGGACACGATGGCGATGCTGTCCGACATGGGCATCAACGTGATCGAGGACGAGGAAGAGGTCGACAACGACGGCGACAGCGGCGATAGCGACAATTCTTCCGACGACGACGGCAATTCCGACAGCGACAGCACGGAAGTGGCGACGACGACGGGGACGGCCGTTGCCCAGACGAAGAAGAAGGAACCGACCGACCGGACCGATGATCCGGTGCGCATGTATCTGCGCGAAATGGGCTCGGTCGAGCTT
This sequence comes from Martelella sp. AD-3, assembly GCF_001578105.1. Lineage (GTDB taxonomy): Bacteria > Pseudomonadota > Alphaproteobacteria > Rhizobiales > Rhizobiaceae > Martelella. Next base: position 2,809,994 of record NZ_CP014275.1, on the reverse strand, counting down.
CTGTCGCGTGAGGGCGAGATCGCCATCGCCAAGCGGATCGAGAGCGGCCGCGAGACGATGATCGCCGGCCTTTGCGAAAGCCCGCTGACCTTCCAGGCGCTGATCATCTGGCGCGACGAGCTGAACGAAGGCACGACGCTTCTGCGCGAGATCATCGATCTGGAAACAACCTATTCCGGTCCCGAGGCCAAGGCTGCGCCGCAGTTCCAGAGCCCGGAAAAGATCGAGGCTGACCGCAAGAAGGCGGAAGAGAAGGAACAGGCCCGCAAGAAGCGTTCCGACGACGTCACCGATGTCGGCGGCGAGGGCGTGCAGCCGGAGGAGGACGACGAGGAAGAGGACGAATCCAGCCTGTCGCTTGCCGCCATGGAGGCGGAACTGCGCCCGCAGGTGATGGAAACGCTCGACCTGATCGCCGAGACCTATGTGAAGCTCAGAAAGCTGCAGGACCAGCAGGTGGAGGCGCGTCTTGCCGCCACCGGCACGCTGACGAACGCCCAGGAGCGCCGCTACAAGGAGTTGAAGGAAGGGCTGATCGGCGCGGTCAAGTCGCTGTCGCTCAACCAGAACCGCATCGACCTTCTGGTCGAACAGCTCTACGACATCAACAAGCGCCTCGTCGAAAACGAGGGCAAGCTTCTGCGCAAGGCCACCCAGCGCGGCGTCTCGCGCGACGACTTCCTGCAGCATTACCACGGGGCCGAGCTTGATCCGAACTGGATGAAGTCGATCGGCAATCTTTCCGGCAAGGGCTGGAAGGAATTCGCCAGCCAGGACGGCGCCGATATCAAGGAGCTCAGGAGCGAAATCCAGAGCCTTGCGACTGAAACCGGCATCTCGATCGCCGAGTTCCGACGCATCGTCCACATGGTCAAGAAGGGCGAGCGCGAGGCGCGCATCGCCAAGAAGGAGATGGTGGAAGCCAATCTCAGACTGGTGATCTCGATCGCGAAGAAATACACCAATCGCGGCCTGCAGTTCCTCGACCTCATCCAGGAAGGCAATATCGGCCTGATGAAGGCGGTGGACAAGTTCGAGTATCGCCGCGGCTACAAGTTCTCGACCTATGCCACATGGTGGATCCGGCAGGCGATCACCCGCTCGATCGCCGACCAGGCGCGTACGATCCGCATTCCGGTGCACATGATCGAGACGATCAACAAGATCGTCCGCACCTCGCGCCAGATGCTGCACGAGATCGGCCGGGAGCCGACGCCGGAAGAGCTTTCCGAAAAGCTCTCCATGCCGCTCGAAAAGGTCCGCAAGGTGCTGAAGATCGCCAAGGAGCCGATCTCGCTGGAAACGCCCGTGGGCGACGAGGAGGATTCGCATCTCGGCGATTTCATCGAGGACAAGAACGCGCTGCTGCCGATCGACGCGGCCATTCAGGCGAACCTGCGCGAGACCACGACCCGTGTTCTGGCATCGCTCACGCCGCGTGAGGAGCGCGTGCTGCGCATGCGCTTCGGCATCGGCATGAACACCGACCATACGCTGGAAGAGGTCGGCCAGCAGTTCTCGGTGACCCGCGAACGTATCCGCCAGATTGAGGCCAAGGCGCTCAGGAAGCTGAAGCACCCGAGCCGCAGCCGCAAGCTCAGGAGCTTCCTCGATAGCTGATCAGGCAGACATCTTTTGTGAGAATAATGAGAACCCGGTCGAAAGGCCGGGTTTTTCGCACTGAACCGTTCCGCGTTGATGCGAAAATGGTCGCTCCACAACAGCACGGAGCAGATCGATGGATGGACGGCGCCAGAATTCTCGACTTGATGATTTTGTCTGGCAAGCCCGCGCCTGTCCATCTCGGCTTGGCCGGCGTTCTCTTGAAGGGGACGGGGAGGAAAGGCAAAGACCGGAGCGAGCAACATTCGCATGTCCGGAAAGCGCCGAGAGGCATCACCCGCCTGGGGCCGTGGGCACAGCACAGGACGACGGCTCCCTCGTGCGTGCGGAGAGCCAAAAGCCCAGGCGCCGCTCCTCGAAGCGCCTGTGCATATCTTGCAGGCCGAAGGCGGGGCCTTCCGCGCAGCTTCCGGCGCAACGGCCGGAGAAACTTACTCCGTGACCTGCAGGTTGACCGCCTTGGGGCCCTTGCCGCGACGGTCCGGCTCGGTGTCGTAGCTGACTTTCTGGTTTTCCGTCAGTCCGGTCAGGCCGGAAGATTGCACGGCGGAGATGTGGACGAAGATGTCCGCGCCGCCATTGTCCGGCTTGATGAAGCCGTAGCCCTTATCGGTATTGAAAAATTTCACGGTGCCAGTCTCGGCCATACTTCAAGGTCCTTTTCTCACCGCCCCGCTTGCACGAAAATGGGCGGTATTCCAATGCTCGTTTTGCCCTTCTGGGCAGCGCAGGCGTTTCTCGAATTTTTAAGGAAAGGTACCTTTATTACCGCGGCTCCGGACGACCTGAACACGACTACAGGCCAAATCCTTCAAAGGCCGCCCGGAAAGTTAGCGTTTCCGGCGCGCATGAGATTATATGGTCTTCCCGTGCTCGCAAAATGCCCGAACACAATCAGAATGCGGTGTTTACACGAATTTGGCAAGCGAAACTTTGACAATCGATGGAGAAGGCATCTCAATGCGCGCTGGAAGCTGTATTGGTTCGGACAATTCGAAGCGCTTCCAAGAACATCGATCACGGATATACTGAGGCGGACTTCGGGCCGCTGGTCGCCAGGATGATCGGGAATGGCGCGCGCGCCTTACCCGGCTCTAGCTTTTTGGCCTGAAGCTGGTGTAGGGGAGGGGAACGGCGAAGCCCCGACGAGAACGGACGCGCCGACGGTGCGCGATGCGATATTGAGATTTCCGGGAGATGCCCATGCGTCACAGATTGTCGTTTCGGATTGCCGCCTTCGCCCTCGCCCTCGGCTTCGTTCCCGCCGGCGCATTCGAATATCGTCAGATCGACGACTGGGCCGTGAGCTGCGACAATGCCTATGTCTGCACGATCTCGCTCAACCCGCCGTCGCCGCAGGGCGGCAATGCCGATCTCGCCGCGATCCAGTGGCACAGAAGCGCCGATCCCGCAGCGCCGCTTTCGCTCAGCCTGCCCTTTCCGCCCGGCTTCTTCCAGAAAGGCGATGCAAAGGGCGCCTTCCGCATCAGCATCGACGGCGTCGAGGCCTATGGCGTCGCCATCGCTGATCTTGCCAAGGACGAAGCCGTCGGCACTTTCGGCGTCAGCGATCCCGCGGCGCTGGCGGCGTTGTTTGCAAAGATGACGGCCGGCACAAGCGCGACGATCGCCTATAGCGGCGGGCTTGGCGATTTTGCCTCGACCATCGCGCTTGCCGGCCTTTCCGACAGCGCCCGTTTCGTTGATGACCTGCAGGGCCGCAAGGGCCGCACGGACGCGCTGGTGGACAAGGGCGCCGCCGCGCCGCCCGAGAGCGTCAGCGTCTGGTCGATCGACAGCTACAAGCAACTGCCGCCGTCGATCCTCAGAAATCTCAGCGACGAGAACAGCGTTTGCTACACCGATGAGGCCCATCTCGATCAGGCCGATGCCTTCGGGTTCAATGCCGGCGCCAGCACGATCATGCTCCTGCCCTGCGGGCCGTCCGGGGCCTATAACCAGCCCTACCAGCTTTATGTCGGCAAGGACCAGGAATTCCACCGGGCCGAGTTTCCGAATGTCAGCGAGGCCGGCATCACCGTCCTCGACACGGTCTACAACGTCAATTTCGATCTCGACAACCGCAAGCTTTCATCCGTCTATCTCGGACGCGGGCTCGGCGATTGCGGCCTGGCGCATTACTGGAGCCTCGAGGAGCAGGCGACGGGCAACCCGCTCGTACTCACCCATGAGCGCGCCAAGAGCGCCTGCGACGGCAAGGATGTCGGCGCCGCCAACTGGCCGGTGACCTGGCAGACGACGCTCGGGCGGCACGGAGATGCGGCGGAAAAGGCCAACACGGCCAACAAGGCCGATAACGCCGCCAACGCCTCCGAGGCGAAATAGAGCATCGGGCGAAATAGGGATTACCGGTTTTTCGATAACCCGATGCGCCTAAACAAAGAGATGGATCATCGGGCGGTTCAGATTAACCGCCCGATGATCCAGCATCGTCGTTCAGGGACGGTAGACCCGGAGCAACTGCCCGTTCGCCTCGTCGGTCGTCAGCAGCACCGCGCCGTCGGGCGCGACCTTCACGTCGCGCAGCCGGCCGAAGCGGTCTTCGAACAGACGGTGTTCCGCCGTCGGCTCGCCGTTCTCGTCAAGCGCGACATGGGCGAGCAGCCGGTCCTTCAGCGCGGTGACGAGGAAGTCGCCGTCCCATTCGGGAAACATCTCGCCGCGATAGACGGCGATGGCGCCGGGCGCGATCGAGGGGTCCCAGTAATAGAGCGGCTGTTCCAGCCCCTCCGCATGGGTGCCCCGGCCAATCTCGGCCCCGGAATAATGCACGCCGTAGGAGATTTCCGGCCAGCCGTAATTGGCGCCGGCCTCGGGGATGTTGATCTCGTCGCCGCCGCGCGCGCCGTGCTCAACCGTATAGAGAATGCCGGTCGCGGGGTCGATGGTGATTCCCTGCGGATTGCGGTGGCCGATGGACCAGGTTTCGGCAGACGCGCCGCTTTCTCCGGCATAGGGGTTATCGTCCGGCACGCTGCCATCGGGGCGGATGCGCAGGATCGAGCCCGCATGGTCGCCGGCGTCCTGGGCGCGGTTACGCTCGCCGCGGTCGCCGATCCCGAAATAGAGGTTGCCGCCTTCGTCAATGGCAATGCGGGAGCCGAAATGGCGGTTGGTGCCGGTAAACCGGTTCATGGCGAAAATCCGCTCGACCGTACCGAGTTGCGCTGCCGCGCGATCAAGGGTCGCGCGGAACACCGCGGTGCCCTGGCCGCCATCGCCGGAGATCGAAGCGGTGAAGTAGATCACGCGATTGTCGGCAAAATCCGGATCGAGCGCCACGTCGAGCAATCCGCCCTGACCTGCCGCGTAGACCTCCGGCAGGCCCGAGACTTCGCGTATGCCGCCCTCGGCATCGATGAGGTTCAGCCGGCCGGGCCGTTCGCTCACCACGAAGCCGCCGTCGTCAAAGGGTTCGACGGACCAGGGATGGGCAAGGCCCGAGGCGATCTCCTCAACGGCAAGCGGCGGCGTTTGGGCGCGTGCGGGCTGGGCCTGCGCCAGGGCTGCGGCAACGGCAACGAGCGCGACGGTCTTCGGAAAGGCAAAGGTCACGGGCGGCCTCCTCTGGCATGAGATGCGAACATCGTCCTCGCCATTGAGCTAGGCGCGATCCGGCGCCCGGCAAGGGGCTGGCATCACACAAGATTGTGAGTCGAAGAAGACCGGAAGACGCCGGCCCCTGTTGGAGCCGAACTGCCGCGGCAGGATCAGGAGGGGAAATGGCGCGCCCGACAGGATTCGAACCTGTGACCTTTGGAATCGGAATCCAACACTCTATCCAGCTGAGCTACGGGCGCCCTTGCGTTCCCGCCTGGCGGGCTCGCATTGCCGCGTTGTTTAGCGCAGCTTTGGGCGCGCATCAATCGCAAAAAAGACAAAACGCTCGGAAAGGCCGCAGGCCCGTGCATCCGTCGGTGCGCAGGCGGCCGGAGAGCTATAGACCAAAGTAGAAGTAAGCGCTTGCTAACCTGAAGTGTCTGTCGTGAAAAAGTCATTTACGCCAGAATGTTAATGTCCATCCCGGTCGACATATAGCAGAATTGGTATATCTGCTTCGGCGTTCTCAATTTGACACCCCACGCCCCTTGAACGAGGTTCGAAACGCGATCTGCGACCCGCTCACGGCTTCGTTTCAGCCCGCCGGGAGGGCGGAAGACGCCGGGTGGTGCGCCCGGTGCGGGGGGCAGACGAAACGCACGTTTCGTGAATTGGGAGAGAGAGATGAAACTCGTAGTATCTGCATTCGCCATTGCGGCAATGGCGGTGACATCCTTTGCCGTGCCGGCCTTTGCGCAGGACAAGGGCACGATCGGCATCGCCATGCCGACGAAATCGTCCGCCCGCTGGATTTCCGACGGCGAATCCATGGTCCGGCAGTTCAACGAAGCCGGTTACGCCACCGACCTTCAATATGCCGAGGACAATATTCCCAACCAGCTGTCGCAGATCGAGAACATGATCACCAAGGGCGTCGATGCCCTGGTCATCGCCTCGATCGATGGCACGACGCTGTCCAACGCGCTCGCCAATGCGGCGGCCGCCGGCATTCCCGTCGTCGCCTATGACCGCCTGATCCGGGAGAGCGGCGACGTCGACTATTACGCCACCTTCGACAACTTCCAGGTGGGCGTCCAGCAGGGCTCCAGCCTCGTCAAGGGCCTTGAGGAGCGTTTCCCGGACGAAGAGGTCTGGAATGTCGAATTGTTCGGCGGCTCGCCGGACGACAACAACGCGTATTACTTCTATGACGGCGCCATGTCGGTGCTGCAGCCGATGATCGATGACGGCAAGATCGACATCGTTTCCGGGCAGATGGGCATGAACCAGGTCGGCACGCTGCGCTGGGACGGCGCCGTTGCCCAGGCGCGCATGGATAACCTTCTGTCGGCAAACTATACCGACGAGACCATCCACGGCGTCCTGTCTCCCTATGACGGTCTTTCCATCGGCATCCTGTCTTCGCTCAAGGGCGTCGGCTACGGCTCCGGTGACCAGAAGATGCCGATCGTGACCGGCCAGGACGCCGAACTGCCCTCGATCAAGTCGATCAATATGGGCGAGCAGTACTCCACCGTTTTCAAGGACACCCGCGAGCTCGCCCGCGTCACCGTCGGCATGGTCGAGGCGCTGCTTGAAGGCGGCGAGCCGGAGATCAACGACACCAAGACCTATGACAACGGCGTGAAGGTCGTGCCCTCCTATCTGCTCGCGCCGGTTGCCGTCGACGGTTCGAACTGGGAGGAAATCCTGGTCGACCAGAGCGGCTACTACACGCTCGAGCAGATCAAGCAGTAAATCCGAACATGAAAGAAAAGGCGGGGCGCGGGCTCCGCCTTTTTCTGGTTTCCGCGGCCGTTTGCTGCTAGTTTCCGGTCGAAGCGCAAATGTGCAGGCGCAGCATGCCGGAGATTACTGATTTAAGTACGGTCTAAAGAGAAAAATAACGACAAATGACAGTATATGACGTTTGTCAAAAGAATATGTTTTGCAGCGCACAAAGTGTTTTCAATCGAATAAATTGATTTGACTAACGTGCCTCAAGATGTATCGTCACCCCCGTCCGCGATGGCCGAAACCGGCAAGTGCCGGGTGCCTTGCGGAAGGAGCCGGAAGGACGCTGAAAAGCGTTTCGACCGATGGCATTACGTTTCAAGTCGAGGTCGTGGCCGGAAGCCTTCGACCTCCAAATGGGAGAGAGACATGAAAAGCGTTATCTCGATGCTTGCTGCCGCAAGCGTGGCCGTGGCGGCGCTTGCGGCGCCGGCGATCGCGGCCGACAAGGGCTATGTCGGCATCGCCATGCCGACCAAGGGTCTGGACCGCTGGAACAAGGACGGCGCGTCCATGGTGCAGCAGTTCCAGGAAGCCGGCTACAAGACCGACCTGCAATACGCCGAAAACGAAATTCCCGCGCAGCTCTCGCAAGTCGAGAACATGATCACCAAGGGCGTCGACGTCCTCGTGATCGCCGCAATCGACGGCGGCTCGCTGACGGCGCCGCTGGCCAATGCCGCAGCAGCCGGTATTCCGGTCATTGCCTATGACCGCCTCATCCTCAACACGCCGAATGTCGATTATTACGCCACCTTCGACAACTTCAAGGTCGGTGTCATTCAGGGCAACAGCCTGGTCGAAGGCCTGAAGTCCCGCTTCCCCGACACCAAGCCCTGGAATGTCGAGCTCTTCGGTGGTTCGCCCGACGACAACAACGCCTATTTCTTCTACAACGGCGCCATGTCGGTGATCCAGCCGCTGATCGATTCCGGCGACATCGTCATCCCGTCGGGCCAGATGGGCATGGACAAGATCGGCACGCTGAACTGGTCGAATGCGGCCGCCCAGGCGCGCATGGACAACCTGCTTTCGGCCTATTACACGCAGCAGCCGCTGCACGGCGTCTATGCCTCCAATGATGACCTCGCCATGGGCGCGATCTCCTCGCTGAAGAGCCTCGGCTACGGCTCCGGCGACATGAAGATGCCGATCATCACCGGCCAGGATTCGAACCTGCCGAACGTGAAGGCGATCATCGAAGGCCTGCAGTATTCCTCGATCTTCAAGGATACCCGCAAGCTTGCCGAAGTCACCGTCGGCATGGTCGAGGCAATTTCCGAGGGCAAGCAGCCGGAAATCAACGACACCTCGACCTACAACAATGGCGACAAGGTCGTGCCGTCCTACCTGCTGGAGCCGGTCGCCGTGACCAAGGACAACTGGAAGCAGATCCTGGTCGACGACAGCGGCTACTACACGATGAAGCAGATCGAAGAGTAACCCCGAGAGCTTCGCGTGGGGCCTGCCGCCGGCCGTTCCGGTCGGCGGCGGCGCCGGGCGCCAGCCGGGTGAGGGTGTCATGACAACATTGCTCGAAATGAAAAAAATCACAAAGACCTTTCCGGGCGTGAAAGCGTTGAGTGATGTCGATCTCGCTGTCGAAGAAGGCGAAATCCACGCGCTTGTGGGCGAAAACGGCGCTGGCAAGTCGACGCTGATGAAGGTTCTTTCAGGCGTCTATCCGCATGGCAGCTATGAGGGCGAGATTTATTATGCCGGCGAACTGGCGACGTTCGGCGGTATCTCGGACAGCGAAAAGAAGGGCATTATCATTATCCATCAGGAACTTGCCCTGGTTCCGCAACTGTCGATCGCCGAGAATATCTTTCTCGGCAACGAGGTCGCCAAGTCCGGCGTGATCAGCTGGCCGGATACCTATCAGAAGACCGAAAAACTGTTGCGCAAGGTGGGGCTGAAGGATCCGCCCGCAACCCTCGTCGAAAAGATCGGCGTCGGCAAGCAGCAGCTTGTCGAGATCGCCAAGGCGCTGTCGAAGGACGTGCGGCTTTTGATCCTCGACGAGCCGACCGCGGCCCTTTCGGAAAGCGACAGCGCCAAGCTCCTGAGCCTGCTTCTGGAACTCAAGCAGCAGGGCATCACCTCGATCCTGATTTCCCACAAGCTGAACGAGGTCGAACAGGTCGCCGACAGCATCACCGTCATTCGCGACGGCGCTTCGGTCGCCGATATCGATTGCCACAAGGAAGAGGTCAGCGAGGCGAAGATCATCCAGGCCATGGTCGGCCGGGCGATGGAAAACCGCTACCCCGACCGCGAGCGCAACATCGGCGAGGAGCTGATGGCGGTGAAAGACTGGAGCGTCTGGCATCCCGAGCAGACCGACCGCAAGGTGATCAAGAACGTCAAGTTCAATGTGCGCGCCGGCGAGATCGTCGGCATTGCGGGGCTGATGGGCTCCGGGCGCACCGAGCTTGCCATGAGCATTTTCGGCCACAGCTACGGCCGCAACATTTCCGGTGAGGTCTGGCTCGGCGGGCAGAAGGTCGATGTCTCGACCGTGCCGAAGGCGATCTTCGCCGGCCTTGCCTATGTGACCGAGGACCGCAAGGCGCTCGGGCTCGTGCTGGACGAGCCGATCACCAAGAACGTCACGCTGGCAAACCTTCCGGGCGTTTCGAAATACGGCGTGCTGAACACGGCGGAAGAGACCAAGACGTCGGAATACTATCGCAAGGCGATGAATATCCGCACGCCGACGGTGGCCCAGCGCGTGGTCAATCTTTCGGGCGGCAACCAGCAGAAGGTCGTTCTGTCCAAATGGCTGTTCACCCAGCCGGACGTGCTCATCCTCGATGAGCCGACCCGCGGCATCGATGTCGGCGCGAAGTTCGAGATCTACAGCCTGATGAACCAGCTTGCGGCCGAAGGCCGCGGCGTGGTGATGATCTCGTCGGAAATGCCGGAACTGCTCGGCATGTGCGACCGCATTTACGTTATGAACGAGGGGGCATTGGTGGGAGAGCTGGACGCCGCAGAGGCGAGCCAGGAACGCATCATGTCCTTCATTGTCAGAAAATAGAAAGAGATGACGATGAATACTCCTGAGGAAAATGCAGGCCAGAGCAAACCCTCGATTCGCTCCTACCTGACGCTGAGAATGCGCGACTACGGCATCTTGCTTGCGCTGATTGTCATCATCGCCTTCTTCCAGATCGTGACCGACGGCGTTCTGATGCGCCCGGTCAACATCACCAACCTGTTCCTGCAGAACTCCTATGTCATCATCATGGCGCTTGGCATGCTGATGATCATCGTGGCAGGGCATATCGACCTGTCCGTCGGCTCCATCGTCGGTTTCATCGGCGCGCTTGCCGCCGTGCTGATCGTGCAATGGAACGTGCCGGTCATCGTCACGATTTTTGTCTGCATCTTCGCCGGCATGCTGATCGGCGCGTGGCAGGGTTACTGGGTCGCCTACTGGAAGATCCCGTCCTTCATCGTCACGCTGGCGGGCATGCTGATCTTCCGCGGCCTGTCGCTGTGGCTCCTGAACGGCCAGTCCGTCGGTCCCTTCCCGAGCTCGTTCCAGCTTCTGTCCACGGGCTTCGTGCCGGACATTTTCGGGGTCGGAAAGCCGAACATGACGGCGCTTGCCGCCGGCATCATCGCCGCCGCCGCGATCGTCTATCTCGCCTGGCGGGCCCGTTCGCGCAATGTTGCCTACGGCATCGAGGATGAACCCTATTCCTTCTTCCTCGGCCGCAACATCATCGTCGCGGCGGTCCTGGTCTTCGTCTCGTGGAAGCTCGCTTCCTTCCGCGGCCTGCCGAACGTTCTGGTCTCCATGGCGATCCTGACGGTGATCTACACCTTCATCACCGAAAGCACGACCTTCGGCCGCCGCGTCTATGCGATCGGCGGCAATGAGAAGGCGGCAGCCCTTTCCGGCATCAACACGAGACGTTTGAACTTCATCGTCTTCGTCAACATGGGCATGCTCGCAGCCCTTGCCGGTCTCGTCTTCGCGGCCCGCCTCAACATCGCGACCCCGAAGGCCGGCAACGGCTTCGAGCTCGATGTCATCGCGGCCGTCTTCATCGGCGGTGCGTCGATGTCCGGCGGCGTCGGCAAGATCGTCGGCGCGGTTGTCGGCGCCTTCATCATGGGCATCATGAACAACGGCATGTCGATCATGGGCATCGGCATCGATTACCAGCAGGTGATCAAGGGCCTCGTCCTGCTCGCGGCCGTCGTCTTCGACGTCTACAACAAGAACAAGGCCTGACGGCGAAAGTCACGGGCCGAAAATCAAAGAGGGGCAGGGCGGTTTCCGCTCTGCCCCTCTTTTTTTGCGTTCTGCGCGGCCTGTCAGCCGCGCCTGCGGCAGGACGAGCGCACGATCAGCCGCGACGGCAGGCGCAGGAGCCGCGGAGGCGTGGCCCGGGCGGTCGTGTCCTCGGCCTCCAGCCGCTCGATCAACATGCCGGCGGCGGCTTCGGCGATCGCCGGAATGTCCTGATCGAGCGAGGTGATCTCGGGATCGAATCCCGCCGAAAAATGCAGCCCGTCGAAGGAAATCAGCGAGACGTCATCCGGCGCCTTCAGCCCCATCGACTTCAGGCCCTGCAGCACGCCGCGGGTCTGCATCGTGTTGATCGTCACGATCGCTGTCGGCCGGTTCTGCCGCGACATCAGATCCTGCGCGGCCCGGAAGGCCTGATCCTCGCGTTGATGATGGGTGTAGACGAAGTTGTCGGGAACCGGGTGTCCGGCCTCGCTGAGCGCCGCACGGGTGCCCTCCAGCCTGTCGTCGGACACCGAGATCCCTGTGCGCCCGGCAATCACGGCAATATCGCGGTGACCGAGCTGCAGCAGATGGTGGACGATCAGGCGGGCGCCAAGCGCATTGTCGTCAACGACGCAATCAAACGGCGCGCCCTCTATGATGCGGTCGATGATCACAGTCGGGCGCCTGAGCGCGGGGATGATGTTTTCCGCGTAGCGCTCTCCGAGGCATGTGGGAAAGAGCACCAGTCCCGCCACCTGATGGTCGCTCATGCGGGCGATGTCGGCCAGCTCGCGCGCGGGATCGTCGCCGTTGGAGGCGAAGAACATCGAATAGCCCTTGTCGGAGAGCGCCGCCTGCATGCTGCGGGCAATGCTGGCGGCATAGGGCGCCGCGATATCGGGCACGAGCAGGCCGATCTGGCGCGAGCGGCCGAGGCGCAGGTTCCGCGCCACCGGATTGGGCACGTAGCCAACGGCCGCGATCGCAGCATTGACCCGGGCGCGTAACGTTGCGCTGACCGGCGCGCTGTCATTGATCGTGGCGGAAACAGTGGTTACGGAGACGCCGGCGGCCTTCGCTACATCCTTGATTGTGGCCATTTTTCCCCCTGATTCAATACCCTCTGTTTACACGGTTTTTCTCAAATCGCCAGCGTGTTCAGCGGAATCGGCTTGATCATTGTCTGATTTCACGGTAAATACGTAACGTTTCGTGTATTTAGTATACGAAGAATAGGGGATAAAAGCGACCTGTTCGTGGAGGATGCGAAAGGTTGCGTGTTTCGGGAGGGAAAATTGAAGACATCCGCCTTGTTTCTGGCCGCCGCCCTGGCGACCGCCGCCGCGCCGGCCTTTGCCGATGACAGCGTGCTTCGTCTGCGCATGAACGGCGACATCAATTCCGTCGATCCGATCTCGACGACCAACTACACCATCCGCAATGCCAGCTATCTGATCTATGACGTGCTGTTCGCGCTGGACGAGAATTTCGAGGTTCAGCCGCAAATGGCCGAGAGCGTCGATGTTTCCGATGACGATCTGGTTTATACCATCACTTTGCGCGACGGTTTGACCTTCCATGACGGCAGTCCGGTCACGGCCGAAGATGCCGTGGCCTCGCTTCAGCGCTGGGGCAAGGTCGACGGGCTCGGCAAGATCATGTTCTCCAAGATGGACAGCATCGAGGCGACCGATGACAAAACGCTCGTCATCACCATGGCCGAGCCCTGGGCCCAGGTTCTGCCGGCGATCGGCAAGATCTCGTCCAATATCCCGGTGATCATGCCCAAACGGCTGGCCGAACAGGATCCGGGCGACCCGGTGACCGAACCGGTCGGCTCCGGGCCCTACCGTCTCCTGGTCGATGAATGGGTGCCGGGCTCGATCGCGCCCTATGAAAAGTTCGAGGGATATGTGCCGCGAGACGAGCCGGCCTCCATGGCCGCGGGCGGAAAAGTCGCGGGTTTCGATCGTATCGAGATCGTCAACATTCCCGACACGGCAACCGCGATCGACGCGCTGCTCGCCGGCGAGATCGACTGGATGGAAGAGGTGCCGGCCGACATGCTGCCGCTCTTCGAAGGCCAGAACGAGGCGGTGGCCGAGCCGGCGCTTCAGTCCGGCAATTCGCTGCAGCTGGTCGTCAACCATCTGAACCCGCCCTTCGACAATCCGAAGATCCGCCATGCGCTGCAGCTCGCGCTCGAGCAGGAGCCCTTCATGCAGGCGATGAACGGCGACAATACCGACCTCTACGAGATCTGCGCGGCCGTCTTCTTCTGCAACACGCCGTTCGAAAGCGACGTCAACACCGACCGGGTTCTGACCCGCGATGTGGAGGCGGCCAAGGCGCTTCTGGCGGAGGCGGGCTATGATGGCACGCCGGTACACATCATGCATGTGACCGATATCGCCGGGCAGGACGCGGCCTATTCGGTGCTGAAGCCGATGCTGGAGGAAGCGGGCTTCGTCGTCGACGAGCAGATTGCCGACTGGGCGACGGTTTCCACCAGGCGCGCGTCGAAGGAGCCGGTCGCGGACGGCGGCTGGAACCTGTTCTTCACCGGCTGGGGTTATGTCGACCAGATCAATCCGATGACCAATGTCTATGTCGCCGGCGCCTGCGGTGACGGCTGGTTCGGCTGGGCCTGCTCGGAAGAACTGCAGGAACTGCGCGAGCAGTTCGCGGCAACGAGCGATCCGGAAGAGCAGAAGCTGCTGGCCACGCGCATGCAGGAGGTCACGCATGACCTCGTGCCCTATGTGCCGCTTGGCCAGGTCTATCCGAGCCAGGGCCTTTCGACCGATCTCGAAGGCTATATCGAAAGCCCCGTTCCGTTCTTCTGGAACGTATCGCGCACCGAAAACTGATTATCATGACGGGCCGAGGCGAGTGACGTCGGCCCGTCTTGCACCAAACTTTCCGGGAGGAACGCGTGCCGGCTTATATTCTCGGCCGACTGGCTGCGGCCATACCGACCCTGCTTCTGGTCTCGGTCTTCATCTTTCTTCTGGTGCATCTGGCACCGGGCGACCCGGCGCTCCTGATCGCCGGCGACAATGCGAGCCCCGCCCAGGTGGAGCAGATTCGCCAGCGGCTGCATCTCGATCAGTCCCTGCCGGCGCAGTTCGTCATCTGGTTTTCCGATGCCGTCCGTCTTGATCTCGGCGCAAGCGTCTATTCGGGCAAGCCGGTGACCGAACTGATCGCCCAGCGCATCGAACCGACCTTCATGCTTGCCGCCTATACGATGACGCTGACCGTGCTGGTCGCTATCCCGCTCGGCACGATTGCCGCGTGGAGGGCCAACGGTCTCGTTGACCGCATCATCATGGCCTTTTCGGTCGCCGGCTTCTCCGTGCCGGTCTTCGCGACGTCATATCTGCTGGTCTATCTCTTCGCCGTGAAGGCGCGCTGGTTTCCCGTCCAGGGCTACGAGCCGCTGTCGGATGGCATCTGGGCAACGCTTGTCTCGCTGACGCTGCCCTCCGTTGCGCTGATGCTCGTGTTCGCCGCCCTCATCGCCCGCGTCACGCGGGCCGCCGTTCTGGAATTGCTGCAGGAGAACTTCGTGCGCACGCTCAAGGCCAAGGGCATGGGCACCGGCCGCATTCTCGCTGTGCATGTGCTGAAGACGGCGGGCGTGCCGATCGTCACCGTCATCGGCATAGGCTTTGCCGCGCTCATCGGCGGCGTGGTGGTGACCGAAAGCGTCTTCAATATTCCGGGGATCGGCAGGCTCACCGTCGATGCCATCGTGCGCCGGGACTATCCCGTGGTGCAGGGCATCATCCTGTTCTTTTCCGTGACGCTCATCCTCATCAACCTGATCGTTGATCTGAGCTACGCATTGTTCGACCCGAGGGTGAGGGGATGACGGCCGTCATGGAAGAGACTGCCAGGAGCGTCCGCGCCTCCGAAACCCGGCTTCTCGTCAGCGAGGGTTTCCGTTTTCTCAAGGTCCACCGCGAAGTCACGATCGTGCTCGCGATGCTGGTTGCCATGGCCCTGGTCGGCGTGTTTGCGCCGCTTCTGGCGGGCGATCCGATGGCGATCAATCCGGCCATGCGCTACCGCCCGCCGTCGGCCGAACACTGGCTCGGGACCGACAATCTCGGCCGCGACGTCTATGCCCGGCTGATCTACGGCACCCGCAATTCCATGGCCGTCGGCTTTGCCGTTGCCGGAATCACCACCCTCATCGGCGTCGCCATCGGGGTCTATGCGGGTTTTTCAGGCCTCGGCGGCGCCATCGTCATGCGTCTCAACGATGCGATGATGTCGATCCCGGCCGTGCTGCTTGCCATCGCGCTCGCCTCGCTGATGGAACAGGGGCTTGCCGCCGTCATCGTCGCCATCACGGTTCCTGAAATTCCGCGCATGGTGCGGGTCGTGCGCGCGCTGGTGCTCGGCATCCGCCGCCAGCCCTATCTGGCCGCCGCCGTTTCGATCGGCACGCGCGGCCTGCCGCTGGTGTTTCGCCATGTGCTGCCCAACATGTTCGGCCCGGTCCTGGTGCAGGCGACCTATGCCTGCGCCTCAGCCGTCATCACCTCTGCCGTGCTTGCCTTTCTCGGCGTCGGCGTCTCGCCGGATATTCCGAGCTGGGGCGGGATGATGGCGGCGGCAAAGTCCATGTTCCGGCTGCATCCCGAACTGATGCTCTATCCGGGGCTTGCGCTCTCGCTGCTGGTGCTGCTCGTCAATATTCTGGGCGACCGGCTTTCCGATGCGGTCGACCCGCGCAAGGCCAAAAGGGGGATATTGTGATGGGCGAGACCTTTCTTTCCGTCGACAATCTGTCGCTGACCTTTTCCGGCAAGGCGGGCATTCACCACGCGCTCATCGACGTCTCCTTTCATGTGGACCGCGGCGAAATCCTCTCCTTTGTCGGCGAATCGGGTTGCGGCAAGTCGGTGACGGCGATGTCGGTGATGCGGCTTCTGCCGCGCCACGGCGTGCATTATCCCTCCGGCAGCATCGTGCTCGACGGAGAAGACCTGCTGCAAAAGAGCGAGCGGGAGATGCGCGCGATCCGCGGCGGCAGGATCGGGATGATCTTTCAGGATCCGATGACCTCCTTCACGCCGGTCCACACGATCGGCATGCAGATCGCCGAGACCGTCGCGCGTCACCGGGGCGTTCCGAAAAAGGCGGCGATGGTCCGGGCGCTGGAAATGCTCGATCTGGTGCGCATTCCCGATGCGAAGAACCGGATCAACGCCTATCCGCACGAGCTTTCGGGCGGCATGCGGCAAAGAGTGATGATCGCGATGGCGCTTGCCTGCGATCCGGAACTGCTGATTGCCGATGAGCCGACAACGGCGCTTGACGTGACGGTGCAGGCGGAAATCCTGGAACTGATCACGGATCTGAGGCGCGATCTCTCCATGTCGGTGATCCTCATCACCCATGATCTGGGTGTCGTTGCCGAGACCGCCGACCGGGTGATGGTGATGTATGCGGGCCGCGTGGTCGAGGAGGGGCCGGTGGCCTCGGTCCTCGGCGGGCCCGCCCATGGCTATACGGCCGGGCTGATCGAGGCCCTGCCGCTGTCGGGCGCTCTTCACCATCGCCGGCCGCTGAAGGAAATTCCGGGCGCCGTGCCGCGTCTCGATCATCGGGTGGAGCACTGCATCTATGCCGATCGCTGCGCCTTCGCGACGCCCGCCTGCAAAACCGTGCTGCCCGAGCATCGGGCGGTCGGGAAAGGTCATCGCGCCGCCTGCCTCAATGCCGGCGATGTCGCCGCGGCGCTTGAGACCAATGAAATCGTGAGGGCTTGGCAATGAATGTGCAGGTGAAGCTTGAAGGCGTGAGCAAGGCCTATGATATCGGCAAGGCCGGGTTCTTCGGCAAACCCCGGCTTCTGCATGCGGTCAACGGCGTCGACCTGGAAATCCGGAAGGGCGAGACGCTCGGCCTGGTTGGCGAGTCGGGCTGCGGAAAGTCGACGCTCGCCCGGCTGATCATGCATCTGGAAAAGCCGACGGAGGGCGCAATCGCCTTTGACGGCGAAGATCTGAACGCCGTTTCCGCCGCGCGGCTGCACGCGGCGCGGCGGCGGTTCCAGATGGTGTTCCAGGATCCCTATGCCTCGCTCAATGCCCGGATGACGGCGCGGGTGATCCTTGCCGAGGCGCTGAGGAACTACCGCTACGGCAGCCCGGCGGAAATCGGCGCCCGCGTCGAGGCCGTGGCGTCGGCCTGCGGCTTGTCCTCCTATCACCTCGACAAATATCCGCATGAGCTTTCCGGCGGCCAGTGCCAGCGCATCGGCATCGCCCGCGCCATCGCGCTCGACCCGGAGATGATCGTGGCCGATGAGCCGGTCTCCGCGCTCGACGTCTCCATCCAGGCGCAGATCATCAACCTGATCCTCAGGTTGCAGCAGGAGATGGGCCTGACGCTGATCTTCGTCTCGCATGATCTTTCGGTGGTCGCCCACATCGCCGACCGGGTCGCAGTGATGTATCTGGGGCGGATTGTCGAACTGGCGCCGGTCCACGACCTTTTTGCCGGAAGCGCGCACCCCTATACCCGGCTGCTATTGTCGGCCGTGCCGCGACCGGCCCCCCAGGGGCAGCGCGAGCGGCTGCTGAAGGGCGAGCTTCCAAGCCCGCTGAACCCGCCGGAGGGCTGTCATTTCCGGCCGCGCTGTCCCCATGCGACGGAGCGATGCCTTTCGAAACCGCCGTTGAGACCGATCGGCCCAGGGCGTCTGGTTGCCTGTCACCATGCCGAAGACCTGGCGGAAACGCCATGAGCGCGGGAGAAAAACAGCCGGTGATGCTGATCCCCGGCCTCCAGTGCGATCGCAGGGTCTGGCAGTTGCAGATTCCGTTTCTGGAGGCGCTCGGTCATGAGGTGATCGTGCCGGAAGAGCATTTTGCGGCGCAAAGCATCGCCGAAATGGCGGAGATCATTGCCCGCCGGCTTCCCGAGAAGGTGCATGTGGCAGGCTGGTCGATGGGCGGTTACATCCTTTGCCGTCTTCTGGCGACACATGCGGAACGGATTGTCGGCGTCGCGATGATCGCGACCTCGGCCCAGCCCGAGAATGCGCGCCGCACGGTAGAGCGTCGCGCCGCGATGATCGCGGCTCGTCAGGTCGGCATGGCGCGAGCCTATCGTGCGAGCCTCGAAGCGTGTTGCTTCCGTCCGGACAATGTGTCGCCTGCGTTGATGGACGATCTCGTGGCCATGGGCGTCGATATGGGGATGGACACATTCTTCTCCCAGCAGGCGGCCATTATCGCCCGAAAGGACGGACGTTCCGCGCTTGCCGCCTATCAGGGCCCGGTCACCATCATCTGCGGCGAACGGGATACGGTGACGCCGCCGGAATTGTCGCGGGAAATGCATGCGATTTCGGCCCGATCGCGCCTGACCATGATCCCCGAGGCCGGCCACAACGCGCCGATCGAGCAGGCCGACGCGGTCAATGCGGCGCTTGGCGCGTGGCTCGCCGAAGGGACGGCGGGAAGCGACGGGGTGCGCGCCGCAACAGCGCCATAAAGTATGTCGCGGTCGGCTGGAAACATCTGACCTCCGCGACAATGCCTCAGGTCCTATGGCTGGCAAATGCCGCATGACTGGCACGGATGCGCCGAGCGGCATCGTGAACGGGACATCCCCGGCACAGATTGCCTGTGCCGGGGCGGGTCGCACCCTGTCCCAGACTGCCGCATTTATCGGGACGCGGCTTATCTGGAGACTTTTCAAACGTTCTAATGCGCCGATTGGTTCCTGATCATGCGAAAAAAACGTCTCGGTTTCGGCCTGCCGTGTGCGCCAGGCAATTTCATCCCCGGCGGAAATACGGTAAGGCGGATCGCAAACGCGTCCGCCCCGGAGGTTAGAAGAACAATGGCCAGTCTCACGCTGCGCAACATCGTCAAGAAATATGGCCAGCGCCAGGTCATCCACGGTCTTGATCTCGACATCGCCGACGGCGAGTTCGCGGTTCTCGTCGGTCCGTCCGGCTGCGGCAAGTCGACGCTGTTGCGGATGATTTCCGGCCTTGAGGAGATCACCGGGGGCGAGGTCCTGGTCAACGGCCAGGTCGCCAACAGGATGCAGCCGCGCCAGCGCAACATCGCCATGGTGTTTCAGGATTTCGCGCTCTATCCGCATATGAGCGTGCGCAAGAACATGGCTTTCGCCCTGCGCATGGCCGGTATTTCCCGCGCCGAGCGCGATGCGGCCGTCGAGCGGGCTGCCGAGATGCTGGGGCTCACCCAGGAACTGGAGCGCTATCCGAGCGAACTTTCCGGCGGGCAGAAACAGCGCGTCGCCATGGGCCGGGCGCTGGTGCGCAACCCGGAGGCCTTCCTGTTCGACGAGCCGCTGTCCAACCTCGACGCCAAGCTGCGCGCCCAGATGCGCGCCGAGATCAAGGCGCTGCACCGCCGGCTTCAAACGACCATGATCTACGTCACCCACGACCAGATGGAAGCCATGACCATGGGCGAGCGCATCGTTCTGATGCGCGCCGGCGCGATCGAGCAGGTCGGCACGCCGCTCGAGCTCTACGACCGCCCGCAGAATGTCTTCGTCGCCGGCTTCATCGGCGCGCCGGGCATGAACCTCATTGAAGGCGTGGCCGAGGCTCGGGATGGCGCATTGGGTCTGCGCAGCAAGGGCGGGGCGCTCTGGCCGCTGCCGGCGGTTGACGGGCTTCAGGCCGGTGCGGCGATCACCATCGGCATACGTCCGGAAAATGTCGCCTTTGACGATGCGGGAACCGATGCGGTGATCGAATTTACCGAGACCACCGGCTCCGAAACCCATGCGACGATGACGGCCGGCGGCGACCAGGTTCTGCTGCTGACGCCGGAACGCGTCCCCTATGAGCGCCATCAGCAGGTAAAGGTCGTCTTCGATGCCGCGCGCATGCATGTCTTCGATACCGAAAGCGGCGACCGGTTGAACTGAGAGGCGGAATGGCTGACCTCGATCCGCTTTTCGACCGGCTGTCGCGGTCGAAATTCCGAAGCCGCTTTTCATTGTCCGAGAAGGACCGGGCCTATGCCGCGTCAAAGGGCAGGGCAGAGGTCAATGCCCATGCCGAGGATTTCATCCGCGCGCGCCTTGCGCCGGCCGAACCGGCCAATGACGGGAAGCAGACGCCGATGCGCGGTCACCCGGCCTTCCTCGCCCAGCATGCAACGGCGACCTGCTGCCGGGGATGCCTGATGAAGTGGCACGGCATCGAGAAGGGTCGACCGCTCGACGAGGGCGAGATTGCCTATGTCGTCGCGGTGCTCGACCGCTGGATCGTCGGCCAGATGTCGTCCGGGCAGCGGTGATCTGCCGCCTCAGGCGGAGAGCTTCATGCCCTTCAGCTTGTCCGGCTTCTCTCCGCCATAGGCCCAGTCGATGAGTTCCACGGTGTGCAGGATCGGAACGGCGGTCCCGGAGGCGATCTGGGTGATGCAGCCGATATTGCCGGTGGCGATGATGTCGGGCCTCGTCGCCTCGATGTTCTTCACCTTGCGGGCCTTCAGCTTCGCCGAAATCTCCGGCTGCATGATGTTGTAGGTCCCGGCCGATCCGCAACACAGATGCCCCTCGGCCGGTTCCTTGACGGCAAAGCCCGCCTCCTCCAGAAGCAGTTTCGGTGCCGCCTTGATCTGCTGGCCGTGCTGCATGGAGCAGGCGGAGTGATAGGCGACGGTGATGCCCTGGCGCTTCTGCTCGGGAAGGTCGAGTCCCGCCAGATATTCGGTGATGTCCCTGGCGATCGCTGAGACCCTGGCGGCCTTTTCCGCATAGGCCGGATCATGCCGCAGCATGTGGCCGTAATCCTTGATCGTCGTGCCGCAGCCGGAGGCGGTGATGATGACGGCGTCGAGCCCGCCGTTCTCGATCTCCCGCGTCCAGACGTCGACATTCCTGCGCGCCTCGGCAAGCGCCTGTTCCTCGCGGCCCATATGGTGGACCAGTGAGCCGCAACAGCCTTCGCCCTCCGGCACCACCACCTCGACGCCGAGCCGCGTCAGAAGGCGGACGGTCGCCTCATTGATCGCGGGGTCGAGCACCGATTGGGCGCAGCCGGTCAGAAGCGCCACACGGCCGCGTTTCTCCACGGTCGCGGCATGGGTCGCGGGTTTCGAGACGGGAGAGGCCGCGGGCAGGCGCGAAGGCGCGAGTTTCAGCATCGCCTCGAAGGGCTTGAGCGCGGCAAACGAGCCGAAAAGGCCGGCAAAGGGCCGCCCCAGCCGCGCCAGCGAAAGGGCCGCACGAAAACGGGCCGGATAGGGCAGCACTGCCGCCAGAACCGCGCGGGTGACGCGGTTCATGAAGGGGCGCCTGTAGGTCTTCTCGATATGGACGCGGGCATGGTCGACGAGGTGCATGTAGTCGACGCCCGAGGGACAGGTGGTCACGCATGACAGGCAGGAGAGACAGCGGTCGATATGGGTGACGACTTCCTCATCCGCCGGCCGCCCGTTTTCCAGCATGTCCTTGATCAGGTAGATGCGCCCGCGCGGGCTGTCGAGCTCGTTGCCGAGCGTTACATAGGTCGGGCATGTAGCCGTGCAGAAACCGCAATGCACGCATTTGCGCAGGATGGATTCGGCTTCGGCGACCTTGGGATCGGCAAGCTGCTCGGGGGAGAAGCGGGTCTGCATGGGATGCGCCTAAACCAGCCAGCTTTGCGGGCGCTCGATCGGCTCCGAACGGTTGACCTTCTGGAGGCCGATGATCACGCGGACGATGACCCAGACGGCGGTGGCCAGGAAACCGAACACGCCGATGATCACGAAGGTCAGCACGAAGGAAATGGCCGAGAAGAGCAGCGCGATCCAGAAAGTGCGGATCGCCCAGGTGTAATGCGTCTTCAGCCAGTCCTCGGCCTTGTCGCGGTTCATATAGGCCGAGATCAGGCCGATGACGCCGGCAATGAAGATCACGCAGCTGACGAGATAGAGAATATAGATGAGGATGACGTTGTTCCTCGTCGGGTCCATCCATCCGTCGCCGAAGCGCTTGGGCGGTGTCGTTTGCGGGTCGCTCATGCTGCCATCTCCTCTTTCGCCATCTTTCCGGGGCTGAATATCCCCTTCGGGTCGAGTTTCTGCTTGATCCGCGCTGCAAGGGCCGCGATCGCGGGCGGCTGCGGTTCGAAGGCGGGGACCAGCGCGCGCGCGACCGGGTCTGCCCGCATCAGGGTCGCATGTCCGCCGCCATGGGCCTTGATCAGCGCCCTGAGCCGGCCCGGTTCCGGCGCGCCGTCCATGCGCATCCAGACCAGTCCGCCCTGCCAGTCGTAGAGCGCGTCCACGGCCGCCTCCAGGCGGATGTCGGCAACAAGCTTCGCGGCCTCCGACGGCGCGATGCTGACGCGCCAGAGCGGACGCAGCGATTTTTCCGCATAGGGCGCGGCGTCGCGAATCTCGCGCCAGAGCGTTCCCGTCTTCACGCCGTCCAGTTCGGCGACGGGACCGATCGCGCCGGCATAATCCTTCAGTTTTTCGGCGCGGACGGCAACCGATTCCGGCAGGCCCTCAAGCCTGAGGCAGGTGACACTGTCGCCTTCGAGCGCGCCGGACAGGAAGGCGTTTCGTACGCTGTAGGGCAGGTGGGCCGCGCCCGAAACCTCCAGAGGCAGCGCCATGGCGGCCGCCATCAGCGCGATGGCGTCGTCATCGGTCAGGTCGGAGACGACGATGGTGGTCGCCGCCTTCGGCGCCGGCAGCACCTTGAAGGTCACTTCCGTCAGGAAGCCGAGCGTGCCGTGCGAGCCCGCCATCAGTCGGGCAAGATCAAGCCCCGTCACATTCTTCATCACCCGGCCGCCGGCCTTGATCGCCTCGCCCTTGCCATTGATGAAACGCGCGCCCAGCAGATGGTCGCGGGCAGCCCCCGCAAGCGCGAAGCGGCGAGGACCGGAGACATTGGCGGCGAACACGCCGCCGATCGTCGGCGTGCCCTCGGTATTCATGATGCCGCGATGGTCCATCGGCTCGAAGGCGAGGAACTGGCCGTTTGCCCTGAGCGCCGCCTCGATTTCTGCAAGCGGCGTGCCGGCCCGCGCCGTCATCACCATTTCCGAGGGCTCGTAGGAGACGATGCCGGAAAGCGCGGAAGACGAAAGCGTGGTTTCGGCCCTCTGCGGATTGCCGAAGCCGGACCGGGTATTGCCGCCGCAAAGGGCAAGCGGCACGCCCGTCTCGAAATGGCGGGCGATGATGCCGGCGGCTTCCGCCTCGGTTTCAGGCGTCAGCATCTCAGTCATCACGGCCCTCCAGCGGGAAAACCTTGGAGGGGTTCAGCACCCAGTCCGGATCGAAGGCGGCGCGCACCGCCATCTGCTGGCGCAGGTCGGCGTCGGAATATTGATGGCGCATCAGGTCGCGTTTCTCGATGCCGACGCCGTGCTCGCCGGTCAGGCAGCCGCCGGCGTCCACACAGAGCTTGAGGATTTCCGCGCCCGCTTCCTCCGCGCGCGCGGCGTCTTCCGGATCGTTGATATTGTAGAGGATCAGCGGATGCATGTTGCCGTCGCCGGCATGGAACACGTTGGCGACCCTGAGGCCATAGCGATCGGTGATCTCGCTGGTCTTCTGCAGCACATAGGAAAGCTGGCTCAAGGGCACGGTGCCGTCCATGCAGATATAGTCGGCAATGCGGCCGGTGGCGCCGAAGGCGGACTTTCGGCCCTTCCAGATCAGCGCGGCCTCCGTCGCCGACTGGCTCCGGCGGATCGCCATCACGCCGTGGCGTTCGGCGATCGCGACGATTTCGGCAAGCATCGCCTCCATCTCGTCTTCCGAGCCCTCGACCTCGATGATCAGGAGCGCGCCCGCATCGAGCGGATAGCCGGCCTTGGCGAAGGCCTCGCAGATCTCGATCGCCGGCTTGTCCATGAACTCGATGGCGACGGGAATGATGCCCGAAGCGATGATGTCGGTGACGCAGGCGCCGGCCTGTTCGGAGGTCGGGAAGCCGAAGAGCACGGGCCGCGCCCCTTCCGGGCTTGCCAGAAGCCGGACGGCCGCCTCTGTGATGATGCCGAGCTGGCCTTCCGAGCCGCAGACGAGCGCCATCAGGTCGTAGCCTCCCGAATCAAGCGCCTTGCCGCCGAGATCGATCACCGTGCCATCGACCAGCACCATCTTCACGCCGAGCAGGTTGTTCGTGGTCACGCCGTATTTCAGGCAGTGCGCCCCGCCGGAATTCATGCCGATATTGCCGCCGATGGTGCAGGCGAGCTGCGAACTCGGGTCCGGCGCGTAGAAAAAGCCTTCGGGCTTCACCGCCTCCGAGATGGCGATGTTGGTCACACCCGCCTGGACGGTCGCCGCCCGGTTCGGCAGGTCGATGTCGAGAATGCGGTTCATGCGCGACAGGCCGAGAATGATCGCGTCCTCCTGGCCGATGGCGCCGCCCGAAAGCGAAGTGCCGGCGCCGCGCGGCACGACCGGAATGCCGTTCTCGTGGCAATAGGCCAGCACCTTTGCCACCTGCTCAGTCGTTTCCGGCAGGCAGACGGCCAGCGGCAGGCGGGTATAGGCAATGAAGCCATCGGTCTCGAAGGGCACCAGTTCGCGCCCTTCGTGAATCAGCGCGTCCTTCGGCAGCATGGCCTGAAGATCGGAAATAATCGCGCCGCGCCGGGCCAGGATATCGGCCTTCGGCGTGCTGAACGCTATTGCGCCGGACAAGGGTTCACCTCCGCATCTTCGCGAAACGCAACCAGGGCGTCTCTGTCTCCTCCCGCGTTCTATCATTGGCCTTTGAGCAAGACAAATGCTAACACTTGTTCCGATATGGCAAAAATGGCGGGCACTATGAACCTGACCGACATAGAGATTTTCGCCCGCGTGGCGACGACCGGCAGCATGACGGAGGCGGCGCATGAGCTGAGGCTCTCGCCCGCCGTGGTTTCAAAGAGCATCAAGCGGCTGGAGGAGGCGCTCGGCGCGCGCCTCTTGCAACGGACAACGCGGCGGGTGATGCTGACGGAAACCGGGCGGGGCTATTATGAACGCATCCTGCCGGTTCTGGCGGGGGCCGAGGAAGCGCAGGCCTTCGTCGAGGGGCGCACGGCCGCCGTCAGGGGCAGGCTCCGGGTTTCCGCGCCCACATCCTTCGGGCGCATGCATATCGCCCCGCATCTTTCCACCTTCATGAACGCCCATGAGGCGCTTGAGATCGAACTGCTCTTGAATGACGCCTTCGTCGATATCGTTGCCGAAGGCTTCGATGTCGCCATCCGCATCGGCGAACTCACCGACAGTTCCCTTGTGGCGCGCAAGCTCGCGCCGGTGAGGCGCATCCTGTGCGCCGCGCCCTCCTATGTGGAGAGAATGGGCTTGCCGGAAACGCTTGCCGACCTTGATCGCCATGTCTGCCTGCCGGCCCATAACGGCGAGCACTGGCGGCTGGCAGGGCCTGATGGTCCGGTCGCGCTGCGTCCGGAAGGCCGGCTCGTCACCAATTCCAGCGAAGTGGTGCGCGAGGCGGTTCTGGCCGGCATGGGGGTCGCGCTGCGCTCGACCTGGGATATCGGGCCGGAGATCGCGAGCGGCAGGCTGGTGCAGGTGCTGCGGCAGTATGAGAGCCCGGGCGATGTCGGGCTGTTCGCGGTCTATCCGAGCCGCAACTTCCTGCCGGAGAAAGTGCGGCTGTTCATCGATTTCCTGGCCAGGCTCTACGCCCCCGCGAGCTATTGGGGGGCGTAGGCGCGCTCTCACGCGACGATCAATATGCCGGTGATCAGGGAAATCAGGATCACCACGAGGACGATGAAGATCAGCACGCGGGCAATGCCGGCCGAAAGGCCCGCCACGCCGCGGAAGCCCAGAAGGCTCGCGACCGCCGCGATGATCAGCAATATCAGGATCCACTCAAGCATTGTATGTCCTTTCGGCGCTCTTTCGTATCGGTTGCAAACAGGAACGGCGCCGTAAGCGGAAAGTTCCCGCTGCTTATACGTGAACCTTTTGCCATCGTCGGCGAAACAGCGTCTCGGCCCGTTAATTTCACAAAAGCTTCACCTGCGGGCCGTTTCCATGGTGACAAGCCATGATAGAAACGGGTTTTATCAATTTTGCGAGGATCGTCACTGAGTCTGCGTTTGCGCGGACCCCTCGCCGGAAGGACATATGCGGGACATGCCATCTGACAAGACGCTGGCTGAGAATGCCGACATGAGCGAAGCCCGCCAGCAATATGCCGCCCTCTGCTATCGGCTGACCCGTACGAAGAAGAAGACAGCGATCGAGGTGCTGCTGATCACCAGCCGAGACACGGGCCGCTGGGTGACGCCCAAGGGCTGGCCGATGGCCAACAAGGCCCCGCACGAGGTCGCCGCCCAGGAAGCCTTCGAGGAGGCCGGCATCAAGGGCAAGGTCGGCGAAAAGCCGCTTGGAAACTATTCCTATCTTAAACGGCTCGACAACGGCACGTCCGTGCCCTGCGTCGTCGATCTCTATCCCTTGCGGGTGCGCAAGACCAAGTCGAAATATCCCGAGGCCGACGAGCGCACGCGCAAGTGGACGTCGCCGGAGGAAGCAGCCGAGCTCGTGCATGAAAGCGAGTTGAAGACGCTGCTGATCGAGCTCATCAACCTGATCGAGAGCTGAGGCGGCGGCCTGCCATTCTGGTTGGCGCTGAAATCCGATAGGATTCGCAGCGAGAGCATTCGAATCGCGGGAGCCATCATGCGCGCCAATTATCGCCTGCAGCGCCTCTATGTCGACATCGGCCTTGCCGCCGGAGAGGCCTTCGAGGCCGACAGGAACCAGTTCCATTACCTGGCCCATGTCATCCGCGCCGAAGAGGGCGCCGAGCTTCTGCTGTTCAACGGGCGCGATGGCGAATGGCTGGCGCGGATCGCCTATCCGAGCCGCAAGAAGATCATGCTTCAGCCGGTCGAACAGACCCGGCCGCAGCCGCCCCTGCCGGATCTGACCTATCTTTTCGCGCCGCTGAAAGTCGGACGAATGGACTATATGGTGCAGAAGGCCGTCGAGATGGGGGCAGGGCGCATCCAGCCGGTGATGACGCAGCATGTCCAGGGCAAGCCCGGCAAGAGCGACCGGCTCGCGGCCAACATCATCGAGGCCGCCGAGCAATGCGGCGTGCTCGCCGTTCCCGAGCTTCTGGAACCGGTGAAGCTCGCCGACCTTCTGGAGGGGTGGGAGGCCGGGCGGCGGCTGATCTTCTGCGACGAGGCGGACGAAGACCAGAACCCTGTGAAGGCGCTTCAGCGGGTTACGGAGAAAAGCCTCGCGCTGCTGATCGGACCCGAAGGCGGATTTTCGGACGAGGAGCGGGCAATGTTGCGGGCCAGCCCGTTCGTGACGCCGATCCCGCTTGGCCCGCGCATCCTCAGGGCCGACACGGCCGCCGTCGCCGCGCTCGCGATCATCCAGGCGACGATCGGCGACTGGGAATAAAGCCGACCGCGCGCGGAGCCTGTCACGTCCCCGTGCATTTATCCCTTATTCAAGGAAATTGACTTGATCGCCCGGACAAACCGGGCCAATAGCGATGGAAAACCCGGCCCTGGCCGGCAGACGATATCGAGGAACTTCCATGGCCCGTGACACTTCCGACGCCACGCCGATCGCCGATACGGCGGAACTTGCCGCCTATCTGGAGGCCGGCTGCAAACCCGAGGCGGATTTCCGCATCGGCACAGAGCATGAGAAGTTTCCCTTCTTCAAGGTAGACAATACCCCCGTGCCCTACGAGGGGGAGCGTTCGATCTCCGCCGTTCTTCACGGCATGAAGGGCAAGCTCGGCTGGGACGCGATCATGGACGGCGAGAACATCATCGGCCTTGCCGACCCGTCCGGCATGGGCGCGATCTCGCTGGAGCCGGGCGGCCAGTTCGAGCTCTCCGGCGCGCCGCTTCGGACGCTGCACGAGACCTGCCGGGAATCGAACCGTCACCTTGCGGTGCTGCGCTCGGTGGCCGAGCCGATGGGCATCGGCTTTCTCGGCGTCGGCGGCAGCCCGAAATGGACGCTCGCAGAAACGCCGCGCATGCCGAAATCACGCTACGGCATCATGAGCAACTACATGCCGAAGGTCGGCACGCAGGGTCTCGACATGATGTACAGGACCTGCACCATCCAGGTGAATATCGACTTCTCCTCCGAGGCCGACATGCGCCGGAAAATGGCGCTGTCGCAGAAGCTGCAGCCGCTCGCGACCGCGCTTTTCGCCTCTTCGCCCTTCACCGAGGGCAGGCCGAACGGGCTTCTCTCCTGGCGCGGCGATATCTGGCGCGATACCGACAACAACCGCGCCGGCCTGCTTGATTGCGCCTTCGAACCCGGCTTCGGCTTCGAGCGCTATGTCGAATGGGCGCTTGACGTGCCGATGTATTTCATCATCCGTGACGGGCGCTATCGCGACTGCACCGACATCACCTTCCGCCAGTTCATGGCCGGCGCGCTCAAGGGCGAGGTCGAGGAATGGCAGCCGACCATGGGCGACTGGACCAACCACCTGTCGACGCTCTTTCCCGACGTGCGGCTGAAGCGCTTTCTGGAAATGCGCGGCGCCGATGGCGGCACCTGGCGGCGCATCTGCGCGCTGCCCTCGTTCTGGGTCGGCCTGCTTTACGACGCCGGCGCGATGGACGCCGCCGAACAGCTGACCGCCGACTGGTCGGTCGCCGACATTCACCGCCTGCGCGACGAAGTTCCGCGTCTTGCGCTGAAGGCCGAGATCGGTGGGCGTTCGCTGCTTGACGTCGGCCGCGAGGTGATCGAGATTGCCCGCGCGGGCCTCAAGGCGCGCAACAATCTGAATGCCAGCGGCCAGAGCGAGGCGGTCTTCCTGATGACGCTCGACGAGATCATCGCCAAGAAGGCGACCTTTGCCGAGGACCTTCTGGCGCTTTATCACGGCCGCTGGAACGGGTCGGTCGACCCGCTGTTCGCCGAGTTCCAGTATTGAGGCCAGATGCCCGAAAATTTGCCGGAAGATTTTTCATCGCTGCGGGTCTATAATCTCCGCTTCAGGCGGAGGCTTGGCGATGGCTGTCACAGGTATTGGCGGTTTCTTCTTTCGTGCGCGCGACCCGGAGGCGCTTCGCGCCTGGTATGTCGAACATCTCGGGGTCGGGTCGGCCCCCTATGGGACCTGGGACACGATGGCAGGTCCTTCGGTGTTCGCGCCCTTTCCTGCCGATACCGACTATTTTGCCAAAGACCACGGCTTCATGCTGAACCTGCGGGTCGATGACCTCGAGGGCCTCTGCGGCAGCCTGCGCGCGGCCGGTATCGCGGTGATCACCAATGCGGAATGGGATATGCCGGGCGTCGGTCGCTTTGCCCGCATTCACGATCCCGAAGGCAATCCGCTGGAACTCTGGCAGCCTTATACGCCGGATGAAAGCGGATGAGCCTGGCGCAAAAAAAAAGCCCGGAAACACAAAGGCTTCCGGGCAAAATGCAGAGTGAAGGCTGAACCACCCTGCGGGGAAAATGACGCTTTCTTCGGGCCGCGGTTGGGAACGGCCGTCAAACCAACGCCAAATCTGAACAGAAATCTATCCGGCGCAAAGCCTCCTTTGCCGACACCTGACGGAGCGTTGCCCGCTTGGGCCGGCACCGGCTCCGGTCAGATGACCATGCGCTGTGCACGGTTGCAGGCAGCCCGCTTCAGGTCCACCATCGGGTCTTCCCGGATCGAGCTCATATAGGCCTGTTCGACATCGGTGCGGGTAAGGCCGATGTCTTTCAACAGCGCATCGTCCATGTCAGCCATATAGCGGATGGCCGAACGGTTCTTCGTGAAACGCGCGAGCGCGGCGCGAAGCGCGGCAAGGCCCGCAAACAGGGAGTGGGGCCGGTGCGCCAGTGCCCGGCTGTCAGACGCTCTTTCAATCAACGACATCGTCGCCTCCTTCGGTCGGGCCGCCCGGACGCGGCCCTTTGAACAGATCCTGCAGCCACCCTCTCAGCGCGCCCTTGCGCGCGGCCGCTGCCGGTCTTTGACGAACAAACCGAAAATTTTGCCCTGCTGCCACCCGAAACATGCGCGTGGCGTTTATGCCGGCAAACGGGTTGCCCGTTTCGTTGCTTGACAGGATGGCGATTTCTTATTGATCAGTCCAACGAATGTTTTTAATATCAAACATCAATAGACTTGATGGGTGATTTCATGGTTGCGCCTCTGGATATCGATCAGCTTCAGACCTTCGTCGCCATTGTCGACAACGGCTCTTTTACGCGCGCTGCCGAGCAGGTCTTCAAGACCCAGTCTGCTGTCTCCATGCAGATGCGTCGTCTTGAAGACAGGATCGGCAAGCAGCTTTTCACCAAGGACGGCCGCGGGGTGCGGCTGACGGATGAGGGCGACAAGCTTCTGAATTATGCCCGGCGGATCATCCGCCTCAACAATGAGGCGATCGCGGCCTTCGATGATAATCGCCTCGAAGGCTCGATCCGCATCGGCACGCCGGATGACTATGCCGACCGCTACATGCCGGACATCATCAACCGGTTTGCCAAGTCCCATCCCAATGTCGAGCTCTATATCGTCTGCGAGGATTCCAACGATCTGGTGGAACGGCTGAAGCAGGGCGAACTCGACATGGCGCTCGTTACCCACAACCCGCGCACGCGCGATTCGGAAGTGGTGCGCACCGAGCCCCTGTGCTGGGTCGCGTCCGCCAACCACGCCTTGCCGGTCGACCGGCCCGTTCCGCTTGCCGTCGGGCGGCGTGACTGCCGCTGGCGGCAACTCGCCATCGCCGCGCTCGAGGGCGTGGACCGGGACTATCGCGTGCTGTTCACCAGCTGGTCGGCAACTGTCGTGGCCTCTGCCGTGCTCGCCGGCATGGCGATCTCGATCCTGCCGGAATCGGCGCTGCGCAACGGCATGCGGGTGCTTTCCCAGGCCGACGGCTTTCCGCCGCTGCCGCCGGTGCAGATCGGCCTGATGAAGCGTCCGGGCGCTTCCGCCTCGCTGACGACCGCGCTTTCCAACCACATCATCGCCTCGCTCGACAATATCAGCGCCGTCGAGGTCGCGCCGGGCTTCGAGATGGACGGCAAGGTGCTGTCGCGTTCGCCGCGGATGAAGCCCACCCATGTCGCGGCGAGCTGGTAGGGCGCGGTCTGCACGCGGAAAATAAGGCCGGCACGTTTCGCGCCGGCCTGCCGATCAATCCCTCCGGGAGGCTGCTACTCCGCGGCGTTCGGCGTTCCCGGCGTCGAGATCGCATTGGCCTCGTAACCGTGGGCTTCCTTCAGCGCGGCGCGGACGCCGGCTTCATAGTCCGGATGGACCTGCTTGAAGAGCGCCAGCTGACGTTCGATGATCTCGCCCGGCACCCCGCCCATGGCGGCGGCGATGTTGTCGAACAGACGTCCCTTCTGGCCATCGTCGAAGAGTTCGAACAGCGCCCGGGGTTGGGAAAAGTCGTCATTGCCCTCGCGGTGGTTGAAGCGGCCCATGTCGCCTTCGATGGCAAGCGGCGGCTCCATCGCCGACCTGTCCTCGACCGCGCCGCCCATGCTGTTCGGCTCGTAATAGGCGTCCGTCGCACCGGTCTTCTGGCCGAAGAAGTTCATCTGGCCATCCTTGTGGTAGTGATGGACCGGACATTTCGGCGCGTTGACCGGCAGCGCCTCGTAATGGGTGCCGAGACGGTAGCGGTGGGCGTCCGCATAGGAGAAGATGCGCGCCTGCAGCATCTTGTCCGGCGAATGCGAGATGCCGGGCACGATGTTGGAGGGCGAGAACGCCGCCTGCTCGATCTCCGCGAAGTAATTGTCGGCGTTGCGGTTCAGTTCCATCACGCCGATATCGATCGGCGGATAGTCGCCATGCGGCCAGACCTTGGTGAGGTCGAAGGGGTTGTAGGCCGTCTTGTCGGCATCCGCCTCCGGCATGATCTGCACCTGCACCTTCCAGCGCGGATAATTGCCGGTCTCGACCTTGTCGAACAGCGCTTCCTGATAGGTCTCGCGGCTCTTGCCGATCAGCGTTTCCGCCTCGTCATTGGTGTAGTGCTTGTGGCCCTGTTCGGTCTTGAAGTGGAACTTGACCCAGAAGCGCTCGCCGGCATCGTTCCAGAGCGAATAGGTGTGCGAGCCGTAGCCGTTCATGAAGGTCGGGTCGACCGGGATGCCGCGGTCGGACATCAGGATCGTGACCTGGTGCAGGCTTTCCGGCGACAGCGACCAGAAATCCCACATCGCCTTGGGCGAGCGCAGATTGGTGCGCGGATGGCGCTTCTGGGTGTGGATGAAATCCGGGAACTTGTAAGGATCGCGGACGAAGAACACCGGCGTGTTGTTGCCGACCAGGTCCCAGTTGCCGTCCTCGGTGTAGAATTTCAGGGCGAAGCCGCGCACGTCGCGCTCGGCATCCGCCGCGCCCAGTTCGCCGGCAACGGTGGAGAAGCGGGCGAGCATCGGCGTTTCCGCGCCCGGCTGGAGACACTTGGCCTTGGTGTATTTCGAAATGTCGCCGGTGATCTTCAGCGTGCCGAACGCGCCCCAGCCCTTGGCGTGGACCACGCGCTCGGGAATGCGCTCGCGGTTCTGGTGGGCGAGCTTCTCGATCAGCTGGTAATCCTGGATCATCACGCCGCCGCGCGGACCAGCGGTGATGGAATTCTGGTTGTCGGGCACGGCGGCGCCGGCGGTTGTCGTGAGGGTCGGTTTATCTGCCATGGTTTCCTCCATTATTCGTGATGGCAATGGTCTCACGAAGTTTCGATAATTTCCAATTGTGATTTCCGGAGATTACGATAGGATTTTCCTATCATGGTTACATTCAAGCAATTGCGCTATTTCGAGGCGCTGGCGCGCGAGCGCCATTTCGGCCGGGCGGCGGAGGCGGTGCATATCAGCCAGCCGGCGCTTTCCGCCCAGATCATGGAGATGGAGGCAGAGCTTGGCGTCGCCTTGTTCGAGCGCGCGCGCCGGCAGGTCTTGTTGACCCGCGAGGGCGAGCGGGTTCTGGCCCATGCGGGGATCGTGCTTGCCGCCATGGCCGCGCTGGAACACGCCGCCCGGCCGGCCTCCGGGCCGCTGGCGGGGCCGGTCGCGATCGGGCTCATTCCAACCGTCGCTCCGTACCTGATCCCGAAACTCGTGCCCTATCTGAAGCGTCTCCACCCTGAAGCGGAGGTGGCCCTGAGGGAGGCGGTCACCGACCAGCTTCTCGATCATCTGGAGGAGGGGGCGATCGATGCGGTGGTGGCGGCGCTGCCGATCGAGCGCGACGGCATTGAGACGATGGACCTTTTCGCCGACCGGTTCTTCATGGCGGTCGCGCGCAATCACCAAACGGTGCTCGCCTCGCCCCTGACCCAGGCCGATCTCGAGGCGGATCGCCTGCTGCTTCTGGAGGAAGGCCATTGCCTGCGCGACCAGGCCTTGGCACTTTGCGAGCAGAAGCCGAAGCGCAATGTCGTCAATGTCGGCGCGACGTCCATGACCACGCTGCTGCAGATGGTGGCGAACGACATGGGCATGACGCTGATCCCCGAAATGGCCGTGGCGGCAGAGACCGCGCGAACGTCGCTGACCATCCTGCCCTTTGCGGAACCTCAGCCGGCGCGGCGGATCGGGCTTTGCTGGCGGCGATCTGACAGACGACGCGAGACCATGGAAGCGCTGGCGGCGGCGGTGCTGAAATGCCGGGTGGTTTGAGCCGCATTGGTCCTTTACGAAAGCCCTCACACGCGGGATAGTATCGGCAGCGACGCATTCGATGAACCGACTGACGGGCGAGAGGGGCTTTGGTCATGAGCGGAATAGCACGCATACTGGCGACGGCATTGACGGTTCTGACGCTTGGCAGCGCAGCGGCCATGGCGGATGATGACAAGATCATGGTCTTCGGCGGCGATACCTATGCCAGCGGCACGACGACCGTGCTCAACCAGGACAGCCCGCGCAATGCCTTCGTGGCCGGCGCGACGGCGCGGCTTGACGGTTCCGTCGGGCGCGATGCGCTTCTGGCGGGCGCCAGGGTTCGTTCCAACGCGAGTGTGAACGGCGACCTTTATGCAGCGGGCTTTTCCGTCAAGATCGACGGCACGGTCGCCGGCGATCTTTCGGCCGCTGGCGCGGACATCGAGATCGGGCCCCGCGCGGCCGTCAGCGGCAATGCCCGGTTGGCGGCCGGCTCGGTCGAAATCAACGCGCCGATCGCTGGCAGTCTGCTCGTCGGCAGCGGCGACCTGACGCTGAACGCGGCGGTTTCCGGCGATGTCAGGATCATGGGCGACGAGATCGCCTTCGGCCCGGATGCCGCGATCGGCGGCACGCTGACCTATTACGCGCCCGACGAAGTCGCCATTCCGGAATCGGTGATTGCCGCCGACAAGGTGACCTACCGCAAGCTGACGCCCAAACCGGCCTCGGAAGAAGCGCCCGAGCCGGAGGTCGTCTCCGACACGACCGTGGTCGCAAGCTTCATTTCCATGCTGGTCTTCATGCTGGCGCTGGCGACGGTGTTCCTGCTGCTGGCCCCGCAGCGCACGGAAGCGGCGCGGGCGCGGCTGATCACCCGGCCTTTCGCCTCGCTCGGCTATGGTTTCGTTGCGCTGTCGACGCTGTTCGGCGCGGTGCCGCTGGCGCTGATGACGCTCATCGCCATTCCGCTGATCCCGTTCATCATTCTGGCGACGGTAGCCCTCTGGACGCTCGCCTATCTGCTCGCGGTCTACGCTCTGTCCTGGTGGCTGGTTACCAGCATCAGGCCGCTCAAGCCCAGCCTCGTCAACCGCCTGCTGGCGATCGCCGGCGGGCTGGTGCTGATGTCGCTGCTGCACTACCTGCCGTTCTTCGGCTGGATCGCGAACATCATCGTCGTGCTGCTCGGCTTCGGCGCGATGGCGGCGCTTTGCGGCCAAGGCATGCTGGCGCGGCGCGCGCGCCGGAAGGCCGATGTGGTCGAAACCCCGCCGCCGCACCCGCCCGCAGCCGCGGCAGCAGATCCTACCGATCCGCCTGACGAGCCGCCGCGGGCATAGGCGATCTCAGAACCGGAAACCAATGCCGAAATTGACGGCATTGGTAAGGATTCCGGTCTTCATGCGGTCGCCGCTGTCGATCTTGACGTCGACCCAGGAATAGTTCGCCTTGTATTCGACGAAGGCGTCCCAGTTTTTGGCGAAATTGTAGGATACGCCCGCCTGGGCCTGCACGGTCGGGCCGCCGAACTGGTAGTCATAGGTGCGGCCGGATGGCCGGGTGACCTCGACATGGGGCACGTTGATGCCGGCCCCGAGGCCGACATAGGGCGTCCATTTGCTGTCCTTTATCGGAAAGCGGTAGAGCGCGTTCAGCGTCAGCAGGTTGAGCCCGTCGGTGAACTCGAAATGGCTCCAGCCCGATTTGGCGAGCGTCGCGTCATCGGCATAGACCTTGGCATGGCTGAAATCGAGCGCAATGCCGAGGTTCGGTTGCTTGTAACGGTCGAGCCAGTAGGTTGCGCGCGCGCCCCAATAGGCAGGCCAGTTGAACGACCGGCCCTCCCAGCCTGCGGTGAAAGCGTCAGCGCCATTGATCTCGATCGGTGAATGCGGCGCGGTCTGATAGCCGCCATAGACGGAGAACGCGGTTTCGGCAGACGCGCGATCGGCAGAAGCGGCAAATGACGAGGCAAGCAGGAGCAGGCCCGCTGAGGCGGTGAGGCGAAGCATGGAGTGTCCCGGAAGCGACGTGTTGTTAACCATAAAAAAAGTATAAATTGGTTAAGGCTTCATGAACGGTCACGCCCGCGACGGCTGCGTTTCATGTTGGCCCGAGCGCTCGGCCCTTGTTGTTCCGCCGAAAACATGTTTCCTTTTTGTTCCATAGAGAATCAGGAGGCGCATGTGAGCGATATGGCGGGGTTGATAACGGGTGACGATGGCAGGGACCGCTGTTTCTGGCATGGCAACCTGCCCGACTATCTCAGATATCATGATGAGGAATGGGGCCGGCCGGTCACCGATGATGTCCGGCTGTTCGAGAAGATCTGTCTGGAAGGCTTCCAGTCGGGGCTGTCCTGGCTCACCATCCTGAGGAAGCGCGAGAATTTCCGCGCCGGTTTCGACGGCTTCGATTTTCACAAGATTGCGCGGTACGGCGAGAAGGACGTCGAACGTCTGCTCGGCGATGCCGGCATCATCCGCCATCGCGGCAAGATCGAGGCGACGATCAACAACGCCGCCCGCGCCATCGAGATGGAGGCCGAGTTCGGGTCGCTAGCCGCCTATTTCTGGGCGCATGAACCGGGACCGGAGGACCGGCCGAGGGTGGTCGATCTCGAAACGCTCAGGGCGAATCCGACCACCTCCGTCTCCGTGAAGATTTCGAAGGATCTGAGAAAGCGCGGCTGGAAATTCGTTGGCCCGACAACGGTCTATGCCTTCATGCAGGCCATGGGGCTGGTGAACGATCACCTCGACGGCTGCTGCTGCCGCGATGAGGTGGAGCGGCTGCGGGCCGCGCTGAAGCGGCCCGTCGCGTCCTGATCAGCCGATCTGCAGCACGAAGATCAGGCCGAGCGCGATTCCCGTCAGTACGCCGATCGACAGGATCGCGGTCGCGATCACCCGTCCGCCGGCGCGGCCGAGCGAGCGGATGTCGACGGAGAGGCCCAGCGCCGCCATGGCCAGCACGGTGAGCGCGTTGGAGGCGTGGGCAAGCGGCGGAACGACCCCTTCCGGAATGGCGCCGACAGACCGCAGCGCCATCATCAGCGCGAAGCCGATGATGAACCACGGCGCGATATGCTTCAGCTTGACCTTCGAGCCCGCGCCTGAGGCGGCGGCGCGCGCGGTCATGCCGAGCGCGAGGAGCACGGGGCCGAGCATCATTACCCGGATAAGCTTGACCAGCGTGCCGGTCTGCACCGCGATCACCCCGCCCGGCTGGGCGGCGGCGAGCACCTGCGGCACGGCATAGACGGTGAGGCCGGAGAGCACGCCATATTGCGGCGCGGTCAAGCCCAGGCCGACCAGCGCAAGCGGCAGCGCCAGCACCATGACGACGCCGAGCACGGCGGTAAACGCGATGGCCGAGGCGATATCCTCCGGCTCCGCGTCGATGACCGGGGCGGCTGCCGCGATCGCCGAATTGCCGCAGATGGAATTGCCGCAGGCAACCAGCGTCGCAAGCTTGTGCTTCAGCCCGAGACCGCGGCCGATGCCGTAGGAAATGGCGATGGCGGCAATCACGGTGAAGATGATGCCGAGCACCAGAGCCGGGCCCGCCGCCTTCAGCGCCTGAACGCTGATCGAGGCGCCGAGCAGCACGATCGCCACTTCCAGCACGAATTTCTCGCAGAACCGGATCCCGGGGTTGAACGCCGCCGGCAGGTGGACGAGCGAACGGATGGCCGTGCCGATGAGGATGGCGAGCACAAGGTTTTCGACGAAACGATGCTCGGTAATGTGAACTTCGACGGCTTCCAGCCCGAAGGCCGCCAGGGCGACGAGGCAGGAGAGCAGAATGCCGGGCGCGAGCGAGATGAAGCGTCCGGTCCAGGGGTGGATATTTTCGGTTTCGACGGCAATGCGCATGGGAGAATCCTGTGATGCGCAAAGCATGTCATGCTCAAATATAGGCTTCCATCGAATAATAATTGACGTTTTGTTCGGCAAAAGAGAATGTTCATCCCATGATGACCCTTGAGCAATTGGTTGTGTTCGTGGCGGTGGCCGAGCGCGAGCACCTGACGCGGGCGGCCGAAGCGCTGCATCTGACGCCGTCTGCCGTGTCCAGCGCCATCCGCAAGCTGGAAGACTTCTATTCCGTCACCCTCTTCGACCGGGTCGGGCGCGGCATCGTGCTGACGGCGGAGGGGAGGGTATTTCTGGATGAGGCGCGGGCGACCCTTGCGCGGGTGCGCTCGGCCGAACGCGTGCTGGGCGAGCTTGGCGGGCTGGAGCGCGGGGCGCTGTCGGTCTTCGCCAGCCAGACGATTGCCAGCTACTGGCTGCCGCAGGTGCTGATGCGCTTTCACGCGCGCTATCCGGGCATCGAACTCAGGCTGTCGATCGGCAACACCGTGGCGGTGGCGGAGGCCGTTGCCGGCGGCGAGGCGGAGCTTGGCTATATCGAGGGCACGCTCGACAATCCGCTGCTGGCCAAGCGCCACCTGACCGACGACGCGCTGATGGTGGTGGTCGCGCCCGGCCATCCGCTGGCCGATGGCCGACCGGTGACGCCGGGCGAACTCGCCCGGCAGGCGGCCTTCGTGCTGCGCGAGGAGGGCTCCGGAACGCGCTTTGAGTTCGAGCACGCCATGGCCGGTTTCGGCATTGCGCCCGCAGACCTCAACGTGGTGATGGTGCTGCCCTCGAACGAGGCGGTGCTGTCCGCCGTGCGCTCCGGCCATGCGGCGACGGCAATCTCGGGCGCGGTCGCGGCGCCCTGGCTTGCCTCAGGCGAACTGAAGCGGGTGAATTTCGACCTGCCGTCGCGCGCCTTCCAGCTTTTGAGCCACAGGGAGCGGCATCTGAGCAAGGCGGCGAGCGAACTGGTGGCCTTCAGCCTCGCATCTCAGCCGGACGAACCGGGCGCGGGTCCGCCCAGAGCCGGCGGCGTCTGCTCAACGGCCACATAAAGCTCATGCGGCGTGTCGGGCAGGCCGCGCCGGTAGCCGAAATCGAGCTTGAGGTCGCCAAGCCTTACCCCGGTCGCCGCGGCATGGGCGTGCAGGCGGGCAAAGCCATCGGCGATTTCCGCAAGCGGCCCCTCATGGACGAGGCGGAGATAGCGCCCGGCGGCAACCACATGGCGTTCGAGGCCGGGCGGTATCTCCGTCTTGCGCGATGCCAGGAAGCCGAGAAACTCGATATAGGCGCCGTCCGGCTGCTTGCGCGAGACTTCGAGAAAGTGCTCGGCATCCCCGGTTGCGGCGAACAGCCGCTGCCAGCCTGCGGGAACCTTTTCCGGCAATTCATGCCACGCGCCGCGCACGCTGAGGCCGATGCAGACGAGCTCGGGCATCGATATGGTTTCAATCTCCATCGGTCCTCCGTTTGGCCGCCGCCGGTCCGTGGCGGTTGTCGGGCGTGGCCTTGGCGCTTGCCGGACCCACGGCGATCCGTTAATCAGGGCCCGGAAAATGAAGCTGTGTTCCGGATAGGTCAACCATGAGCGACAAGAAGAAGAAACCGCAGAAGCTGAAAGCCCGCCTGCCGCGCGGCTTTGTCGACCGCTCGGCCGCCGATATCCGCGCGACCGAGGCGATGATGGCGAAGATCAAGGCGGTCTACGAGAATTACGGTTTCGATCCGGTGGAAACGCCGCTGTTCGAATATACCGATGCGCTGGGAAAATTCCTGCCGGACAGCGACCGCCCGAACGAGGGCGTGTTCTCGCTGACCGATGATGACGACCAGTGGATGTCGCTGCGCTATGACCTGACCGCGCCGCTTGCCCGGCATGTCGCGGAAAACTTCAACGACATCCAGCTTCCCTACCGCACCTATCGCGCGGGCTATGTGTTCCGCAATGAAAAGCCCGGCCCCGGCCGCTTCCGCCAGTTCATGCAGTTCGACGCCGACGTCGTCGGCGCCCCCGGCGTCCAGACGGATGCCGAAATGTGCATGATGATGGCCGACACGATGGAAGCGCTTGGCATTCCGCGCGGGGATTATGTGATCCGGGTGAACAATCGCAAGGTGCTGGACGGCGTGCTGGAGGCGATTGGAGTTGAAGACCCGCATCAGAAACTGACGGTTCTGCGGGCGCTCGACAAGCTTGATAAATTCGGTGCAGAAGGGGTATCGCAACTTCTCGGAAAGGGCCGCTGGGACGGCCAAAAGGAAGGGGAAGGTGACTTCACAAAAGGAGCAGGACTTACTGAAGACCAACTCTCAAAGTTGATGATTTTTCTGACTTATCGTCCGGCTAATCTGGTTACCTTTGAGGATGATGGCTCAACTGTGAAGGCTCTACGCACGGCTGTCCTTCGAGAGGATGGGTCTACTGATTTGCGCGTGCCTGACAATTTTAAAATAATCGAAAATTTTGCGAATGATCTCCCGAAAACCGACAAAATTGAGAACGCACTAACCGAACTTCGGTCTATGGCTGAAGTTTTCGAGAAATGCGGCTACTCAGAAGATCGGATTAAGATTGTTGTCGATCTATCCGTTGTTCGCGGCCTCGAATACTACACAGGCCCCGTCTACGAAGCCGAGCTCCTCTTCGACGTCACCAATGAAAAAGGCGAAAAAGTCGTGTTCGGCTCGGTCGGCGGCGGCGGGCGGTATGACGGGCTGGTGTCGCGGTTCATGGGCCAGCCGGTGCCGGCGACGGGCTTTTCCATCGGCGTGTCGCGGCTGATGACGGCGCTCAAAAACCTCGGCAAGCTCGGCGCGTCCGAGGTGATCGAGCCGGTGCTCGTCACCGTCATGGATGGCGATGCCGAGGCGATGGGGCGCTATCAGAAGATGACGCAGACGCTGCGCCGCGAAGGCATCCGCGCCGAGATGTACCAGGGCAACTGGAAGAAATTCGGCAACCAGCTCAAATATGCCGACCGTCGCGGCTGCCCCATCGCCATCATCCAGGGCGGCGACGAGCGCTCGCAAGGCGTCGTCCAGATCAAGGACCTGATCGAGGGCAAGCGCTTGTCCGGCGAGATCGAGGACAACGCGGAATGGCGCGAGGCGCGGGTGGCGCAGGAGACCGTGCCGGAGGGTGATCTGGTGGCAAGGGTGCGCCAGATGCTGGAGGCGCAGGCGGAGGACCGGCGTCGGGCGGGATGATAGGCGGGGGGGCGTCGGCTCCCACAACCTCCTCCTCCTGAGGGCAAGGCTATTGTAGATGGCCTTGGATCTTGCTCCATATACTCTC
Organism: Martelella sp. AD-3; assembly: GCF_001578105.1. Taxonomy (GTDB): domain Bacteria; phylum Pseudomonadota; class Alphaproteobacteria; order Rhizobiales; family Rhizobiaceae; genus Martelella. The sequence goes on along the minus strand of NZ_CP014275.1, from coordinate 2,768,969 downwards.
TCCCGCTTGCGGGAGAGATGCCCCGACAGGGGTAGTGAGGGTGTCCGCGTGGATAGGTTCCCCCCTCACTGTCGCTGTCGCGACATCTCTCCCCTCCGGGGCGAGAAGACTTGGGGGCTGTGCGGAAAAGCCTTCTGCGACAAGCCGTCCCTTCAAGGGGGATCGGTGGCCTCGACGTCCGTCGCTATTTTCTGGCAATCGTGCTACATATAGCAGCGAGGATGACGATCCTCTCGATGAGGTGAGCCATGAGTTTTGAACAGGTCTATATCACGATACCGCTGATCTTGCTGGTTCCGGCATTGGGAATGCTTGGCTTCCAGCTTTGGCGCGCCCGGCATAATCATTGAGCTTCCGGTAACCGGCGGTCCTGTCCGGTTCCGGCCATTTTGCTTATGTCTCTCAAATCCATCCATCACATACAGCTTGCCATGCCCGAGGGCCGGGAAGACGAGGCGCGGGCGTTTTATGCCGGCGTGCTTGGCGTCCCGGAGGTTGAAAAGCCCGACAATCTGAGAGCGCGGGGCGGGTGTTGGTTCGAGCGGGGAGAATTGCGCATTCACATCGGCGTCGAGAAGGATTTCCGGCCCGCGAAAAAGGCGCATCCGGCGTTTCTGGTCGATGATGTCGCGGCGGTTGCGGCGGCTGCGGAAAAGGCCGGTTACGAGGTCAAAGCGGATGCGCCGCTTGAGGGATTCCTGCGCACCTATGTTTATGATCCCTTCGGCAACCGGATCGAACTGATGCAGGTTTTGGACTGATCCAGGCCGCAATCGTTGACTTTTGCCGCAAAGGATGGTCATCGGGTGCGGCAAACAGTAGAGACGACCCATGCCCTCCACCAGCCTGCCGGATTGCGCCGGCGCCATTCTTGCCGCCTTTGCCGCGCGCGAAACGGATCTGACCGACACGCCGGTGATCCAGCCCGCCGCGCCCTTTCTGGACATGACCGGCGAGGCGCTGCGCCGCCGCATTTTCATGACCGAGAGCGAGACGGGCGAGAGCCTCTGCCTGCGCCCGGAATTCACCATCCCCGTCTGCCGCCGTCACATCGCGGAGAACGCCGGCACGCCGAAGCGCTATGCCTATTGCGGCATGGTGTTCCGCCAGGCGCGCGAGGACGGGGCGGACGAGTTCTTCCAGGCGGGCATCGAGGATCTGGGGACGGCCGATGTCGCCGCCGCCGATGCGCGCGCCATTGCCGATGCCTGGGGCGCGCTCGGCGCCTGCCTGCCGGGCCAGCGCCTTGCCGTCACGCTCGGCGACCAGGCGATCTTCGAGGCGGTGGTGCGGGCGCTCGGTCTTCCAGGCGGCTGGCAGAAGCGGCTGATCCAGGCCTTCGGTAACCATGCGCGGCTCGAGGCGCTTCTGGAAACGCTGGCACGCCCGCAGCCGGTCTCCGGCCTCGACCGCCGCGTCGCCGCCTTCCTCGCCGATGGCGACGAGGCGGGGCTGGTGGCCCATATTGACGAAACCATGCAGGTTACCGGCTATTCCACTAATGCCAGCCGCAGCCCCGAGGAGATTGCGCGGCGACTGAAGGAAAAACTGGCGCTCTCCGTCACCAGTCTCGATGCCGATGCGCTGGAGGCGCTGACGAGTTTTCTCTCGCTCGAGGTCGGTCTTGACGCGGCATCGTCGGCGCTTGCGGCCTTTTCGGAAAAGTTTGATCTCGATATCGGCGCGGCGATCGGCGCGTTCGAGGCCCGCATCGCGGCGCTTGCGGCAGCGGGCGTCGAGGTGGCCGCGATCACCTATCGCGCCGCATTCGGCCGTCCGCTTGATTACTATACGGGCCTCGTATTCGAAATCGCGGAAGCCGGTGCGCGCGGCGCGCTTCTGGCGGGCGGCGGACGTTATGACCGGCTGCTGACGCTGCTTGGCGCCAGCGACCATATTCCCGCCGTCGGCTTTTCGCTGTGGCTCGACCGGATCGAACGCGCCCGAGAAAAAGCCGGAGGAACACCATGACCGTCACCATTGCGCTGCCCTCCAAGGGCCGGATCAAGGAAGGCGCGGAACAGGCGCTCGAAAGGGCGGGCTTTCCTGTCGAGACCAACGGCAATGACCGCTCCTATCGCGGGCAGGTACGCGGCCGGCCGGATATCGAGATCGCCTTCCTGTCGGCCTCGGAGATTTCGCGCGAGGTCGGCAATGGCGCGGTCGATTTCGGCGTGACCGGCGAGGATGTGGTGCGCGAGAACGTGGCGGACGCCGATGCCCGGGTGGAGTTCGTCTCCCGCCTCGGCTTCGGGAAGGCCGATGTGGTGGTGGCCGTCCCGGAAATCTGGCTCGATGTCGACACGATGGCGGACCTGAACGATGTCGCCTCGGAATTCCGCAGCCGTCACGGCCGCCGTCTGGCGATCGCGACGAAATTCTGGCGGCTGACGCAGCAGTTCTTCACCGCCAAGCACGGCATCCAGCTCTATCGCATCGTCGAAAGCCTCGGGGCGACGGAAGGCGCGCCCATGGCCGGCCAGGCCGACATCATCGTCGATATCACCTCCACCGGCTCGACGCTTGCGGCCAACCACCTGAAAATTCTGACCGACGGCGTGATCCTGAAATCGGAGGCCTGTTTCGTGCGCGCGAAAAAGACCTCGCATGAAGGCGACCCGGCGATCGACGAAATCCTGGCGGCGATGCGCGGATAAGAGGCAGCGCAAGCCGCTGTTGGCGAAGCCGTGTATCGTCCATCCCTATTTGGTGACGATTGGCTGAAATCGTCATTTTTTGGTCCGGACGACACTTTTTTGCCATTTTAATGACAAGCATGGTCTTGCGATTTCGATCCGCACTGCACATCTCGCACCTATCCGCAAAACATTTTTCAGGAGCGTCCATGTCACGCTTGTCCGATTTTCCGATCACCCAGAAATGGCCGCCGAAAGACCCGGAAGTCATCCAGCTCTACTCTCTTCCCACTCCCAACGGCGTGAAGGTTTCGATCGCGCTTGAGGAGCTTGAGCTGCCCTATGAGGCGCATCGCGTGTCCTTCGGCACGGACGACCAGATGTCGCCGGAGTTCCTGTCGCTGAACCCCAACAATAAGATCCCGGCGATCATCGACCCCCACGGTCCTGACGACCTTCCGGTCGGCCTGTTCGAGTCCGGCGCGATCCTGCTTTACCTCGCCGAGAAGGCCGGCAAGCTCATCCCCAATGATCCGATCGGCCGCTACGAGGCGATCCAGTGGGTGATGTTCCAGATGGGCGGCGTCGGGCCGATGTTCGGCCAGTTCGGCCACTTCTACAAATATGCCGCCGACAAGGTCGCCAACAATCCCTATCCGGTCGAGCGCTACAAGAAGGAAGTCCGCCGGTTGCTCGGCGTTCTGGAAGGGCGCCTGCGTGACCGCAAGTTCATCATGGGCGAGGATTATTCGGCCTATTCGATCGCCGATATCGCGATCTTTCCCTGGGTGCGCGGCCTGTCGGTCGGCTACGATGCCGCGGATGTACTGGGCCTTGCCGATTTCAAGTCTGTTTCCGCCTGGGTGGAGCGCTGCTCGGACCGCCCGGCCAGCGTCAAGGGCTTCACGGTTCCCGCCGAAGCCTGAGGCGAGACACAGCATCGCTATGCTTGAGAAGAAGCGCGGTCCCGGCGGTCGCGCTTTTTTGTTGCCTGCGGCGCGGTTTTGTCAGGAACCGTTTCGTCAAGGACGGCGTTTCTTCGTCACAAGAGCAAACACGCTTTCAACACGAGGAGATCTGAACATGACCAAGACACTGGACGACCTGTTTCTCGACACGCTCAAGGACATCTATTTCGCCGAACGCCAGATCGTGAAGGCGCTGCCGAAAATGGCGCGCGCCGCGCAATCCGACGATCTCAAGGAAGCCTTCAAAAACCACCGGGAAGAGACCGAAGGCCAGATCGAGCGCCTGCAGCAGGTTTTCGAACTGCTCGGCAAGCCGGCCCGCGGCAAGACCTGCGAGGCGATCCAGGGCATTATCGAGGAGGGTGAGGAGATCATCGAGGACTTCAAGGATACGCCCGCTCTCGATGCCGGCCTCATCTCCGCCGCGCAGGCCGTGGAGCATTACGAGATGGCCCGCTACGGCACGCTGATCGCCTGGGCGAAGCAGCTCGACAAGAAGGACGTTGTCAAGCTTCTGGAGGAGACCTTCGAACAGGAATCGACGGCGGATCTCGAACTTTCCAAGCTTGCCGAGAAATCGCTCAACGCACATGCCAAGGCGGCGTGATCGCGCATCGGCGAACCATGACTACGGAGAGGGCGGCGCGGCCGCCCTTTTCGCGTCCGAGGATCTTTCGAAGGCCGCGACCTCAGAACTTGAAGCCGATGCCGGCCATCAGGCTTGCCTGGCTCAGCTTGCTGTCGGGCAGGCCCGGAATACCCGTTGCCTGGGTGATGATGTCGGTGGAGCCGTAGTCGCTGTAGCTCGCCTTCAGCCGGGCGAACACGTTTTCGCTGATCGCATAGTCGATGCCCGCGCCGAGCGTCCATCCGTTCATGACCTCGTCATAGCTCCTGCCGGTCAGCGAGAAGGAGCCCTCAAGCCTGGTTGCGGTCCAGCCGCCGGAGGCAAAGACCAGAAGGCGGTCGAAGGCATAGCCGACGCTGCCCTCGACGCTCGCCCGCCACTCTGTACCGAAGGTGACGCTCTGGCCGTTGAGAAACGGGTAGGGCGAAACGACGGTGTAGGAATTGTCATTCCAGTTGTAGCCGAATTCGCCATTGATGCCGACGACGACGTTGTTATTGAGCTGATGGCTGTAGCCGGCGAAGACGGCGGCCGCGCCGCCATCGGCGCTTTCAGTCCTGGTGCCGGTGAAGAGGTCGTTCGGCACTTCGCCGGCAAGCCATCCATAACCGCCCTCCGCCCCGAGATAGGCGCCCGACCAGTCGTAGGTCGCGGGCGAAGCCGGGATCGGCGTTGCCATCGGGTCTGCGGCAAGCGCGGCGGTGGCTGTGGTGGTTGCGAGAAGCGCCGGAAGAAATGCTTTCATTGATCGATTGGCCCTGCATGAATGTGAGACGTGGACGCACCGGGGCGTCCGGTGACATGCCGTTCATTGAAGACATGCACCTATGTCCCGCCACGCCTGTTCGCCGCTCCGGTTGAAGCGTCCCGATTTCATCAGGCATCGGTAAAATGCGCAATTTATAAATTAACTTTTGTTCATCTTTTTGGTGCATGCGGCACGTCAGTCGCATTCCGCTTGCGTGGCGACGGCGCAAGCCGGACACACAAAAAAGGCGCCCCGAAAGGCGCCTTCTCCAAATTTCGACTGGTCGAGCTGGGCGCTCGGCAACCAGGCTTTCGCCTGATTTGATCATGCCGCCAGTTTGGCGCGCTTGCCGCGCCAAACCCCTTGGGATCATGGGCGTGCTATTCTGCAATCAGGCTTTCGCCTGATTACATCATGCCGCCAGTTTGGCGCGCTTGCCGCGCCAAACCCCTTGGGATCATGGGCGTGCTATTCTGCAATCAGGCTTTCGCCTGATTACATCATGCCGCCCATGCCGCCCATTCCACCCATGCCGCCCATGTCGGGCATGCCGCCGCCGGCCGATTCCTTCTTCGGCGCTTCGGCGATCATGGCCTCCGTGGTGATCAGCAGCGAGGCTACCGAAGCCGCGTTCTGCAGAGCCGTGCGGACAACCTTGACCGGGTCGACGATGCCCATGGCGATCATGTCGCCATATTCGCCGGTCTGGGCGTTGTAGCCATAGTTGTCGTCATTCTTGTCGAGGATCTTGCCGACAACGATCGAGGCTTCGTCACCTGCGTTGGTCGCGATCTGACGAACCAGCGACTGAAGCGCACGGCGAACGATGTTGATGCCGGATTCCTGGTCGTCGTTCTCACCCTTGGAGGTGATCTTCGTGGAGGAGCGCAGAAGAGCAACGCCGCCACCGGGCACGATGCCTTCCTGAACAGCAGCGCGCGTCGCGTTCAGAGCGTCGTCGATGCGGTCCTTCTTTTCCTTCACTTCGACTTCCGTGGAGCCGCCGACGCGGATCACGGCAACGCCGCCAGCGAGCTTGGCAAGACGTTCCTGCAGCTTTTCGCGGTCGTAGTCGGACGTGGTTTCTTCGATCTGGGCCTTGATCTGGGCAACACGGGCTTCGATGTCGGCCTTCTGGCCGGCGCCGTCGACAACCGTGGTGTTTTCCTTGGTGATCGAGACCTTCTTGGCCGTGCCGAGCATGTCGAGTGTAACATTTTCGAGCTTGATGCCGATGTCTTCGGAAATCACCGTGCCGCCTGTCAGGATGGCGAGGTCTTCCAGCATGGCCTTGCGGCGATCGCCGAAGCCAGGCGCCTTGACGGCAGCAATCTTCAGGCCACCGCGCAGCTTGTTGACGACGAGGGTCGCAAGCGCTTCGCCTTCAACGTCTTCAGCAATGATCAGGAGCGGCTTGTTGGACTGAACGACAGCTTCCAGAACCGGCAGGAGAGCCTGAAGGTTGGAGAGCTTCTTTTCGTGCAGCAGGATGTAGCAGTCTTCCAGCTCGGTGATCATCTTCTCGGAGTTGGTCACGAAGTAGGGCGACAGGTAGCCGCGGTCGAACTGCATGCCTTCAACGACTTCGAGTTCGGTTTCGGCGGTCTTGGCTTCTTCAACCGTGATGACGCCTTCATTGCCGACCTTCTGCATGGCAGCGGCAATGTCTTCGCCGATCTGCTTTTCGCCATTGGCGGAGATCGTGCCAACCTGAGCAACTTCCTCAGAGGTGTTGATCTTCTTTGCCTTGGCCTGCAGGTCCTTGACGACTTCGTGGACGGCCATGTCGATGCCGCGCTTCAGATCCATCGGGTTCATCCCGGCAGCAACAGCCTTGTTGCCTTCGCGGATGATCGAGGAAGCGAGAACGGTTGCCGTGGTGGTGCCGTCACCGGCGATGTCGTTGGTCTTCGAAGCAACTTCGCGGACCATCTGGGCGCCCATGTTTTCGAACTTGTCTTCCAGTTCGATTTCCTTGGCAACCGAAACACCATCTTTGGTGATGCGCGGAGCGCCGAAGGACTTTTCGATAACAACATTACGACCCTTGGGGCCGAGTGTGACCTTCACAGCGTCAGCGAGCACGTCAACACCGTGCATCATCTTTTCGCGCGCAGAGCGGCCGAATTTGATTTCTTTAGCAGCCATTTGAAAACTCCTGGTTTATCAAAACCTTATGGGCAAGTGCCCGGCTGGATGGAATGGTGAATCGTGGACAGATGCGCTTGATTAAGCGACGATGCCCATGATGTCGGCTTCCTTCATGATCAGAAGGTCTTCGCCGTCGAGCTTGACTTCGGTGCCCGACCACTTGCCGAACAGAACCCGGTCGCCGACCTTGACGTCGAGCGCGACAACATTGCCGCTGTCGTCACGAGCGCCGGAACCGACGGCGACGATTTCGCCTTCCTGCGGCTTTTCCTTGGCGGTGTCGGGGATGATGATGCCACCCTTGGTCTTTTCCTCGGACTCAACGCGACGTACGACGACGCGGTCGTGCAGGGGGCGGAAAGAAATGCTTGCCATTGTCTGTACCCTCGATCAAATGACATTCGCAGCCGCTTGACGCGGCCACCTGGATAAGTGTTAGCACTCTCACTGGGTGAGTGCTAATGACGGAGATTTAGGAGGTGGGGTGCGGCGTGTCAAGAAATCGGCGAAAAGATTTTTTTCGTTTGCCGGGAGAGGCGCGCGCGGCCTGAATGGGGCTTTCATACAGGTTTTATCTCCGGCCGATAACCCTTGGCCGATGATTTCCGCCCGGAATGCGAGGAGATTGTGACGGAGAACGCCGTTCAGGATAAAAAACCGAGCTTTTCCGAACTGGTCGCGGTGTTTGCCCGCATCGGCTGCCTGTCCTTTGGCGGTCCGGCCGGCCAGATCGCGCTGATGCACCGGATCGTGGTCGAGGAAAAGCGCTGGCTGAAGGAAGACCGCTACCTGCACGCGCTGAATTATTGCATGTTGCTGCCCGGCCCGGAGGCGCAGCAGCTTGCCACCTATATCGGCTGGCTGCTCCACGGCGCGCGCGGCGGGGTGGCGGCGGGCCTCCTGTTCGTCCTGCCGGGCCTTGTGGTCATTATCGGGCTTGCCGCTTTCTACGCCGCCCTTGCCGATACGACCTGGCTCGAGGCGGTATTCACCGGGCTGAAGGCGGCGGTTCTTGCCATCGTCATCCAGGCGCTCTGGCGCATGGGCCGGAAATCGCTGAAGGGCCCGGTTTCGGTTGCTTTCGCCGTCATTGCCTTCGTGGCGTTGTTCGTTTTCGGGGTTGCCTTTCCGCTCGTCGTGCTTGCCGCCGGCTTTGGCGGCTATTTTCTCATGCGCGGCAGTGCCGATCCGGGCGCGGAAGACGAAGAGCCCGCACCGGCGCGGCAGAAGAAGGGCCTGCGCGCGATCGCCACGATTGCCGTATGGACATTCGTCTGGCTGCTGCCTCTCGGTATTCTGGCCCTCCTCGGCGGAGCCGGGACGCTCAGTGACATTTTCGGCTTCTTCGTCAAGGTGGCGCTGTTTTCCTTCGGCGGGGCCTATGCCGTGCTCTCCTATGTGGCGCAGGAGGCGGTGACGACCTATCACTGGCTGACGCCCGCCGAAATGCTCGACGGGCTGGCGCTGGCGGAGACCACGCCGGGGCCGCTGGTTCTCGTGCTCTGTTTCGTCGGCTTTCTCGGCGCCTATGCCGCGCCGGTCTTTGCCGCGCCCCTCATCTCGGGCATGATCGGCGCTTTCCTCACGGCATGGGCGATCTTCGTGCCGAGCTTCGTCTTCATCTTCGCCGGCGCGCCGTTCATCGAGGATCTGAGAAAGAACCCGGCGCTTTCGGGTGCGATGGCCGGCATCGGCGCGGCGATCGTCGGGGTCATCGCCAACCTGTCGTTCTGGTTCGCGCTGCATGTGATGTTCGATCACGTCGGACGCGTCGAACTCTTCGCGCTGCCGCCCCTCGTTGATGCCGGTCCGGTCTGGCCGGTGTGGTCGAGCCTGCATGTCTGGTCGCTGCTGTTGAGCCTTCTCGCCGCCATTGCGCTCTTCGCGTTCCGCATCGGCGTCGTGCCGCTTCTCTTGGGCGCGGGGCTTGCGGGGCTTGCCATTGGCAGCTGGTTATGACCATTAGGGCCTCAAAACCCGCCCGTAGCGCCCTCCCGAAGCCAAAAGGACACGCCATGCCCCGTTCGATCCCCGCCCTCAGCGCGCTCTATGCCGATTACGACATCGTGCTCTGCGACGTCTGGGGCGTGCTCCACAACGGGGTTGCGGCCTTTCCGGCGGCCCGGCAGGCGCTGAAGGATGCACGCGCCGCCGGCAAGACAGTGATCCTGCTCACCAATTCGCCCCGGCTTTCCCCCGCCGTCGTCAAGCAACTGGCGGTCCTTGAAGTCTATGAGGAAAGCTATGACGCGATCGTCACCTCCGGCGACGTGACGAAGACGCTTGTCGCCGAAGGGCCGCGCAAACTCTTCCATCTCGGCCCGAAGCGCGACACCGGCCTGATCGACGGAACCGGCGCGGAACTGGTGGGCGAAGGGGAGGCCGAGGGCATTCTCTGCACCGGCTTCTTCGACGACGAGACCGAGACCCCGGAAGACTACCGCGCCATGCTCGTCGGCTTTCAGCAGCGCGCCGCGCCGCTGATCTGCGCCAACCCGGACCTTGTCGTCACCCGCGGCGACCGGCTGATCCCCTGCGCCGGCGCGCTTGCCGCCCTTTATGAAGAGCTCGGTGGCGAGACCCGCATTGCCGGCAAGCCGCACACGCCGATCTACGAGGCGGCGATGGCGACGGCCCGTTCGCTGGTCGGCGAAGTCGACAAGACCCGCGTCCTTGCCATCGGCGACGGCATGCCGACGGATGTGAAGGGCGCGCTCGACTACGGTCTCGACCTCCTGTTCATCGCCGAGGGCATTCACGCCGGCGACTACACGGTCGATGGAAAGGTTGACGAAGCGTCGCTCAATCGGTTCTTGACGGAGCGGAACGCAGAGCCGAAATACTGGATGCCCGATCTCGCCTGAGGTCGGCCGCATTCATCTGGAAGCTGAACATGACCGTATTTCACCGCAACGAGTTTCGCGAACCCCTGCCGTCCGCACTGAAGGGCGGGGTGGTGGCCATCGGCAATTTCGACGGCGTGCATCGCGGTCATCAAAGCGTGCTGGGGCGCGCGCTCTCGCTTGCCGAGGAGCGGGGCGTGCCGGCGCTGGTGCTGACCTTCGAACCGCATCCGCGCACGGTGTTCAACCCCAAGGCGCCGGTCTTCAGGCTGACGCCGGCGCCGATGAAGGCGCGCCTGCTTGAGGCGATGGGCTATCACGCGGTCATCGAATATCCCTTCGACCGAACCTTTTCGCAGCGCTCGCCGGAAGAATTCGTCACCACGGTGCTGCTCGACTGGCTGGCGGCGAGCGAGGTCGTCACCGGCTTCGATTTCCATTTCGGCCGCAACCGCGAGGGCGGGCCGGCCTATCTGATGCAGGCCGGCAAGCGCCACGGCTTCGGCGTGACGCTGATGGATGCCTTCCGCGACGAGAATGCCGAGGTCGTCTCCTCCAGCCGCGTCCGAGACCTTCTGACCCGCGGCGAGGTGGTGGAGGCGTCAGGCCTGCTCGGCTATCGCTACACGGTTACCGGCGAGGTGATCCATGGCGAAAAACTCGGCCGCACGCTCGGCTTTCCGACGGCCAACATGGCGTTCGATCCCGACGCCAAGCTTCGCCCCGGCATTTATGCCGTGCGTTACCGCCGTCCGGACGGCACGCTGCATGACGGGGTGGCAAGCTTCGGCCGCCGCCCGACCGTGGTGGAAGACGGACGGCCGCTGCTGGAGACCTATATCTTCGATTTCAAGGGCGATCTCTACGGCGAGACCGGTTCCGTCTCTCTCTTCGGGCGCTTGCGCGACGAGTTGAAGTTCAACGGGCTGGAGGCCCTCGTCGCCCAGATGCACCGCGACGCCGACCAGGCGAAAGCGCTGCTTTCGGCCGTTCAACCGTTTTCGGCCCTCGACGCGAAGATCGCTTTTTGAGTTTGACGCCCGGACCGCCCCTCAGGCGTCAGCGCGGAATGTGGATGCTCTCCCGGATATGCTTCAGCGAGACGACGATGGTGAAGGTCATGATCACCAGAAGCGTCCATGAACTCCATTTGCCGAGATGCACGGTCGACCACGCGCCGATCTGGTCCGGATATTGCCAGACGGCGAAGAAGGTCGAGATGTTTTCCGCAAGCCAGATGAAGAAGCCGATCAGGATGAAGGCGAGCAGCATCGGCATTTTCCGGTCCCGGTCATAGGGGCGGAAGACCACCGTTGACCGCGCGTAAAGCCCGATCGCAAGCGCCGCGATATACCAGCGATAATCGCCGATGAAATGATGGGTGAAGAAATTGGCATAGATCAGCAGCGCCACCAGAGCGGCCATCCAGTAGGGCGGGTGGTGCAGGATGCGCACCTGCAGGATGCGCCAGGCCTGGATGATATAGCTGCCGACGGCGGCGTACATGAAGCCGGAAAACATCGGCACGCCGAAAAGCTTGGTATAGGCGAAGTCCGGATAGGACCAGGACTGGATCGCGCCGGACGTCTTGAACACTTCGAGCGCGAAGCCGACGATGTGAAACAGGCAGATCGCCCGGAATTCGTCCCAGGTCTCCAGCCCGAGCCGGATCATGGAAAACTGGATCGAAAGCGCGATGACCAGCAGCACGTCATAGCGCGGCAGTCCCAGGACGCCCTCGCGCGGCACGATGAAGATCGAAACGAAGAACAGGCCGGCAAACAGGCAGGCCCGCGCCTCCTTGAGGCCGAAGAACAGGAACTCGACGGCAAAGCGGCGGATGCCCGTAAGTCCTGGCGCGGGACGGATGTCCATGAGCCAGGTATCGAGTGAACCGATGAGCGGCGGCGAGGCTGTGGTCACGTAAGGCCTTTGTTGCGGTTTGCGGGAACGCTCCGCAAAATAGGGGTCTCTATACGGCGAAAGCATGACGCGGACTGTCTGGCCCCGATGGGGTGGCTCTCCGTCCGAACGGTTTCAGGGTGCGAGGCCTGCCAGAAGTTCGGTTGCTGCCTCGTCTGTCGTGACCGACACGATTCTGATGCCGTGCTTGCGGGCGCTTTCGAGCCCGGCATTGTTGTCGATCAGCGAGCGGGTGATGAAGGCGTCGATCAGGGCACGCTGGCTTCCGGCTTGTTCGTGGTAGCGACTGTTCGCATAAATCCGTTCGGCAATGTGATCGGGTTCTGCATGCAGGAACAGACAATGCACAGTCTCGCTCGCCCAGTCGGCCATATATTCCGGCCTCAATGCCGAGCCTTCGAGCACGAGGTTCCGCCCTCGCGAGAGTGCATCGCCAATGATCCGCCCGATCATCGGTCGCATGTTCTCGTGGTGTGCGAGCAGCAGCCAATGCGCTGTATCCGGCGAGAGCTGGCTGTAGAACTCGGCAATCTCGGGGCGTGGTTCGGGCCACGGCCGCCCCGGATGGCGGGCAAGCATATCGGTCGATTGCTGCGTCCAGCCTCTCTTGCCGGCTATGCGCGCTGCAAGGCTCGATTTTCCGGCATGGGATGTGCCGCCGATCAGAATGACGGTCATTGGAAATCACTTCGCATGATTGAGGCCCGCCTGCATCCGCGCCGCCTTCTTCCGCGCGCGTTTGCGCTCCATCAGCTTCGGGCGGATGAGGCGGTAGCCGAGGAGGAGCACGCAGACGGCGATGTAGAACATGATCTCCGGGCCGATCACCTTGCGGCCCATGGCAAAGTGCAGCGTGCCGAGCGCGGCGATGAGATAGACCAGCTTGTGCAGGCGGATCCAGTTCTGCTTCAGCGTCCGGATCGCCCAGTTGTTGGAGGTCAGCGCCAGCGGGATGAGGAGCACGAGCGCGATCATGCCGAAGGTGATGAACGGCCGCTTGATCACGTCTTCCACCACGACGGAGAGGTTCATCTGCTGGTCGAGCACCAGATAGACCAGGAAATGAAAGCACACATAATAGAAGCCGAGCAGGCCGAGCGCACGCCGGTAGCGCAGGAGGTTGATGCCTGCGAGATCGCGCAGCGGCGTGACGCAGAGCGTCAGCAGGATGAAGCGCAGCGCCCAAATGCCGAGCAGGTGCTCGAAGGTCTTGACCGGATCGACGCCGAGATTGTTGGTCGCGCCGAGGTAAAAATACCAGACGGCCGGGAGAAGCCCGACGGCATAGAGCGCCCAGACAGAGGCGGGGCGCCACCAGGCGGCGCCGGATTTCCTGGCAGGTTTCTGAGCCATGTTCTGCGCCGCCGGATCAGTAGTATTTCGCAAGGTCCATGCCGGCGTAAAGGCTTGCCACCTCGTCGCCGTAACCGTTGAACATCAGTGTATCGATGCGCTTGCCGCCGCCGAAGAGGCCGCCATCCTCGCCGATGACGCGCTCGGTCGCCTGGCTCCAGCGCGGATGCGGCACATTCGGGTTCACATTGGCATAGAAGCCGTATTCGCTCGGCTGCAGCAGGTTCCAGCTGTTGGGCGGCTGGGTATCCGTGAGCGTGATCTTGGTGATCGACTTGATGCCCTTGAAGCCGTATTTCCACGGCACCACGAGGCGCATCGGCGCGCCGTTCTGGTTCAAAAGCGTCTTGCCGTAGAGCCCCACGGCGATGATGGTGAGCGGGTGGTTGGCCTCATCCAGCCTGAGTCCCTCCACATAGGGCCAGGGCATGGGCTGGCCGAAACCGCTCTGGCCGGGCATTTCCTTCGGCCGCACCACGCCTTCAAACGCGACATATTTGGCCGAACCCGTCGGCTCCGCCATGTCGATGATCGATTTCAGCGGAATGCCGACCCAGGGAATGACCATCGACCAGGCTTCGACGCAGCGCATGCGGTAGACGCGCTCTTCCAGCGGAAACGTCGTCAGCAGCGTGTCGATATCGACGGTCTGCGGTTTCTGCACCATGCCGCCGATCTCGAAGGTCCAGGGATAGGGCTGGAATTTGCCGGAATTCCTGGACGGATCGGCCTTGCCGGTGCCGAACTCGTAGAAATTATTGTAGTTGGTCACGTCCTCGAAGCTGGTTTGCGCGCGGTCCGGCATGGGGTAGGGGCCGGGCACCGTCTTCAGCGCCTCTCCCTGGGTGAGCGTGGCCGCGTTCGCTTCACCGCTTCCCGCGCCCGTGACGAAGGTGGCGCCGGCGGCGAGGCCCGCGGCCAGAAGCGTGCGGCGCTTCAGGTATACGTGCTCCGGCGTGATCTCAGAGGCCGGAATGTGCGGCGGTTTGTATGCTGGCATGATCTCAGCCTCCCGAATTGGCATTCATGACGCTATACGTCGGAAGATCGCCTATAGTTTCCCCCTTCACAACAAACATCTGAACCACATTTTTGTGTACGGGGCGTGAGAGGCGTGCGGTGCATGGGAGGTCAGAAGGCCTTTGGAAGGCCTGCCTGCTTCAGCGTCTCGTTTGCCGTATGGCGGGACTTCGTGCCGCTGTCGACCGTGAAGTGCCGGTTGGAGATCGGGCTGCGCCAGATCTCATGATCGCCTTTTCCGGGCCGGATGTATTCGCATCCGGCCTCGGTCAGAAGCCTTTTGAGTTCACGCAGATAGCCCGCCATAACGCGCTAGAAGCTTGGGTTGGGCACTTTTGCCATGTGATCAGCCAGGATGTGGACGGAAATTTCTCTCGCGTCAAAAGCCAGTCCGTTCAATTCGATAAGATCGGAGATGGCATCGACCACCTTGATGCGAAGCTGTTCCACCGTTTCCGCTTCAACGGCAAGCCCGTCAATATCCGTGCTGCTTGCAACCCAAACATGTGCCTCGTCATCCCATATAGCCTGCACAGTGATCGAATCTCGCTTCATCGCCCGCTCCCAAGCTTCTCAAGATAGGCCTCTCAACCGGAACTTTCGCACGAAATATGGGCCGTTGAAAGCAGATTGTCAGGGCGCACACAACCGTACCGGAGAGTACCATTTTCGCCCCAAGCGATAGTGACAGGCCTCGTGAATTGCGTTACGACACACTCAATACGGCGGATTTTCGCCCGAAAAGGGCTGTACGGAGAAGAGGAGCTCCCGTACCGACGCCCGAAATTTTTGGAAAGGAAGACCCATGCCAGCCTATCGTTCCAGAACGACCACCCATGGACGCAACATGGCCGGCGCGCGCGGTCTCTGGCGCGCGACCGGCATGAAGGAAGGCGATTTCGGCAAGCCGATCATCGCCGTCGTCAACTCGTTCACCCAGTTCGTGCCGGGTCACGTGCACCTGAAGGACCTTGGCCAGCTTGTCGCCCGCGAGATCGAGGCGGCCGGCGGCGTTGCCAAGGAATTCAACACCATCGCCGTCGATGACGGCATCGCCATGGGCCATGACGGCATGCTCTATTCGCTGCCGTCGCGCGAGATCATCGCCGACAGCGTCGAATACATGGTCAATGCCCATTGCGCCGATGCCATGGTCTGCATCTCCAATTGCGACAAGATCACCCCCGGCATGCTGATGGCCTCTCTGCGCCTCAACATCCCGACGATCTTCGTCTCCGGCGGCCCGATGGAGGCCGGCAAGGTGGTGCTGAACGGCAAGGAGAAGGCGCTCGATCTGATCGATGCCATGGTCGCCGCCGCCGATGACCGGATTTCCGATGACGACGTTCAGACGATTGAGCGTTCGGCCTGCCCGACCTGCGGCTCCTGCTCCGGCATGTTCACCGCCAATTCGATGAACTGTCTGACGGAAGCGCTTGGCCTTTCGCTGCCTGGCAATGGCTCGACGCTCGCAACCCATGCCGACCGCCGCCGCCTGTTCGTCGAGGCCGGCCACCAGATCGTCGATATCACCCGCCGCTATTACGAGCAGGATGACGAGAGCACGCTGCCGCGCAATATCGCCAGCAAGGCGGCGTTCGAAAACGCCATGACGCTCGATATCGCCATGGGCGGTTCGACCAATACGGTGCTGCATATCCTGGCTGCTGCCCACGAGGCGGAACTCGACTTCACCATGGACGACATCGACCGGCTGTCGCGCTATGTGCCCTGCCTGTGCAAGGTCGCGCCGGCGAAGAACGACGTCCACATGGAAGACGTTCACCGCGCCGGCGGCATCATGGCGATTCTCGGCGAACTGGACCGGGCGGGCCTGATCAAGCGCGAAAGCCCGACGGTGCATTCGGCCACCATTGGCGATGCGATCGACCAGTGGGATATCGTCCGCACCAATTCGGAAAGCGTGCGCAATTTCTACATGGCAGCCCCCGGCGGCGTGCCGTCGCAGGAGGCATTCTCGCAAAACCGCCGCTGGGCCGAGCTCGATCTCGACCGCGTGTCCGGCGCGATCCGCAGCGCCGAGCATCCCTTCTCCAAGGATGGCGGGCTGGCCGTCCTGAAGGGCAATATCGCGCTCAACGGCTGCATCGTGAAGACGGCCGGCGTCGACGAGAGCATCCTGAAATTCTCAGGCCCCGCGGTCGTCTTCGAAAGCCAGGACGCGGCGGTCAAGGGCATTCTCTCCAACGAGGTGAAGGCCGGCGACGTCGTCGTCATCCGTTATGAGGGCCCGAAGGGCGGGCCGGGCATGCAGGAAATGCTCTATCCGACCAGCTATCTGAAGTCGAAGGGTCTCGGCAAGGATTGCGCGCTGATCACCGACGGCCGCTTTTCGGGCGGCACGTCCGGCCTTTCCATCGGCCACGCTTCGCCGGAAGCGGCCAATGGCGGCGCCATCGGCCTCGTGCGCGACGGCGACATGATCGACATCGATATTCCGGGCCGCACCATCAACCTGCGCATCTCGCCCTCGGAGCTTGAAGCCCGCCGCAGCGCGCAGGACGAAAAGGGCTGGAAGCCGGAACAACCGCGACGCCGCAAGGTGACGACCGCGCTCAAGGCCTATGCCGCGTTTGCCGCCAGCGCCGACAAGGGCGCGGTCAGGATCCTGCCGGAATAGGCGAGGGAGTGGTTTTAAGAATGCAGAAGGCGCGGTCCCTGAGGGCCGCGCCTTTTTGTCAATCAGGAGCGTCGAGGCCGCAGCCTTTCACACACACTTAGTTGAATTTCTTCAGGGCGTTGATGCGGCTTTGATAGGCCTTTTCGAGACAGGCCTTGTCGATGCCGCAGGCCTCTCTTTCCTTGAGCCAGACCTCCTGCGCGATCTTCTGGGCGTTGACGAAGACCGGCGGCTTGTCCTTGATGGTGTGCTTGTAGAGCAGTTCGAGCTCGCTATCCATAAGGTTGAGCTTGGGGGTCAGGCAGATGGTTGCCTGGTTTGGCGTCAGGTGGTCTTTCAGCTTGCAGTCGAAGCTGGCGGCCTGTGCCGAAGTGCCGGTTGTTGCGGCGATGGTGGCGAGGCTCGCCACCGCCAGTCCCGCCGCAAGAAGGGCCGACGAACGGCCATATCGCTTGAAATTCTTCATCTGGTTTCTCCTGTTCACAATGCGAAAAGTCGCAAAGGAGGGCATTCTCGCTGCAATTTTAACGCGAATGCTCCGTCTCGTTGATGTCTGGAAAAACCGGCGAAAATCCGGCCGCAGGCGCGACGGGCACAGGCAAATCTTTTTGCCAGGCTGACGCGGGAAAGGGGAATGCGCATCGGGCGGCTCGCCATGGGCGCCCGATGCGTTGACATCAAAGCGGCTTGTCGATCCCGTCATAAAGCTTCTGCAGCTGGCCGATGCGCACTTCATAGGCCTTTTCGATGCAGGAGACGTCGGTGCCGCAGGCTTCGCGGGTTTTGAGCCAGGCCTTCTGGTCGTCGGCCATGTTGCCGGAAACGCCCATCGCGAAGAGGCCCTTCAGCATGGTGTACATGGTCGCCATCTTCACGTCGTCATCATTGAGCTGACGGTTGTCGCAGATGGTTTTCTCGTTGGCGTTGAGGCCGGAGGCCGAGCAGTCGAAGCTGGCGGCCCGTGCCTCGTTGCCGCCGAAGGGGGCGGAAAGCGAAAGCGTGAGCGCAAGCGCCATGGCGGCGGGCAGGCCGCCGAATGCGAGATAGGACTTTCGGTTCATTCTAATCTCCTCATCACTGATTTCCGGCCGGTATTAATACCCAGCGGCAATTGCGGCGAAATCATGCTTTGGCCAAAGAGGCTTTCTAGCCTTGATTCTCCGCCCGGCGTACCATCTCTATAGCGCCGGCAAGGCTATGTCGTGACACATGAAGGAATTCTGAATGCCAATGAATGTGATGAACGAGCCGATGATCTCAGACACCGGAGTTCGCCCCGCCTCGCAGCGGTCGCGGATCAGGTCAAGGCGCCTTGCCGTGGCCGGCGCGCTTTCGATTGCGCTGGCGCTTTCCGGCAATCAGGTGTTCGCGCAGGAGCGGCAGGTGCCCGCGGCGCAAACAGACGTGATGCTCTCCTACGCGCCGCTGGTGAAGGAGACGGCGCCCGCCGTCGTCAATGTCTATGCCGAGCGCATGGTCCAGCGGCGGATGTCGCCCTTGTTTTCCGATCCGTTTTTCGGTCGGTTCTTCGGCGATCAGATGCCGGGGCGATCCGAGCGGCAGACGTCGTTGGGCTCCGGCGTGATCGTGACCGGCGACGGCATGGTGATCACCAATAATCATGTGATCGCCGGGGCGGACGATGTGCGCGTCGCCCTTGCCGACGGCCGCGAATTTCCCTCTACGGTGCTGTTGAAGGATGACCGTTACGACCTTGCGGTGCTGAAGATCGAGGCGGACGAGGATTTTCCCACCGTGCCGATCGGCAATTCGGACAATGTCGAGGTCGGCGATATCTCGCTTGCCATCGGCAATCCCTTTGCCGTCGGCCAGACGGTGACCAGCGGCATCATCTCCGGCCGCGCGCGCAATGCCGTCAATGACGGCGAATTCGGCTTCTTCCTGCAGACGGACGCGGCGATCAACCCCGGCAATTCCGGCGGCGCGCTACTCAACATGAAGGGCGAGCTGATCGGCATCAACACCGCCATCTTCTCCTCCGGCGGCGGCTCGAATGGCGTCGGCTTCGCCATTCCCGCCAACATGGTGAAAGTGTTCCTGAAGGCGGCCGAAGACGGCGAAACGCGCTTCCAGCGGCCCTATGTCGGCGCCACCTTCGGCCCCGTCACATCCGATATTGCCGAGGCGCTGGGACTGAAGGCGGCGCGCGGCGCAATCATTTCCGCCACCCGTCCGGGCAGTCCGGCGGAAAAGGCCGGTCTTGAACCCGGTTCCGTGATCGTTGCGGTCAACGACATTCCGGTCGAACATCCCGATGCGCTGCTCTACCGGCTGACCGTTGCCGGCATCGGCAACACCGCGGACCTGACGGTCGAGCGGGACGGGCAGGTGACCCACGTCGCCCTGCCTCTTGATCTGGCGCCTGAGGATCCGCCGCGCGACACCCGCGTGATCGACGGTTCCTCGCCCTTTTCAGGGCTTACGGTGGAAAACGTCTCGCCGCGCGTCGCCGAGGAGTTGCGCCTTTCGGGGATCGATGATGGAGTGGTGGTGAGCGATATCGAACAGGGCTCCACGGCCCAGCGGATCGGCTTTGCCAGGGGCGACGTCATTGTCGCCGTCAATGACGCGCCGATCGACAACACCGAGACGCTTGAGGATATGGCGGACGAGAAGCCCGGTTACTGGCGTCTTTCCATCAATCGCGGCGGCCGGATGATAAACCAGATATTCAGATGAGCGACCTTTTTGCCCCGCACGTCCCCGAGGACATCGAAAACAAGCGACCGCTCGCCGACCGGCTTCGCCCGAAGACGCTTGGCGAGGTGACCGGCCAGCCGCATCTGACCGGGCCGGACGGCGCGCTGACGCGCATGATCGCCTCCGGCTCGCTCGGCTCGATGATCTTCTGGGGGCCGCCGGGCACGGGCAAGACCACGGTCGCGCGGCTCCTGTCCGGCGAGGCCGGTCTCGCCTTCGAGCAGATCTCGGCGATCTTTTCCGGCGTGGCGGACCTGAAGAAGGTCTTCGAGTCTGCCCGCGCCCGGCGCATGAACGGGCGGCAGACGCTGCTGTTCGTCGACGAGATCCACCGTTTCAACCGCGCCCAGCAGGACAGTTTCCTGCCCGTGATGGAGGACGGCACCATCATCCTGGTTGGCGCAACCACCGAAAACCCGTCCTTCGAGCTCAATGCCGCGCTTCTGTCGCGCGCCCGCGTCTTGACCTTCCGGTCCCATGATGCCGAAAGCCTTGCCGAACTGATGAAGCGCGCGGAGGAGGCGGAGGGCAGGGCGCTGCCGCTCGATGATGCCGCGCGCGAGACGCTGGTGATGATGGCCGATGGCGACGGGCGCGCGATCCTGACGCTTGCGGAAGAGGTCTGGCGTTCGGCCCGCGCCGATGAGCGGCTCGACCCGCAAAGCCTGATGAACATCGTCCAGCGCCGCGCGCCGATCTATGACAAGGGCCAGGACGGGCACTACAACCTGATTTCGGCCCTGCACAAATCCGTGCGCGGATCGGATCCGGATGCGGCCCTTTATTATCTCGCCCGCATGTTCGATGCCGGCGAGGATCCGCTGTTTCTCGGCCGCAGGCTGGTGCGCATGGCATCCGAGGATATCGGCCTTGCCGATCCGCAGGCGCTTGTCATCGCCAACGCCGCCAAGGATGCCTATGACTATCTCGGCTCCCCGGAAGGCGAACTGGCGCTGGCGGAGGCTTGCGTCTATCTCGCCACCGCGCCGAAATCGAACGGCGTCTATACCGCCTTCAAGGCGGCGATGCGCGCGGCAAAGGAGCACGGCTCGCTGCTGCCGCCGAAACACATCCTCAACGCGCCGACCAAGCTGATGAAATCGGAAGGCTACGGCGACGGCTATCGCTACGACCATGACGAGCCGGATGCCTTTTCCGGTCAGGACTATTTTCCCACCGAAATGGGCCGGATGAAATTCTACGGTCCGCCGGAGCGCGGTTTCGAGCGCGAGATCAACAAGCGCCTGCAATGGTGGGAAAAGCTCAGGCGCGAGCGCAGCAAGAGCTGAAGCGATTTTGGCCTGTCCTCGCGGGAACTCTTTTCTTCACGTGGCGTTTACCATGCAAAACCAAGGGAGAACTGCCATGGATAACCTGCCTGCCCGCGTTCTTGCTTACATCGTTATCGCCATCGGCTGCGCCGCGGTTGTCGCGGTGATCCTCACCGTGCCGCCGCTCTATGACGCACGCATCTTCCTGCTGCCCGCGATGCTGCTGATCGCCTGGGTCGCGGGACCCGTGCTGACCCACTATCTCGCGCCCGCAGCCCGTGCCCGTCTCCGCAAGCGGTGATCCCCCCTGCCGCGCGACGCAAACGCCCGACCGGACGGGAAGCCGGTCGGGCGTTTGTTGTTTCCGCGTTGTGAAATGGCTTGGCTTACTGCGCCGGGCCCTTCTTGATCGGCTCCTGATAAGTGAAGCCCATGTCCCAGGGGAAGTAGATCCAGGTGTCCTGGCTGACCTCGGTGACGAAGGTGTCGACGGTCGGCACACCCTGGGGCTTGGCATAGACGCAGGCAAAATGCGCCTTCGGCAGCATGTCGCGCACCTCCCGCGCCGTGTTGCCGGTGTCCGTCAGGTCGTCGACGATCAGCACGCCTTCGCCGCCGGTCTTCGTCAATTCCTCGGAAATCCCCTTCAGAAGCTTCGTCTGGCCCTGGCTCGTATAGTCGTGATAGCTGGCGATGCAGACCGTTTCGATCAGCCGGATTTCCAGTTCGCGCGAGATCACCGCCGCCGGCACGAGGCCGCCGCGCGTGACGCAGACGATCGCGTGAAAGGTCTGGTCAAGGCCGGACAGGCGCCAGGCAAGCGCGCGCGCATCGCGGTGAAACTGATCCCAGGAAACGGGAAAGGCTTTTTCGGGAAGGGACATGAAAGGCTCCGGGACAGGGGTGACGCAAAGGGTTTGACGGCCGACAACTCCGTCCGGCCCTGTGGCATCCGTCCTGCCCCGGGAGCATGAAAACGCGTCTGCGATGCCCGGGGCAGGCGACGGCCTGCCGTTGGGCATCGCTATTAGCCGCATTCGTCTCCAAAAGGCAAGACATGCGGGCCTGCAGCCAGCGGAAAGATGGCGCGTCGCCGGATCAGCGCGACATCAGCGTTGCCGCCGTCATCGATTCCAGCAGCGTGCGGGTGACGCCGCCGAACAGCAGTTCCCACAGTCTGGAATGCGTATAGGCGCCCATGACCAGAAGGTCGACGGAATTGTCGGACAGGCGGTTCTCGATGATGGTTGCTGCCTTCGCCTTGTCGGCATGGGCGCTGGTGGCCGTCACATTGACGCCGTGGCGGGCGAGCGTCGCGGCGATTTCCGCGCCCGTGAGACCGCTTTCCTGGTCGTTGCTGTCATGCGGGTTGACCGAGAAGATTTCGACCTCGCCGGCCTTTTTCAGGAAGGGCAGGGCATCGAATGTGGCGCGCGCGGCCTCGCGCGAGCCGTTCCAGGCGACCATCACGCGGTTGAAGGGTTTTGCCACCTTGTCGACATGCGGCACCAGCAGCACGGGCCGGCCGCTTTCGAACAGGAAGCTCTCGAAATCGGCGCGGGCGTCTCCGGGCGCGTCGGGGCTGACCTGCGGGGCGATGATCAGATCGCAGGACCGGGCGCTGTCGATGACCGAGGATCCGGCAAAGCCGGAGGCGGAGACGATCTTGCGCCACTCGTGGGAGAGGCCCTCGCGTTCCGCGCGCTTGCGGAAGATCTCGCCCAGTTCGGCGCTGCGCTTTTCGGCCATGTCCTGCAGCGACTGGATCGAGATCGGATCGGGGATTTCCATCGGCGCGATGATCGGCGTCGGGTTCACGGTCTCGGCATGGAGGCCGATCACGTGTGCGTCGAAGGAGCGAACGATTTCAACGGCGTAATCGAGGAAGCCGCCGGCTTGCGTCGGTGATTCCATGACGGCGAGTATGGTCTTGTAGGTCATCTGAAACACTCCTCTCGGGCTTGGCTCCCACCCGTATGACATGCCGGCTCACGCGCCGGCCGTTGCTGCTTCGACAGTCTATGCCTAATGCCAGAAAATGCGAAGGGCGGAAACGCGCCTTTCGGGTAAGGCGACACGGGAATCAACCGGCTTCCATCGCCTCGAGCATGGCGCGGATATCCGCGGCCGCCGCCTCCGCATCGGCCTCCGCCCTTGCCCGGACGACGAGCTGGGTGCGAAACCCTTCGGAGGAGAAACGGGGATAGGAGCCGATCGAGGTCTTCGGATGGGACTTCTGGATTTCCCCGAGTCGCGCCGCGATGTCGCCCTCGCCAAAGGGGCATTCCACGGTCTTGGTGACGAGCGGCGCGCCGCCCTTGAGCGTCGGCATGACATTGTCGAGCATCGCCTCGAAGATGCTGGGCACGCCCGCCATCACATGCACATTGCCGATGACGAAACCGGGCGCGGTGGAGACCGGATTGTCGATCAGCGTCGCGCCTTCCGGCATGCGCGCCATGCGCTGGCGCGACGCGTTGAAGTCTATGCCGCGCCGCTCGTAATGGGCTGCAAGCCGGCTCATCGCCTCGTCATTGTAGATGCAGGACAGGCCGAAGGCGACGGAAACCGAATCAGCGGTGATGTCGTCATGGGTGCCGCCGATGCCGCCGGAGGTGAAGACATAGGTGTAGCGCTCCCTCAGCGCATTGACAGCCTCGACGATCGCGGCCTCGTCGTCGGCGACGATCCGCACTTCCTTCAGGCCGATGCCGATGAGCGTCATCGCTTCTGCCAGATGGCCGATATTCCTGTCCTTGGTGCGGCCGGACAGGAGTTCGTCGCCGATGGCGAGCATCGCCGCGGTCGGATTGTCGTCTTCGCTCATTGTGGTTGGTCCGTGTTCGGTTGAAGCAGGCTTGTTTTCACGTTTTGGACCCTCGGTTGCGTTTCTTCAAGCCCGCCGCGGCAGCAAAGCGTCTCTGCCGCCGATTGGGTGAACACTGCGTCTATGCCGCGGCCTCTGGACTTCGCTGCGCCCGAAGGCCTATCTGCGGGGTACAGATTTCAAATCCGTCCAACTGGAGTTTTCAAATGGCTAAAGTTCTCGTTCTCTATTACTCGGCCTACGGCCATATCGAAGCCATGGCCAAGGCCGTTGCCGAAGGCGCTGCCGCCGAAGGCGCCGAGGTAACCATCAAGCGCGTTCCCGAACTGGTGCCGGAAGACGTGGCCAAGGCGTCGCATTTCAAGCTCGACCAGGACGCGCCGATCGCCGATCCGAACGAACTCGACCAGTATGACGCCATCATCTTCGGCGCCGGCACCCGCTTCGGCACCATGGCCTCGCAGATGCGCAACTTCGTCGACCAGACCGGCGCGCTGTGGGCAACCGGCAAGCTCGTCGGCAAGGTCGGCTCGGTCTTCACCTCCTCGGCCACCCAGCATGGCGGCCAGGAATCGACCATTCTCGGCTTCATCCCGACCCTGCTTCACCAGGGCATGGTCGTTGTTGGCCTGCCTTACGCCTTTGCCGGCCAGATGGGCCTCGACGAGATCAAGGGCGGCTCTCCCTACGGCGCCTCCACGATCACCGATGGCGACGGTTCGCGCATGCCGTCGGCCGTCGAGCTCGAGGCTGCCCGCTTCCAGGGCGGTCACGTCGCCAAGGTCGCCGCCAAGCTCGCTGCCTGAGCCGTTTTTCGCTGAAATTTTGAAAGCGCGCGGGTCTTTGGACCCGCGCGTTTTTTTGTCCCCTGTTTTCCCCGCCGCCTCCCGGATCGGCCGCGACGCTTAGGATTCCTGCAGTTTCAAAAAGCAGGAAGGAGCCGCGCGATGCGGATCGAAAATCACAGAATTCCGGGCATCTGGTACGGTCAATCTTCCAATCTCGGCGCTTGGCGGACGACCCCGCCGGTCATCATCGTGCTGCACTACACCACCGGCTGGAACGGGGCGGCGAGCCGCGACTGGCTGATGGGGGCGGCGGCAGGCGCCTCCAATCGCGGCTCGAGCGCCCATGTGGTGATCGACCGTGACGGCACGGCCTGGCAGATCGCGCCCTTCAACCGCACCGCCTGGCATGCCGGGCCGTCGCGCTACGGCACGCTTGAAGGGCTGAACGCCCATTCAGTCGGCATTGAATTCGTCAATCCCGGCTGGCTGAAGCCGAACGGGCTTGGCGATTTCACCGATGCCTATGGCAAGCGCTTTTCCGAGCGGGCGCTGAAAAAGGCGGGCGGCTATCACCTAGCGCCGCATGCCCGCGTCGGGGCCGGCGCCTTTGCCTGGCCGTTCTACCCGGAGACGCAGATTGCGACCGGGATCGACGTCGTTCAGGCGCTTGTCGGTCAGTATCCGATCCGGGCAATCGTCAGCCATGAGGAAATCGATACGCGCGGCTGGAAGACCGATCCCGGCCCCGCCTTTCCGATGGAGCGTTTCCGGGCGCTTCTCGGTGAGGCAGACGACCGCGAGCCCGCGGCCGTGGTGACGGCGGGGCGGCTCAACCTGCGCGGCGGCCCGGGCGCGGCGTTCGAGAAGGTCGTGCCGCCGGGAACGCTTCTGAAGGGGACGCGGGTGAAGGTCATGCAGCGGCAGGGAGACTGGGCCTTCGTCGCGCCGGAAAGCCCCGACGGCCGGGAGGGCGTGGTCACCGGCTGGGTGCATGCGGCCTATATCGCGCCGGTAATCGCCGCCTGAGCATAAAGGCTCTGCTTGCGTCCAGCCGGCAGGGCCTCTATATCAGCGCCAACATAAACGGTTTGACATCCAACCTTGAACTGGACTGGCGGATCATGAATTCACTTGGTTTTGACAAGAAGCCGGAGGCGACGCGCGTTGTCGTCGCCATGTCCGGCGGCGTCGACAGCTCGGTCGTGGCCGGGCTCCTGAAGCGCGAGGGCTATGACGTCCTCGGCATCACCCTCCAGCTTTACGATCACGGCGCGGCGGTGCACCGCGCCGGTTCCTGTTGCGCGGGACAGGACATTGACGACGCCCGTCGGGTTTCCGAACGCCTCGGCATTCCGCATTATGTGCTCGACTACGAGGCGCGGTTTCGCGAGACGGTGATCAACCCGTTTGCCGAAAGCTATATTGCCGGCGAGACGCCGATCCCCTGCGTTGCCTGCAACCAGACGGTCAAGTTCGCCGATCTTCTGACAACCGCGAGGGAGCTTGGCGCCGATGCGCTGGCGACCGGCCATTACATCCGCTCCAAACCGAACCCGACGCCGGAGAACCCGATGCGGCGCGCGCTCTACCGTCCGGTGGATGCGGAGCGCGACCAGAGCTATTTCCTGTTTGCGACCACGCAGGAGCAGATCGATTTCCTGCGGTTTCCGCTGGGCGGCCTGCCGAAGGCGGATACGCGGCGGCTGGCCGAGGAAATGGGCCTGATCGTCGCCGACAAGCCGGACAGCCAGGACATCTGTTTCGTGCCGCAGGGCAAATATTCCGACGTGATCGCCAAGCTGCGGCCGAATGCCGAACTTTCCGGCGAGATCGTGCATCTCGACGGACGCGTGCTCGGCCGGCATGAAGGGATCGTGCGCTACACGATCGGCCAGCGCAAGGGGCTTGGCGTTGCCACCGGCGAACCGCTCTACGTGGTCTATCTCGATGCCCGTTCGCGCCGCGTCATCGTCGGCCCGCGCGAGGCGCTGGAGACGCGCCGCATCTATCTGCGCGACGTCAACTGGCTGGGCGACGGGCCGCTTGAAGCGGCGGCGGCGGACGGATTTTCCTGTTTCGCCAAGGTGCGCTCCACGCGTCCGCCGCTGCCGGTCATGCTGCATGCGGACGAGAACGGCGTCTATGTCGATCTTCTGGAAGGCGAGGCGGGGATCGCCAGCGGCCAGGCCTGCGTGCTTTATGACGCGCCGGGCAATGACGCCCGCGTCTTCGGCGGCGGCTTCATCGACCGTTCGGAGCGTTCGGCGGAGGCCGAGGCGGCGCTGAAGAGCCTGATGGACGGGCTCGCGGCCTGAATGTCATGGTGGCGGTAGGCCAGCGGGTCATATCGTGATCGGCAAAGTTTGTTAACAAGCCTATCAATTTTTACGGACGTCATCCTCGGCCTTGTGCCGAGGATCTAGCCACAGTTCCGCACGAGCGGCGTTGGCGTTTCTTAAGATATTGATTTAAATATGTTTTTTCGTCCGAGACGCTTGTCGCGTTGACACGTGCTTAGATGCTCGGGACAAGCCCGAGCATGACGGCGGAGAGCGGGACAGGCTTTGTCGACAAACCGCGTCGATCAGGTGGCGATCGGCTGTTCGGCGGACATGAACAGTTTCAGCGATTCCTGATAGCCTAGCCTGAGGAGCTGTTCGACATAGGCGATCAGCTGGTCGGCCCAGCCGAAGCCGAGATAGGCGGCGAGCCAGACGATCAGTCCGGCGAGGATCAGGGCGTAGATGAAGTTCCTGAGGATCATCAGCAGCATGGCAAGCAGGACGAAGGCGACCAGCCCGTAAAACAGCGACGGGGTGAGCGCCACGCCGTCGGAATGGGCAAGATAGCCCATATAGATGCCGAAGATGATGCAGACGGCGGCGCTCAGCCGGTCGCGGATCATGCGGTGGGTGTAGCCTGAACTTGCCATCTGACGGTCTTTCTTCGCTGCGATGCTCTTGCGGTTCGTGAGGATGAACGCGCGGCCGGCCTGGCCGGTTCCGGGTGTGGTTATAGCAGTTTGCAACCCCGGCGTCAGGATAGTTCCGCGACGATGCGGTTCAAAAGCAGCATGCCTTCCGGCGTCGCGCGCAGGCGGGCATTGCCGATCCGTTCGATCAGGCCGAGTTTCAGAAGAAAATCCTCGCGTTCGGCATCCATCGGCTTGCCGGAAAGCGAGGACCAGCGGGCGAGATCGACGCCTTCCTTCACCCGAAGCCCCATCAGGAGAAGTTCGTCGGCCTGCTCTTCTTGAGAAAGCACTGTTTCCTCGGTCACGCCGTGGCCGTTGGTCTCGGCCGCCTGCAGCCAGGTCTCGGGGTGTTTCTCCGTCGCCGTCGCGATCTTGCCCGACGCCGTTTCCAGCCGCCCGTGCGCGCCGGGGCCGATCCCGGCATAATCGCCATAGCGCCAATAGGTGAGGTTGTGCCGGCTTTCCGCACCCGGACGGGCATGGTTGGAAACCTCGTAGGCCGGCAGGCCGCGCTCTGCCGTCACCGCCTGCGTGACCTCGTACAGATGCGCCGCCTGATCGTCGTCGGGGACGAGGAGTTTTCCTCTGTTATAGAGATCGAAGAAGCGCGTGCCTTCCTCGATGGTCAGCTGGTAGAGCGACAGGTGGTCGGCGGCAAGATCGATCGCCTGGTTCAGTTCACGCTCCCAGTCGTCCGGCTTCTGGCCGGGCCGGGCATAGATCAGGTCGAAGGACATGCGCGGGAAGATGTCGCGCGCCAGACGGATAGCGCCAAGCGCCTGCTCGACAGTGTGCAGACGGCCGAGAAACCGAAGCTCCTTGTCGTTGAGCGCCTGCACGCCCATCGAGACGCGGTTGACGCCGGCGGCGCGGTATCCGCGAAAGCGTTCGGCCTCGACGCTGGAGGGATTGGCTTCCAGCGTCACCTCGATCCCGTCCGGCACATGCCATGCCGCGCCGACGCCCTCGAGGATCGCGCCCAGCGTCTGCGGTTCCATCAGCGAGGGCGTGCCGCCGCCGATGAAAATGCTGGTAACCGTGCGCGGCCCGGAAAGCGCGCGCATATGGGCGATTTCACGCAGGAAACCGGCGACGAAGCGTTTCTGGTCGACCGGCTGGTGGCGGACATGGCTGTTGAAGTCGCAATAGGGGCATTTGGCCGCGCAGAACGGCCAGTGCAGATAGACGCCGAAACCCGGCTCGCCGTCATCGCCATTGATGCCTGAAATGGCTACCGGGTCGTTTGTCAGGGCGCAAGTCCCGTTTCGGTGAACAGCTTGAAGGCGCGGGCGCGGTGGGACAGCGCGCCGCCATCTTCCGGGCCGCCATTGGCCTTTTCGGACGGCTCCATCTGGCCGAACGTCCTGTCATGGCCCTTCGGCTGGAACACCGGGTCATAGCCATGGCCCTTTTCGCCGCGCGGCGGCCAGACGAGATTGCCTTCCACTTCGCCGCGGAAGGTCTCGGTGTGGCCATCGGGCCAGGCGAGGCAGAGCACGCAGACGAAGCGGGCGGCGCGGGCCTCGGGCGCTGTCGCGCCTTTCTCGGCAAGCGCCTTTTCCACCTTTTCCATCGCCATCATGAAGTCGCGGCTGCCATCAGCCGTTTCGGCCCAGTCGGCGGTGTAGACGCCGGGCGCGCCGTCAAGGGCGTCGACGGCGATGCCGCTGTCGTCTGCAAGCGCCGGCAGGCCGGACTTTTGCGCAGAGGCCAGCGCCTTGATCGCGGCGTTCTCCTCGAAGGTCGTGCCGGTTTCGTCCGGCACGTCGAAGGAAAGCTCGGCCGCCGACTTGGCCGAAAAGCCGAGCGGACCGATCAGTTCGGCGATCTCGGCGATCTTTCCGGCATTGTGGCTGGCAACGACGATGGTCTTGGTTTCGAGTTTGCGCATGTCAGTTCCCAATAACGCAGGGTGATAAGTTTTGGCCGCAGAGCCCCCAAACAATCTCCCCCTCAAAGGGGGGAGATTGAAGGGAGGCGGATAGACTTTGCCATCACAACCCCCAGAGCTTTGCCTCGGCGCATTCCAGGCTGTTGCCGGCGGGGTCGCGGAAGTAGATCGAGCGGGCGCCGTTCGGCCAGAGGAAATCGCTTTCGATCGTGATGCCGCTGGCCGCAAGCCGGTCGATCATCGCGTCGAAATCGTCTCCTTCAAGCCGGAAGCAGACGTGGCCGGGGCCGCGCGCGCCGTGGGTCGGCACGGGCAGCGCACCCGGACTTGCCGGCTTTTCCGTCTCGTCCGGGTTGAAGACCAGCAGCACGCCCTGCCCGCAGCGGAAGAACACATGGCGATTGTCGACGCGGGTGATCTTCTCAAGCCCGAGAATGCCGCCGTAAAAGCCCTCGGCGGCATCGAGGTCGTCGGCATAGAGTGCTGTTTCCAGAATGGCAGCGATCGGCATGACGGTATCCTCAGGCTCCGGCGATGGTCTTCTTCTGCAGGTCCACCAGTTCGGAAATGCCGTTGCGGGCAAGGTCCATCAGCGTCAGGAACTCGTCCTGAGAGAAGGGCTTGCCCTCGGCGGTGCCCTGGATCTCGACAATGCCGCCGGCGCCGGTCATGACGAAATTGGCGTCGGTCTCGGCGGACGAGTCCTCGAGATAGTCGAGGTCAATGACCGGCTGGTCGGCGAAGATGCCGCAGGAGATCGCCGCGACATGGTCCTTCAGCACCCTGTCGGTCTTGACCATGCTGCGGGCTTCCATCCATTTCAGGCAGTCATGCAGCGCGATCCAGGCGCCGGTGATCGAGGCGGTGCGGGTGCCGCCGTCGGCCTGGATGACGTCGCAGTCGACGCTGATCTGGCGTTCGCCAAGGGCTTCCAGATCGACGACGGCGCGCAGCGAGCGGCCGATCAGGCGCTGGATTTCCAGCGTGCGGCCGCCCTGCTTGCCGGAGGAAGCCTCGCGGCGCATGCGCTCTCCGGTCGCGCGCGGCAGCATGCCGTATTCGGCGGTCACCCAGCCCTTGCCGCCATTGCGCAGCCACGGCGGAACGCGCTCTTCGAGGGAGGCGGTGCACAGCACATGCGTATCCCCGAATTTGACGAAGCAGGAGCCTTCCGCGTGCTTGGAAAAGCCGCGCTCGAAGGAAACGTTGCGCATCTGGTTGAGTTGTCTGCCTGATGGCCGCATGGTGTGGTCCTTCCGGTTTCGGTTGCGGCGGTTCTAGAAGGAAGAGGCGGCTTTTGCAAAGAAAAACGGCAGGCCGCGCCGCTGCAAAGACGAATTGCGAAGCGCGGCGCCGACACTATATTAATGGGCGAAGCAGACGAACCATCCGGCCACTGGAAGCATGACAGCAGATCGACGCGCAGACAATTCGGCAATGACACTGGACGATCGCTCGCGCGAGGTGTTTCGTGCGATCGTCGAGAGCTACCTTGAAAGCGGCGAACCGCTCGGCTCGCGCAACCTGTCGCGGCTTCTGCCGATGTCGCTTTCGCCGGCCTCGGTGCGCAATGTGATGAGCGACCTGGAGGAGCTCGGCCTGATCTACGCGCCGCATGTGTCCGCCGGCCGACTGCCGACGGAGAGCGGACTGCGTTTCTTCGTCGATGCCTATATGCAGGTCGGCGACCTTGCCGAAAGCGAACGTTCCGAGATCGAGCGTCATATGCAGGGCGTCGATCGCGGCCAGCCGGTCGACGGGCTTCTGAACGAGGCAAGCCAGATGCTTTCCGGCATGTCACGCGGGGCGGGGCTGGTGATGACGTCCAAGAGCAACGCCGTGCTCAAGCATGTCGAATTCATCCGTCTGGAACCGACAAAGGCGCTTGCGGTGCTCGTCGGCGAGCATAACGAGGTGGAGAACCGGATCATCGACCTGCCGGCCGGCACGACCTCCTCGCAGCTGACGGCGGCGGCCAATTTCCTCAACGCGCATCTCAACGGCCAGACCCTGCCGGAACTGAGGACGGTTCTCGCGCGGCTGAAGGACGAGGTTCGCCACGAGCTTGACCAGCTTTCGCAGGATCTCGTCGGGCGCGGGCTCGCCGTCTGGTCGGGCAGCACGGAAGACGGCAGGCCCGGGCAGCTGATCGTGCGCGGCCGGGCCAATCTGCTCGAAGGCGTTGCCGATGCCGCCGATATCGATCGCCTGAGGATGCTGTTCGACGATCTTGAGAAGAAGGAAAGCCTGATCGAGCTCATCAGCCTGGCCGAAAGCGGTTCGGGCGTGCGCATCTTCATAGGCTCGGAAAACAAGCTGTTTTCGCTGTCGGGCTCCTCGCTCGTCGTCGCGCCCTATCGCGACAGCGACAACCAGGTCGTCGGCGCGGTCGGCGTTATCGGGCCGACGCGGCTCAACTATGCCCGGGTCGTGCCGATGGTCGACTATACGGCCCATCTGCTGTCGCGCATGTCGCGCTCTCGCTGAAGGCTGCGCGCGAATACCGGGGGAGGGCCTTGATTTTTCGGGAGTGAAGCTCGATATCGTGGCCCGAGAGATTCAAGAACAAACTGCAACGTGCGGAGACGTCATGACCGACGAGACCAAGAAGAACGGCACTGACGAGGAAATCAACGAGACGGTGGTCGACCTTGAGGCGGATGCGCCTGCCGGGGAGCCCGCGGATGGCGAAGTTGCCGAACCCGATCCGATCGATCTCCTGCGTGAGGAAAACGAGAAGCAGCGCGACCAGCTGCTGCGGCTTGCCGCCGAAATGGAAAACCTGCGCCGGCGCACGGCGCGCGACGTGAAAGACGCCAAGGCCTATTCGGTCACGGCGTTTGCGCGCGACATGCTCGGCGTGTCCGACAATCTGCGCCGGGCGCTCGATTCCATTCCCGAGGACAAACGGACCGAGGAGATCAAGGGCTTCATCGAGGGCGTGGAGATGACCGAACGCTCCATGCTGTCGGCGCTGGAGCGCCACGGCGTGAAGACGATCGAGGCGGAAGGGCAGAGATTCGATCCGCATTTCCACCAGGCGATGTTCGAGGTTCCGAACCCGGAAATTCCCGCCAACACGGTCGTTCAGGTGGTCCAGACCGGCTACATGATCGGCGACCGGGTTCTCCGTCCGGCCATGGTCGGCGTTTCCAAGGGCGGGCCGAAAGCCGATCTCGCGCAGCAGGCCGGTGAGGACAAACCGGAATAGGCGCGTTTTCGCAATCACGGGAATCAAGGGCGTTTCGCTGCCGCGGGACGCCTTTTTTGACGGTGAGTCGAGGCCGGGTGGCTGGAGCGTCGGGCGAAAAAGCGGAATCCGGTTTTTCGTTAACCCGACGCGTCAAGAGAAAGAATCTAGCGCATCGGCTCGAAAATCGGAATCGATTTTCGAGCCGATGCGCAAATTCAATAAGTTAGAGCGTCCTTGTGCGTCCAAAAGGACGCACGGCGCTCTATAGTATCGGGGCGATACCAATCAATCGCCCCGATACTCTAGGCCGCCGACGAATCCGGATCGGTGTTCAGGAAGGCGTAGATCGCGCTTTCCGAATCGGAGGCCCGGAGCTTCTTGACCAGGTCCTGGTCGCGCAGGAGCCGCGCCACGCGCGACAGGGCCTTCAGATGATCGGCGCCGGCGCCTTCGGGGGCCAGCAGCAGGAAGGCGAGATCGACCGGCTGGTCGTCAAGCGCCTCGAAATTGACGGGATGCTGCAGGCGGGCGAACACGCCGCAGATGTGGTCAAGTTTCGGCAGCTTGCCGTGGGGTATGGCGATGCCGTTGCCGACACCGGTAGAGCCGAGGCGCTCGCGCTGGAGCACCACTTCGAAGATCTCGCGCTCGGGAATTCCCGTCACGGCCTCCGCTCTGGCGGCCAACTCCTGCAGCAATTGCTTCTTGGAGTTTGCCTTGAGGGCGGGGATGATCGCCTCCTGTTTCAGCAGGTCGTCAAGGGCCATATCCTGGTATCCTGGGTTGCGGCTTGAGGGCGGGCGCCTGAACGGCACCCGCTTGCGTGGGTTCAGCCCTTGATGCCGGCTGTGTCGATCCAGCCGATATTGCCATCCGGGCGGCGATAGACGATGTTGAGCGTCTTGTTGTCCGGGTTGCGGAACAGCATCAGCGGCTTGTCGGTCATGTCGAGCGCCATGACGGCCGTGGCCACCGCCATGGTGCGGACCTCGGTCTTGGCTTCCGCGACGATGGCCGGCGCGTAGTCTTCCGGTATCTCGCCCTCGTCCTCCTGCGGCAGGTCCATCACCGAATAGGCGACCTCGGCGAAATCGGCGTGTCCGTTGCCCTGGTGATGGTCCTTCAGCTTGCGCTTGTAGCGGCGCAGGCGCTTGGCGATGCGTTCGAATGCTGCCTCGAAGGCGGCCTGGGGGTCGTGCGCCTTGCCGGCTGCATGCAGCACGGCGCCGCTGTCGAGATGGACCTTGCAGTCCGCCTCGAAACCGCCCGCGGACTTCTCGACCGTTACCTGGCCGGAATAGCCGCCGTCGAAATATTTGGTGACCGCTTCCTCGATCTGGTCTTCGATTTTTTCACGGAAAGCCTCTCCGACTTCCATTTGTTTTCCCGAGACGCGAACACTCATGGATCTTCCCTTCTTCTATCGTTTGCGGGCACCAGTTTAAGCCAAGCCCTGTTCTCCTCCAAGAACTTCCAGGCATGGCCCTCCGGTGACCGGGACGGCACTCAGATGACACCTTGTCATCATAACTCATTTGGGCATTTTTCAGCCGTTTGCCAGCGGGATTTCCGCAATATTCTTCGTGCGATTTTTTGCCGCCGGGTGCGGTCGGTTTGCCGCTGTTCCCGGTCCCGGAGCATCTGCGTCCCGTCTCCCTTGCTGAGGCGGCGCCCCTCTTGCGGCGGATGCTCTACCGTTCATGTTGGCGGAAGTCAATCACGCCGGCGCTTTTGCCGGGGCCGCCCCGGTCGCGCCTCAGGCGCCGACGACCCTGGCATAGGCGCGTTTTTCGCGGCGGCGCTGGACGGAGGAGGGGATCGACATCGCCTCGCGGTATTTTGCCACGGTCCGGCGGGCGAGCGTGATGCCTTCGTCCTTCAGCGCGGAAACGATGTCATCATCGGAAAGGACCGCTTCCGGCGTCTCCGCGGCGATCATGCGGCGGATCTTGTGGCGGATCGACTCCGCCGAAAGCGCGCTGCCGTCCGCCTGGTCGGAGGCGATCGAGACGGAGAAGAAATAGCGCAGCTCGAACAGGCCGCGCGGGGTCAGGACGAACTTGTTGGAGGTGACGCGGCTGACGGTCGATTCGTGCATCTTGATTGCGTCGGCGACCGTCTTCAGGTTGAGCGGGCGCAAATGGTCGACGCCGTGCTTGAGAAAGGCGTCCTGCTGGCGCACGATCTCGCTTGCGACCTTCAGGATTGTGCGGGCGCGCTGGTCGAGGCTGCGCGTCAGCCAGTTCGCCGTCTGCAGGCAGGTGTTGAGAAAGGCATCATCGGCCGCCGACATGCCGCGCGAGGCCTTGATTTCGGTGAGGTAGGAGCGGTTGACGAGAACGCGCGGCAGCGTGTCCGGATTGAGCTCCACCTGCCATTCGCCTTCCTTGCGGGCGGAGACGATGACGTCGGGCAGGACCGATTCGGGCGGCTGGCTGGAAAAGGCGCCGGCCGGCTTCGGGTTCAGCCGGCGAAGCGTCTGCGTCATCGCCAGGAGGTCTTGCTCTTCCACCCCGCAAAGTTTCTTCAGCCTGGTGAAATCGCGGCGCGCCACCAGCTCGAGATTGTCGACCAGAACCGCCATGGCCGGGGTGAGATCATCGGTCTGCAGCAATTGCTGGCGCATGCAGTCGGACAGCGACTGGGCGAAGATGCCGGGCGGATCGAGCGTTTTCAGCCGTTCCAGCACCGTGTCCAGCCTGACGACGGCCAGCCCGGCCCGTTCGGCGATCTCCTTCGTGTCTCCCCGGAAGTAGCCGGCCTCGTCGAGATAGTCGACGAGGTGGCGGGCGATCGCCTGTTCGTCGGAGCGCCTGAAGGTGAGCGCGATCTGGTCGGTCAGATGGTCGCGCAGGCACGGCCTGCCGGCGACGAACTCGTCGAGGTCGACATGGTCGTCGCCGCCGAGCGTGCCCGGCATCGATTTCCACTGGCTCATCAGTTCGGGGGCGTCCGGCCGCGCGGAGGGGCCGTCTTCGCCGTAAGCGCTGTCAAAATTGCTGTCGAGGCTGTCGCCGAGCCGGGCGGCGCCATTGGCCTGCCGGTCGTCGGAATACCAGTCGCTGGAAAGGTCGGCGCCGTCGCTCTCCTGCGGTTCGGCGGCTTCCGGCCGATCCTCCGGTCCGCCCTCTTCGCCGGCGACCTCCAGAAGCGGGTTCTTCTCAACCTCCTGGGCGATGAACTGGCAGAGCTCCGCATGCGGCATCTGGAGCAGCTGGATGGACTGCATCAGTTGCGGCGTCATCACGAGCGACTGGTTCTGTCGGAGAAGAAGATTGGCGCTTAGTGCCATGACGCGAGCATAACCCTCCGATCGCAACGGCCTGCCGACAGCGGCGTGCGGATGCGTGCTGAACAAATCAAAGTGTACGGAAAGGAGACTGGCACAAAAATTGCTTCGCAATCAAGCCGGAATCCGCATGGCGGCCAGGCCTGTCTACAGGCTGAAATTGTCGCCAAGATAGAAGCGGCGCACATCGGTATTGGCGACGATCTCGTCCGCCTTGCCGTGCGTCAGCACCTCGCCGGCGTGGATGATGTAGGCGCGGTCAATCATGCCGAGCGTCTCGCGAACATTGTGGTCGGTGATCAGGACGCCGATGCCGCGCCGGGTCAGGTGGCGGATCAGGTTCTGGATATCGGCGACCGAAATGGGGTCGACGCCGGCAAAGGGCTCGTCGAGCAGCATGAAGGCGGGATCGGTCGCAAGCGCGCGCGCGATCTCGAGGCGCCTGCGCTCGCCGCCGGAAAGCGCGACGGCCGACGTCTTGCGCAGCCTGGCGATGCCGAATTCCTCCATCAGCTGCTCGAGCTTCTCTTCCCGCTCCTTCTTCTTCAGGGGCGTCAGTTCGAGCACGGCGCGGATGTTATTTTCGACCGAGAGGCCGCGAAAGATCGAGGCTTCCTGCGGCAGATAGCCGACGCCGAGGCGGGCGCGGCGATACATCGGCAGTCCGGTGACGTCGCGGCCATGCAGCGCGATGGAGCCCTCATCGACGGGCACCAGGCCGGTGATCATGTAGAAACAGGTGGTCTTGCCCGCACCGTTGGGGCCGAGCAGGCCCACGGCCTCGCCGCGGCGGACCACGAGAGATACGCCGTTGACGACGCGCCGGCTGCGATAGGTCTTGGTCAGCCCCTGCGCGATCAGCGTTCCGTCGTAACGG
The DNA here is from genome assembly GCF_001578105.1 of Martelella sp. AD-3. GTDB lineage: Bacteria > Pseudomonadota > Alphaproteobacteria > Rhizobiales > Rhizobiaceae > Martelella. The sequence goes on along the minus strand of NZ_CP014275.1, from coordinate 2,732,227 downwards.
CCGTTCTCCCGGTCAGGATCGCCGTTGCGGGGCGCTGTTGCGGTCACGGACGGGCGCTCTGCCATGGAGAGCGTTTTTCTTGTCGTTGTCTTCGGCATGCGGGATCAGTTGCCTGGCCGCGATTGCGGGTTGAGCCTGATCTGCACCCGCTTGCCGCAGGCATCCAGCTTGGCCTGGCTCGTGTTCATGTCTACGGTGAGCTTGCAGCCGACGAAGACATTGCCGCTTTCCTTCAGCACTACTTCTTTGCCCTCGAGGACGAAGTGCTGGGTGACCATGTCGAAATAGCCGGTGTCGCCGGTGGCCGTCTGCGTGTCGGTGAGAAGCTGCACCGACTGGCTGAGGTCGATCCGCTCGATATCGCCCTGGCCGGACGCGATCCCGGTCGAGCCGCCGGCATAGCGGACCGTCATCTTGCCGGCCTTGACCTGGTTGTCGCCCTGGACGGCGACGACATTGCCGGAAAAGGTGATCAGCTTGGTGGCGTCATCCACCTCAAATTCGTCGGCGTCGATGTCGATCGGCTCGTCGCCCGAAAGCTGGAAGCCGCTTGTCTGGGTCGACTGGGCAAGGCTCTCACCCGCCGGCAGCGCCAGCGCGCATAAAAGCGCCAGCGTTGCCGCAGTCGAGCGGCGCGGCGCGCAGATTTTCAAATTGCTCAGATCCATCCGAAACCTCATTGTCCGGTGCGGGCCAGTGCCGAGGGCGACAGCGTGACATGAACGCCGCCGCCAAAGCGGATTTTCTGACCGTTATCGATGATATTCACGTTTTCGGCAACCACCGATGCCTGCGGCGCCCTCACGGAGACCGGCGTGTCGCTGGAGAGCGTTCCGGCCTTGATGTCGATTTCGGCCGACGTGAAATCCGCATGCATGCCGTTGGAAAGCTCGATGGTGAAGGGTTCGTTGATCGTCAGTTTCTCCGTGGCGCGGTCGTAGAGCGTGCGCGTCGCGTCGACCACGGCCGTCACGCTGTCTTCGACCGGAACGGTGGCGATGACGTTTTCGAGCAGCACGGTGCTGTCGTCGGGATTGGCGGCGGGCAGCAGCGCGCGCTCGGCCTTCAGCGAGTAGCGGATGCCGTCGGAATTGCGGCCCGACATGCCGGGATTGGTCATGACGATCATGCCGTTTTCGATCGAGGCGGCGTCGAGCGTGATATTGTCGGGCACGATCGAGCGCAGGAAGGTCGCGGCAATCAGCCCGATCGTGATCAGCACGGCGGCAAGCGGCAGCAGGACCTTGAGGCGGCGCACATGGCCGGAATGCCGCCGCGCCTTGCGGAAGCTTTCCTCGATCGACGGTCGGTTGCCGCCGTGTGCAGTGGTCGCAATGCTCATCTCGTGTCGTCTCGTCGCCCGCGGGCCTCTGTCGTCCCCCGGCCGTTTCGGGGTTCGCCTCGGCCAAAGCCGTTGCCTCTCAAGGGCCATGGGTATTATGTTTTGCCGGCCATAACAAGTTGGCGGCCGAAAAACGGTCCATGCGCGATTGACATCAGATGAGTGTCGCACGCACATTCGCCAAGCGCGGCGGACCTGCGCGCCGTTCAAATCACTGTGAGGGCGTTGATGAATCTATCGGAAATCCTGGAGCGCAGGCGTTTGAGGCGGCGCGTCGGCTGGTGGCGCGCAGCCGCGCTCGTGGTCGCCGTCCTTTTCGTGGTTGCCCTCTACAAGGCCTATGGCGGCGCGGAGCCGGGAACCATGCTGGCGCGCCCGCATATCGCGCAACTGTCGGTCTCGGGCGTGGTCGCCGACGATCCGGTGATGCTCGAGACGATCCGCGAGATCGGCGAGGATCCGGCGGCAAAGGCGCTGGTCGTGTCGCTGTCGACCGGCGGCGGCACGACATTCGGCGGCGAGGCGCTCTACAAGGCCCTGCGCCAGGTGGCCGAGAGGAAGCCCGTCGTCAGCGAAATCCGCACCCAGGCGGCCTCGGCGGGCTACATGATCGCGCTGGCCGGCGACCGCATCTTTGCCGGCGACACCTCGATCACCGGCTCGATCGGCGTCATCTTTCTTTATCCGCAGGCGAAGGAACTGCTCGACAAGATCGGCGTCTCCGTGGATGCGATCAAGTCGGCGCCGATGAAGGCGGAACCATCGCCCTTCAACGACGCGAGCCAGGAGGCCCAGGCCATGGTCCGCGCCCTGGTGATGGACAGCTATGACTGGTTCGTCGATCTTGTCGCCGCGCGCCGGGACATGTCGCGAGAAAGGGCGCTGGAGCTTGCCGACGGAAGGATACTGACCGGTCGGCAGGCGGTTGAGGCCGGACTGGTCGATGAAATCGGCGGTCGGGACGAAATAATGGCCTATCTGGCCGCAAACGGCGTTTCTGACTCCCTTGAAATCAGGTCTTGGGATAACGTAAACAGAGATGGTTTCGGGGTCGGCCTGGCGAAAATGGGGGCAAGGCTGCTCGAATCGCTCGGACTTGGCTGGTTTGTCAGCGAGGATATCCTTCGCCAGACCGGTCTTGTTGACGGGCTTGTGTCTGTCGGGCAGACTGATTGGCAATGAAAATCAGAGAGTTGAGGGGCTGGGTGTGATCAAGTCGGAATTGGTACAGATTGTTGCGGCGCGTAACCCGCATCTCTATCACCGCGATGTCGAAAATATCGTGAACGCTATTCTGGACGAGATCGCGGATGCGCTGGCGGCGGGCAACCGGGTGGAGTTGCGCGGTTTCGGCGCGTTTTCGGTCAAGAACCGCCCTTCGCGTTCGGGACGGAACCCGCGCACCGGCGACACCGTTTTCGTCGAAGAAAAATGGGTCCCTTTCTTCAAGACCGGCAAGGAATTGCGCGAGCGCCTCAACCCCGACCAGAAAGACGACAAATAAGGGGCAGGCCGGATCGCCGGGAAAATGAAACGCGTTCGAGGCGCATGATGTCAAAGCTTGTCAATCTCATCATTCTGCTGCCCATCGGGGTGGTGCTCGTCCTGTTGTCGGTTGCCAACCGGCAGTCCGTCACCATGGCGCTCAACCCTTTCAATGCCAGCGACAGCGTGCTCGCCGTCTCCGCTCCCTTCTTCGTCTACATCTTCATCGCATTCATTCTCGGCATTCTGCTTGGCGCGCTGTTTACCTGGATTTCCCAGCGCAAGCACCGCAGGACGGCAAAGTCCAGCAAGCGCGAGGCCGCACTATGGCGTGCGGAGGCCGACAAGCGGAAGGCGCCGAGCGCCGAAGTTTCGACTGCCCGCCCGCTCGATCAGCTTCCGTCTTCCTGAGACGGCGCGAGAAGACTTGCCATTTTTACGACGGGGCTGATAAACCGCAGCTTTCGACCATTGCGGGATGATCGCCTTTCATGACGCCTTCCAGACCGGACAAGACGCGCCGCACCAAAGCCGGCGGCAAGCCGCAGGCCAAGCCTGACCGGCCGCGCAAGGATGTGCGCCGGGCCGACAAGCGACAAGGCGGCGCCCCGGCGGAAAAGCAGAACGAGCGCCGCAGCCGCCAGCCGGAGCCGCAGTGGATCGCGCTGCGGGACGGCGAACGGCCGGCCGAGCGCGTGCCGCGCATTCTCCAGTCCGTCACCGCCGACGGTTTTCATCTGATCGACAGCGGCCACGGGCTGAAGCTCGAGCAATATGGCGATTATCGAATCGTCCGCCCCGAGGCGCAGGCGCTCTGGCCGCCGCTTCTTGATGAGAAGATCTGGGCCAATGCCGATGCGATCTTCACCGGCGATACGGACGAGGACGGCATGGGGCGCTGGCGCTTTCCCAAGGCCGCCCTCGGCGAGACCTGGCCGCTGCGGATCATGGACATCGATTTTCTCGGCCGCTTCACCGCCTTTCGCCATGTCGGCGTATTTCCCGAACAGGTGGCCCACTGGCAATGGATGCGCGATGTCCTGGAAGGGGCGTCCGGCCGCAAGGCCCCGCCCAAGGTGCTCAATCTCTTCGGCTACACCGGCGTCGCCTCGCTGGTCGCCGCCGCCGCCGGCGCGGAAGTGACCCATGTGGACGCCTCGAAGAAGGCGATCGGCTGGGCCCGCGAGAACCAGGCGCTCTCCGGCCTCAACGACCGCCCGATCCGCTGGATCTGCGACGATGCGATGAAGTTCATCGAGCGCGAGGAACGGCGCGGCAACCACTACGACATCATCCTCACCGATCCGCCGAAATTCGGACGCGGGCCGAATGGCGAGGTCTGGCAGCTGTTCGAGCACCTGCCTAGAATGCTGGACCTCTGCCGCGCGATCCTGAAGCCGGACGCGCTCGGCTTCGTGCTGACGGCCTATTCGATCCGCGCCAGCTTCTATTCGGTTCACGAGCTGATGATGGAGACGATGCGCGGTTTCGGCGGCGTCGTCGAATCGGGCGAGCTTGTCATTCGCGAGGCGGGGCTCTCCGGCGATCAGCCCGGCCGCGCCCTATCAACATCCCTTTATGCGCGGTGGTTGCCCCAATGAGCTTCGAGCGAGACGAGAGGCGCGCGCCGCGCGTCGGAACGGTGAAGGAAGTCACCTCCCTTTCCAATCCGATCATCAAGGATATCCGCGCGCTGTCGCAGAAGAAGCACCGCGAGGAGACCGGAACCTTCATGGCCGAGGGGCTGAAGCTCGTCATCGACGCGCTGGAGCTCGACTGGTCGATCCGCACGCTGATCTATGCCAAGGCGGCCAAGGGCAAGGCGCAGGTGGAAAAGGTCGCCGCCAAGACGATCGCCTCCGGCGGTCTTGTGCTTGAGGTCTCCGAAAAGGTGCTTTCGGCGATCACCCGGCGCGACAATCCGCAGATGGTCGTCGGCATTTTCGAAAGCCATTACCGCCCGCTTGCCGAGATCCGCCCGGCCAGGGACGAGACCTATGTGGCGCTCGACCGGGTGCGCGATCCCGGCAATCTCGGCACCATCATCCGCACAGCCGATGCGGCGGGCGCGGCCGGCGTCATCCTCGTCGGCGAGACCACCGATCCGTTTTCGCTCGAGACCGTGCGCGCCACCATGGGCTCGGTCTTCGCGCTTCCGGTCTCGCGCGCCGAGCCGCGCGCGTTCCTGGACTGGGCGCAGAAGAGCGGCGCCGAGATCGTCGCCACCCATCTTGCCGGCTCCGTCGACTACCGGACCATCGACTACACGAAGAAGCCGGTCGTGCTTCTGATGGGCAACGAGCAGCAGGGGCTTCCCGTCGAACTCGCCGAAGGATCGGGGCGGCTTGCCCGCATACCGCAACAGGGCAGGGCTGATTCGCTCAACCTCGCGGTTGCCACCGGCGTCATGCTCTATGAGGCGCGCCGCCACCTGCTTTCGCTCGACGCACCGGAGAAAAGCCGATGAGATCGCCGCTTTCGCGCTCTGGCCCCGCCATCGCCTTCGTCGCCATCGCGTTGCTCCTCGATGCGGCGATCAAATATGCGGTCGAGCTCTATCTGCCGTTCCACCGGACCATCGACGTCCTGCCGTTCCTGGGCCTGTTCAAGACCTATAATCCCGGCATCGCCTTTTCGCTTCTGTCGGATACGAACGGCTGGGCGCTGGTCGGCATGCGGCTCGTCATCGTCGCGGTCGTCATCTATCTCTGGCGCAAGACCGCGCCGGGGCAGAGCTGGGCGCTGCTGGGCTTTGCGCTCGTCGTCGCGGGCGCCCTCGGCAATATTCTCGATCATTTCATCTATGGCCACGTGGTCGACTATATCCGCTTCCATGTCGGCGGCTGGACCTTCCCGATCTTCAACCTCGCCGACAGCTACATCACGGTCGGCGCGGTGATGATCTTCGTCCAGGAGTTCCTGTTCAAAAGCCCCGGACGTGATGATGGCTGACCCGGGCATGCCCGCGCTCACATTAGAAAGCGCTTGAACATCAAGGCATTGCCGTGAGGCCGTTTCAGCCCCGGATGGCCCCCGGATGTTGACGGCGCGTCAAAACCTTCTGGACCTCGCCTGCTCCATGTACTAGTCTTTTCACGGTTGGGACCGTGCCTCGAAGGCACATGAGAGGCAGCGGAAAATTGACGCGAGAGGACCTCTTTTTAACAAAGTGACCTCCAGAATGGCGGGATGCGACTGTCACGAACGTGTCGCAGTGAGATGGTTTATGACATCCAAGATGAACGATCCGGAACACGCGATGACCATGGAAGCGCTCGATCTTCTTCAGGCTGCCGAACGCGCCGGAGGGGCGGCTGTCAGCACGGCGCTGCTGCAGGAAGGTATCCTGGGCCGTATAGGCTCGCTTGAAACCCGCATTGCCCGCACGCCCGGCGAGATAGAGGCTGCGCAGGCGGTGCGCTACCGCGTCTTCGTCGATGAGATGCAGGCCCGCCTGCCGGCGGAGGCCATGCGCGCCAGGCGGGATTTCGATCGCTGGGACGAGATCTGCGACCATCTTCTGGTGCTCGACACCAAGCTTGACGGCGATGTCGAGGACCAGATCGTGGCGACCTACCGGCTTCTGCGCCACGAGGTGGCGATGGAGAACGGCGGGTTCTATTCCGATGGCGAATACCAGACCGACAAGCTCGTCGCACGCCATCCCGATGTCCGCTTCATGGAGCTCGGCCGCTCCTGCGTGCTGCCGGACTACCGCAGCAAGCGCACCGTCGAACTGCTCTGGCAGGGGAACTGGGCCTATGCGCTGAAGCACAATATCGGCGTCATGTTCGGTTGCGCCTCCTTCCACGGCACCAACCCGCAAGACCACGCCATGGCGCTCTCTTTCCTCCACCACAATGCCCGCGCCACGGGCGAATGGGCGGTCAACGCGCGGCCCGAACTCGCCGTCGACATGAACCTGATGAGCGCGGAGGAAGCGTCCGGACGCCGGGCGCTCACCGGCCTGCCGCCCCTGATCAAGGGCTATCTGCGCCTTGGCGCGATGGTCGGCGAGGGGGCGGTGATCGACCACGCCTTCAACACGACCGACGTGCTCGTGGTTCTGCCGATCGCCTCGATCTCCGACCGCTATATCAACTATTACGGCGCCGACGCCGGCCGATTCGCGAGCTGAATTTTTGGAGCGTGCCGCATAGCCCCCCCCCCAACAATCTCCCTCAAGGGGAGAGATTTTTTGCTGCAAGGCTTCCGCAGGAATAGACAGCCTGAAATCGGCTGAACTTTCAGCAAGTCTGCTTCCGGCCGTTCGCAACCCGCCCCGTCGCCATCACGTTTTGCCCAGCTTTCTTGCCGCCGACACTTTCGAGCCGCAAAAAATCATGACAGATGAAGAGGGCAATTCCCTTCATTTCGAGCGTGCGCCGTGGCAGACGATAATCGTATTCCGACCGAAGAACTGATTTCTGCAGAAAGCCGGGCATCGGCAACGCCGATGATGGAGCAGTATATCGAGATCAAGGCGGCCAATCCCGATCTCCTGTTGTTCTATCGCATGGGCGATTTCTACGAGCTGTTCTTCGATGACGCCGTTGAAGCGGCTCGGGCGCTGTCGATCACGCTGACAAAGCGCGGCCAGCATCTGGGCCGCGATATCCCGATGTGCGGCGTGCCGGTCCATGCGGCCGATGATTACCTCCAGAAGCTGATCGCCCTCGGCTTTCGCGTCGCCGTCTGCGAGCAGACGGAAGATCCCGCCGAGGCAAAGAAGCGCGGCGCGAAGTCCGTCGTCCGGCGCGATGTCACCCGGCTCGTCACCGCCGGCACGCTGACGGAAGAAAAACTGCTGGCCCCCGGCGAGAGCAATTTCCTGATGGCGCTGTCGCGGGTGAAGGGCGAGGGGGAGGCTGCCTACGGGCTTGCCTGGATCGACATTTCCACCGGCGTCTTCCGGCTCTGTGCCACGTCCGAAAGCCGGCTTGCCGCCGATATCATGCGGGTCGAGCCGCGCGAGCTGATCGTCTCCGACACGCTCTTTGCCGAAGAGAGGCTGCGGCCCGTCTTCGATCTTCTCGGCCGCGCCGTCGCGCCGCAGCCGGCCGTGCTTTTCGACAGCGCCACGGCGAAGGACCGGCTGTCGCGCTTCTTCGGCGTGGCGACGCTCGACGGCTTTGGCCGGTTTTCGCGGTCCGAGCTTTCGGCCGCCGCCGCCGCCGTCGCCTATGTCGAGAAAACCCAGATCAACGAGCGCCCCGCGCTCGGCATTCCCGAGCAGGACGGCGGGTCGGGATCGATGTTCATCGACCCGGCGACCCGCACCAATCTGGAACTGGTGCGCACCATGAATGGCGGGCGCGACGGCTCGCTTCTCAAGGCCATCGACCGGACCGTGACCAGCGGTGGCGCCCGATTGTTGTGCGAGCGGCTGATGTCGCCGCTGACGGACCCGGAAGACGTGCACCGACGTCTCGATTCGGTCGGCTTCTTTCTCGACGAGGTCAGCCTGTCATCCACGCTGCGCGACCACCTGAAACAATTGCCCGACATGCCGCGCGCGCTGTCGCGGCTGGCGCTCGATCGCGGCGGGCCGCGCGACCTCGGGGCGATTCTGAGGGGACTGGACGTCGCGCGCGCGATCGCGGATCTCCTGAAGCCGGCCGCGCTGCCGGAAGAGCTTTCCGGCGCGCTTGAAGCGCTTGCCGACATGCCCGGCGATCTGGAGGCCGCGCTTGCCGCAACGCTTGCCGACGAACTGCCGCTCCTGAAGCGCGACGGCGGCTTCGTGCGCGAGGGCGCCAATGAGCGGCTCGACGAGGCGCGCGGCCTGCGCGACACGTCGCGGCGGGTGATTGCGGGTCTTCAGGCGCAATATGCCGAGGAGACCGGCGTCAAGGCGCTGAAGATCAAGCACAACAACATGCTCGGCTATTTCATCGAGGTGACCAGCGGCAATTCAAGGGCGCTGACGGAGGGCGACGCGGCAAAGGCCAAATTCATCCATCGCCAGACCATGGCGAATGCGATGCGCTTCACCACCGCCGAGCTTGCCGACCTGGAAAGCCGGATCGCCAATGCTGCAGGCGAGGCGCTGGCGATCGAGCTCGAGACTTTCGAGGGACTGCGCCGGGCCGTCGTCGAGACCGCCGAGCGGCTGAAGCAGGGCGCCCATGCGCTTTCCGTGCTCGATGTTTCCGCCGGTTTCGCCCTTCTGGCCGAGGCGGAGGCCTATTGCCGGCCGATGGTTGACGACACCACGGCCTTCGAGATCAGGGGCGGACGCCATCCCGTGGTCGAACAGGCGCTCGCGCGCCAGTCGGCGGGTCCCTTTGTCGCCAATGACTGCACGCTTTCGCCCGAAAGCGGCGACAGGGGCCGGCTCTGGCTTCTGACCGGGCCGAACATGGGCGGCAAGTCGACCTTCCTGCGGCAGAACGCGCTGATCGCGATCCTTGCCCAGACCGGCGCCTATGTGCCGGCGGCAAGCGCCCATATCGGCATTGTCGACCGGCTGTTTTCCCGCGTCGGCGCGTCCGATGATCTGGCGCGCGGGCGCTCGACCTTCATGGTCGAAATGGTGGAGACGGCGGCGATCCTCAATCAGGCGGGACCGCGCTCGCTCGTTATCCTTGACGAGATCGGCCGGGGCACAGCGACCTTCGACGGTCTTTCGATCGCCTGGGCGACGGTGGAACACCTGCATGACGTGAACGGCTGCCGCGGCCTGTTCGCCACCCATTTTCACGAGCTGACCGCGCTTTCGGAAAAGCTGCCGCGTCTCGTCAATGCCACGATGCGGGTGAAGGAGTGGAAGGGCGAGGTCGTGTTCCTGCACGAGGTCGGACCGGGGGCGGCGGATCGCTCCTACGGCATTCAGGTCGCCCGTCTTGCCGGTCTTCCCTCAGCCGTCGTCAAGCGGGCGAAAAACGTGCTGGCCCGGCTCGAGGATGCCGACCGCAAGAACCCGGCGGCAAGCCTGATCGATGACCTGCCGCTCTTCCAGGCGGCAATCCGCGCGCCCGAACCCGAGGCGAAACCCTCCGAAGTCGAGACGATGCTGAACGGCCTGAGGCCCGACGACATGACCCCGCGCGAGGCGCTGGACGCGCTCTATGCGCTGAAGCGGAAAATCGAGGATGATGTTTCCCTTGAGGGGTGATTTGCTTTAAGACGACACCGGCGGCAGAAAGGCCGCAGGCACAAAGGCAAGTTCATGCAGAAATCCGCGAGCGAACAGCGCGAAAGCGCTCCAGAGCAGGCCGTCAAAAGCAGCGCGCGCAAGGCGCAGCCCGATATCCATGCGATGACGGAGGTTCTCGACCCGGCGAAACTGAATGCGGAACTGCGATCCCTTGCCAGGAAGAACAGCCGAAGCCCGGACAAGCTGCGCCAGGCGGTGCTTGCGCGGCTGAAAGAGGTCAATGCCGCGGGGCGCGCGCGCGCCTATGCGATCCTTAAGGAAAACGGCGGCGGCCTGGAATGCGCCCGCCGGATCTCTTGGCTGCAGGACCAGATTCTGATCGCGCTGCATACGCTTGTGGTCCAGTCGATCTACCCGGAGACGAGCAACGAGTTCACGATCACGGCTGTCGGCGGCTACGGGCGCGGCACGCTCGCGCCCGGTTCCGATATCGACCTTTTGTTCCTGATCAACGGCACAGACCGCGCCGAGACGCTGAAGTCGATCGAATATGTGCTCTACATGCTGTGGGACATGGGGCAGAAGGTCGGCCACGCGACCCGCAGCGTCGCCGAATGCATCAAGCTCTCCAAATCCGACATGACGATCCGCACCTCGATCCTGGAGATGCGCTATATCGTCGGCCGCAAATCGCTTGCCGATACGCTGGAGCGCCGGTTCGGCGACGAGGTGGTTGCTGGCAGTGCGCCGGAATTCATCGCCGCCAAGCTTGCCGAGCGCGACCAGCGCCACCAGAAATCCTTCGACACGCGCTATCTCGTGGTCCCCAACGTCAAGGAAGGCAAGGGCGGGCTTCGCGATCTCAACACGCTGTTCTGGATCGCGAAATATTTCTACCGGGTGCCCGAACCGACGGAGCTCGTCGACCTCGGCGTGTTGTCGCGCCAGGAGATGAAGCTCTTTCTGCGCGCCGAGGACTTTCTCTGGGCCGTGCGCTGCCACATGCATTTTCTCACCGGAAAGGCCGAGGAGCGGCTCTCCTTCGATATCCAGCGCGAGATCGCCGAGGCGCTCGACTATCAGGACCGGCCCGGCCTTTCCGCCGTCGAGCGGTTCATGAAGCACTATTTCCTCGTCGCCAAGGATGTCGGCGATCTCACCCGCATTTTCTGTTCGGACCTTGAGGAACAGCAGGCCAAGGCCGCGCCCACGCTTCCCCGGGCCGTGTGGTCGAAATTCGCCAGGCGCCAGCGCAAGATCCCGGGCTCGATCGAATTCGTCTCCGACAGCGGCCGCATCGCGCTGGCCGAGCCGGACGTGTTCAGGAAAGACCCGGTGGCCATCATCCGCTTCTTCTACGTCGCCGTCATCAACGATCTCGAGTTCCACCCCGACGCGCTGAAGGTCGTCACCCGCTCTCTGTCGCTGATCAATGCGAAGCTTCGGGAGAACGAGGAGGCGAACCGGCTGTTCCTGTCGATCCTGACCTCGCGCAACAATCCGGCGCTTTATCTGCGCCGCATGAACGAGGCGGGCGTGCTCGGACGCTTCCTGCCGGAATTCGGCCGCATCGTTTCGATGATGCAGTTCAACATGTATCACCACTTCACCGTGGACGAGCACCTGATCCGCGCCGTCGATGTGCTTTCCGAGCTCGACAATGCCGGCGGCGAGAGCGAGATGCATCCGCTGGCCGCCCGGCTGATCACCTCGGTGGAGGACCGGACGGCGCTCTACGTGGCGGTGCTGCTGCACGACGTCGCCAAGGGCCGCAAGGAGGACCACTCGATTGCGGGCGCCCGGCTGGCGCGCAAGATCTGCCCCCGGCTCGGCCTTTCCTTGAAACAGACCGAGCTTGTCGCCTGGCTGATCGAGTTCCACCTTCTGATGTCGATGACCTCGCAGACCCGCGACCTCAACGACCGCAAGACGGTGGTCGATTTCGCCGACAAGGTCCAGTCGCTCGACCGGCTCAACATGCTGCTGATCCTGACGGTCTGCGATATCCGCGCCGTCGGGCCGGATGTGTGGAACGGCTGGAAGGGCCAGCTTCTGCGCACGCTCTATTACGAGACCGAAATCCTGCTTTCCGGCGGTTTCTCCGCCGTTTCCCGCAAGGCCCGCACGGAGCACGCGATCGACGAGCTCGACAATGCGCTCGAGGGCTGGGGCGACAATGAGCGGCACAAATACGCCAATCTGCACTATCAGAACTACATGCTCTCCGTGCCCTTGGAAGACCAGGTGCGCCATGCCCGCTTCATCCGCGATGCGGACAAGGAGCGTCGGCTCTTTGCCACCATGGTGCGCACCAACGCCTTCCACGACATCACCGAGTTTACGCTTCTTGCGCCCGACCATCCGCGCCTCCTGTCGATCATTGCCGGCGCCTGCGCCGCGACCGGCGCGAATATCGCCGACGCGCAGATATTCACCACGGCGGACGGGCGCGCGCTCGACACGATCCTGCTCAACCGCGCCTTTGACGACGATGCGGATGAACTCCGCCGCGCCAAAACGATCGGCAAGCTGATCGAGGATGTGCTGACCGGGCGCAAGCACCTGAACGACCTGATTGCCGCGCGCACGCGCGAGCGCCGCACGGTGCGCGCGTTCTCTGTGCCGACGCATGTCTCGGTCACCAACAAGCTCTCCAACATCTTCACCGTGATCGAGATCGAGTGTCTGGACCGCACCGGCCTGCTTGCCGACGTCACCCAGACGCTTTCCGAACTCTCGCTCGATATCCAGACGGCCCGCATCACGACCTTCGGCGAAAAGGTGATCGACAGCTTCTACGTGACCGATCTCGTCGGCGCCAAGATCACCAACGAGAACCGTCAGGCGGCGATCGTCGAACGGATGAAGGCCGTGCTGGAAGACAAGGGCGATGCCTATCGCAAGGGCATGCCGCAGGGCATGCTGCTGCCGGCGGAAAACGGCCAGGACACGCCGCGAAAAGAGGACGGAACCGAAGCATGAGCCTCGTCGGCAAGTTCGCCACGGTCGGCGGCGCCACGTTCGCAAGCCGGCTGCTCGGCTTTGCCCGCGAGACGATGATGGCGGCCGCCCTTGGCAATGGCGCCATGGCCGACGTGTTCTACGCCGCCTTCCGCTTTCCGAATCTTTTCCGCCGGCTTTTCGCCGAAGGCGCCTTCAACGCCGCCTTCGTGCCGCTGTTTTCCAAGGAGATCGAGGAAAACGGCCCGGACGGCGCCAAGCGTTTTGCCGAGCAGGTCTTCGGCGTCCTGTTTTCCTTTCTCTTCGTCATCACCGTGGCGATGGAACTGGCGATGCCGCTTCTGGTGCGCTTCATCATCGCGCCGGGCTTTGCCGATGACGTCGAGAAATTCGAAATGACCGTGCGTCTTGCCTCGGTCATGTTCCCCTATCTCATCTGCATGTCGCTGATGGCGATGATGAGCGGCATGCTGAACTCGCTGCATCGCTATTTCGCCGCCGCCATCGCGCCGGTCTTCCTCAATGTCGTGCTGATCGGGGTTCTGGCCTATGGCGTCTATGCGGGCGCTGATCCGGAACACATGGCGCGCAATCTCTCCTGGGGCGTGCTCGGCGCGGGCATCATCCAGCTCGGCGTCGTCTATATCGACGTTCGCCGCGCCGGCATGCGCCTCACCTTCCGCCTGCCGAAGATCACGCCGAAAATCCGCCGTCTTGTCGCCCTCGCCGTGCCTGCGGCGGTCACGGGCGGTGTCATCCAGATCAACCAGATCATCGGCCAGGCGGTCGCTTCCGGCAAGGACGGGGCGATCTCGGCGCTGCAATATGCCGACCGGCTCTACCAGTTGCCGCTCGGCGTCGTCGGCGTTGCCGGCGGCGTCGTGCTGCTGCCGGAACTGTCGCGCGCGCTGAAAGCCGGCAACGCTTCCGAAGCCTCGCATATCCAGAACCGGACGATCGAATTCGTGCTGTTCCTGACGGTTCCGGCGGCCTTCGGGCTGATGGTGATTTCGCCGGAGATTACCCGCGTCCTTTACGAGCGCGGCGCCTTCGGGCCGGAGACGACGGCGCTGGTGGCGGCGATCATGACGGTCTATGCCTTCGGGCTGCCGGCCTTTGCGCTGACCAAGGCGCTGCAGCCCGCATTTTACGCGCGCGAGAATACCAGGCTGCCGATGCGTTTCACGATCGTGGCCGTGGTGATCAATTCGATCCTGGCGATCTCGCTGTTTCCGATTCTCGCCGAACGCGGCATCGCGCTTGCGGAGGTCGTCTCGGGCTGGACCAATGTTCTGCTGCTGGCGACGACTCTCGTCATCACCGGTCATCTGCGCTTCGACAGGCTGCTCATGAAGCGCGGGCCGCTGATCATCGCAAGCGCCATCGCCATGGCTTTTTCCGTGCGGCTGGCGGCGGGGCGGATGTCCCACTGGTTTGCGCCGGAGGCGGCCTTCCTGCAGCAGCTTGGCGGGCTTTTGATCCTGCTGGGCCTGGCCGCGATCGTCTATTTCGGCCTGGTTCTGGCCACCGGCGGCGTCAATCGCGCGCTGCTCGGGCGTCTGGTGAAGCGCGGCCGCAAAGGATAGGGCGCATGCCCGTTTGACCTGCAGCCGCCTGCGGTGCATAAGCGCTATCGAAATTCAACCGACCGGGCCTTCCACCCGTCCGAAAGAGACCATGACATGAGCGAATTCAAGCCGCAAATCTTCTCCGGCGTGCAGCCGACCGGCAATCTTCATCTCGGCAATTATCTCGGCGCATTGCGCAAATTCGTCGCCCTGCAGGACCAGATGGATTGCATCTACTGCGTCGTCGACCTGCATTCGATCACCGCGCAGCTCGTCCATGATGACCTGAAGAGCCAGACGCGTTCGATCACGGCGGCCTATCTCGCCTCCGGCATCGATCCGGTGAAGCATATCGTCTTCAACCAGTCCGCCGTGCCGCAGCACGCGGAACTGGCCTGGATCTTCAACTGTGTCGCCCGCATCGGCTGGATGAACCGGATGACCCAGTTCAAGGACAAGGCCGGCAAGGACCGCGAGAACGCCTCGCTCGGCCTTCTGGCCTATCCGAGCCTGATGGCGGCCGACATTCTCGTCTACCGCGCCACCCATGTTCCGGTCGGCGACGACCAGAAGCAGCATCTGGAACTGACCCGCGATATCGCCATGAAGTTCAATCTTGATTTTGCCAAGAAGATCAAGGAGATCGGCAGCGGAGTTGACATCACCGTCGGCGACCAGCCGGTCCATGCCTTCTTCCCCATGGTCGAGCCGCTGATCGAGGGACCGGCGCCGCGCGTGATGAGCCTCAAGGACGGTTCGAAGAAGATGTCGAAGTCGGATCCCTCCGACCTTTCGCGCATCAACCTCACTGATGACGCCGACACCGTCGCCCGCAAGATCCGCAAGGCCAAGACCGACCCGGATGCGCTGCCGAGCGAGGTCGAGGGGCTGAAGGGGCGTCCCGAGGCTGACAATCTCGTCGGCATCTTTGCTGCGCTCTCTGATCGCACCAAGGCCGATGTGCTGACCGAGTATGGCGGGCAGCAATTCTCGCAGTTCAAGCCGGCACTGGCCGAGCTTGCGGTCAATGTCCTGTCTCCGGTCAATGCCGAGATGCGCCGCCTGATCGACGATCCGGCCCATATCGACGCCGTTCTGAAGGACGG